>CAZPTI010000052.1:0-21754 GCA_964588925.1 uncultured Anaerolineales bacterium | reverse complement strand
CTTGCCGATGCGACCAGCGCCAATGATACCAACATTCAGCAAGTCTGTCACGAAACGCCCTCCTCTCTGAGGTGTATGGGTTAAGACCCGTCAGGTTTCGGAAAACCGGACGGGTCTCGTTCTTTACAAATCAATGCTCCGCAAATACTCCCGATTGCGCGCCGCGCTCTCTCGCGGCTTCCCCATGCCCGGCAGCACGTCCTGCTCCACAATCCCCCACTTAAGATCGGAGCGGCCATCCAGCCATGCCTTTACGGCGCGAAAGTCGACGCACCCTTTGCCCAGCTCGCAGAACACGCCGCGGCGCACCGACTCGAAGTAGTCCCACCCCTCGCGGCGCGACTGCGCGGCCACGTCCGGCTCGCAGTCCTTGAAATGGATGTACCAGATGCGGTCGTTGAACCGTCGCAGCCCCTCCGTCACGGCCGCGCAATCCCCTGCGCCGAACGCGTAATGCCCCGTGTCAAACACCAGCCCGAGCAGGCCGGGATCGGTGAGCTCCATCAGCCGCGCGATCTCGTCGGGCGTCTCCACATACCCCGCGCAGTGGTGATGGAACACCGTGCTCAACCCCGTTTTATCCAGCACCTTCTGCGCCACCTCCTGCGCGCCCGCCGCGAACACCTGCCATTCCGCGTCGCTCAGCCCCATGCCCGGCTCCACCCGACCAGCGTTCGCAGTCCGCACCGCTTCGCTCCCGTTGTTGTCTGCCAGCACGAGGAAGGGCAGGTAGCCAGACATGTGGTCCGCCGTCGCGCGCAGCAGCCGCGCCACCTTGAGCGCATTTTCCACGCCGAGCGCGTGCGCTTCGCGATACTTCAGCGCGACCGGCACGAACGCGCCGAGCATCGTCAGCCCGCGCGCGCGCAAGTCCGCGGCGAGCGCATCCGGCTCAACCGGCATGAACCCCCAATCGCCCAGCTCCGTGCCCGCGTAGCCGGTCTCGGCCATCTCGTTCAACACCTGGACGTAGCCCGACGCCTCGCCTTCGAGGTCGAACTCCAGCACGCCCCAACTGCACGGCGCGTTGCCGATCTTAATCTGTGCCATAATGCCTCACTTTTGCCGCAGAGGTCGCAGAGACCTCAGAGGCTCTCTGTGACCTCTGTGGCAGAACCCGCTTTTATCGCATCAGGCTAAAACTGCCGCGTCCACTCGCTCAGCCACCGCTCCACCACGACCTTCGTCTGGGTGAAGAACTCGACCGCGTGCTTGCCCTGCGCGTGGAGCGTGCCGAAGAAGCTGTTCTTCCAGCCGCTAAACGGGAAGAAGGCCATCGGCGCGGCCACGCCGATGTTGATGCCGATGTTGCCCGCGTCGGCCTCATAGCGGAACTTCCGCGCGGCCGCGCCGCTGCTTGTGAACACGCACGCCATATTCCCGTACTCGCCGCTGTTGACCAGTCGGATCGCGTCCTCCACCGTATCCACGCGCATCATGCCGAGCACCGGGCCGAAGATTTCCGTTTTCGCCAGCATCCCATCGGGGGGCAAGTCGCCCAGAATCGTCGGGCGCAGGAAGAAGCCCCCCTCGTACCCCGGCACGCGCGCCTCGCGGCCGTCCACCACCGGTGTCGCGCCCTCCGCCAGCCCTTTGTCGATCAAGGAAACGATCCGCGCGCGGCTCTTGTCGCTGATAACCGGCCCCATCTGCGCGCCCGGCTCCAGCCCGTACCCCACCACGCGCGAGCGCGCGGCCTCGGCCAGCGCCGGCTCGAACACCTTCTCCGCGCCCGCCACCGTGATCGCCAGTGACGCAGCAAGACACCGCTGCCCCGCGTTGCCGAACGCGCTGTCCGCCACGATGCTCGTCGTCAGCGCGGGGTCCGCATCGGGCAGGATAATCAGCGGATTCTTCGCGCCGCCCTGCGCTTGCACGCGCTTGCCGTTAGCGGATGCGCGGCTGTAGACGTGCCGCGCCACCGGGGTCGAACCGACGAACGTCACTGCGGAAATGGCCGGGTGATCCAGCAGCGCATTGACCGTTTCCGCCCCGCCATTCACCAGGTTCGCCACGCCCCGCGGCAGCCCGATTTGCTCCAGCAGGCCGAACACCTTGCGCATCGTGAGCGGACACCGTTCCGACGGCTTGACGATGACCGTGTTGCCGCATGCCAGGGCATAGGGCAGATACCAGAACGGGATCATGCCGGGGAAGTTGAACGGGCAGATAATTGCCGCCACGCCCACAGGCTGCCGGATCATGTACTCGTCGACCCCGCGCGCCACGTCCTCCGAGAAGTCGCCGAGCATCATGGTCGGGATGCCGCACGCCACTTCGACGTTTTCAATGGCGCGGCGCATCTCGCCCTTTGCGTCGTCGAGCGTCTTGCCATTCTCCATCACAATCGTGCGGGCAAGGTCCTCGAAATGCTCTTCCAGTAGCGCCTTGAGCGCGAACAGCGGCTGGATGCGCTGCGTCGCAGGAGTTCGCCGCCACGCGGGGAACGCGTCCAACGCCAACTGCGCGGCCTCGTCCACCTCGTTCTTCAGCGACAGGGGCGCCAGCGCCATCACTTCACCCGTCGCGGGGTTAATTACCTCCGACCACTCGCCGGCCAGCGACTCGCGCCACTCGCCGTTGACGTAATTCATCAGCTTTTCCGCCATCATGCCTCCGTTACTCGAAGAAATACCGCTCGCGGCTGCGCTGCTCCTCGTACTCCTCCCGCGCGGCCTGCACCGTATGCAAGGCGCTTACTTCGGGCACGGGCACATCCCACCAGCTTTCGTACCCCGGCACGCTCTGCATCCGGTCGTTCTCGATCACGATGACCGTGGTCTTGTCCGCCGCCTTTGCTTCCTCTAGCGCCGCGACATATTCGGCGTAGGTATGGCAGCGGATGGTGTGACATCCCAGGCTGCGCGCGTTCATCTCAAAATCGATCTCGACCGTTCGCGCGCTTTCGCCCGCCGAATCGCCGACGAGGAATCCGTCCTGCGGCTCGACAAACCGCGTGCCAAACCCGTCCATGCCGAGCGACCGGCTGAGCGACCCGATGCTCTTAAACCCGTGGTTGTCCCACAGGACGACGATCAGCTTAATGCCCTGCTGGACGCACGTGACCAGTTCGGACGACAACATCAAGTAGCTGCCGTCGCCTACCACGACGTAAACGTCGCGTTCCGGCGCGGCCATCTTCGCGCCCATGCCGCCCGCGATCTCGTACCCCATGCAGCTATAGCCGTATTCAAGATGGAAATTCTTCGGGTGCGTCGTCCGCCAGAGCTTGTGCAGGTCGCCCGGCATGCTGCCCGCCGCATTGAGCATGATGCCGTCCTCGCCCGCCGCCTCGTTCAGCGCGCCGATCAGCTCGCCCTGGCTCGGCAGCGGCGCATGGCGGATGTCGTAGATGCGCTGCGCCTCCGCATCCCACTCGTCATGCAGCCGCCCCGCTTGCGCGCGATACTCCGGCTTGACCGCGTACCCTTCCAGCAGGTTCAACAACTCAGCGAGCGTCTCACGCGCATCTCCAACCACCGCCAGCCCGTTCATCTTCCCTGCGTCAAACTCCGTGATGTTGATATTGACGAAGCGAACGTCGGGGTTCTGGAACTGTGTGTGCGAAGCGGTCGTGAAGTCTGAATACCGCGTGCCGATGCCGACCACAAGGTCCGCGTCGCGCGCCAGCCGGTTCGCGGCAAACGTGCCCGTGACGCCGACCGCCCCCATATTCAGCGGGTGATCCCACCGCAGGCTGCCCTTGCCGGCGAACGTCTCGCCCACAGGAATACCCGTCGTATCAACCAGCGCGCGGAGCGCGTCGGTCGCGTCAGAGTAGATCACGCCCCCGCCCGCGATAATGAGCGGGCGCTTGCTCGCGCGGATCAGCTCCGCGGCGCGCCGCAGCGCGGCGACATCCGGCCGCGGCCGCCCGATATGCCACACGCGCTTGCGGAAGAACGCAAGGGGATAGTCGTACGCCTCCGCCTGAACATCCTGTGGCAGCGCCAGCGTCACCGCGCCGGTCTCCGCGGGGCTGGTCAACACGCGCATCGCCTCCGGCAGCGCCATGAGCGCCTGATCGGGCCGGTTGAGCCGGTCCCAGTAGCGGCTGACCGGCTTAAAGCAGTCGTTGACCGAGACGTCCTGCGAGGTCGACCACTCCACCTGTTGCAGCACGGGCGCAACGTTGCGCCGCGCGAAGATGTCGCCCGGCAGCAGCAGGATCGGCAGACGGTTGATCGTCGCGGTCGCCGCGCCCGTGATCATGTTCGTCGCGCCCGGCCCGATGGACGACAGGCACGCGAACGTCTGAAGCCGGTTCTTGACCTTGGCGTAAGCCGTCGCGGCGTGCGCGGCGGCCTGCTCGTTGCGCACCTGAGTGTAGCGGAAGTCGGGGTTCTCGATGAGCGCCTGCCCGACCCCTGCCACAATGCCGTGGCCGAAGATGCCGAAGCAGCCGGCGAAGAACGGATTCTCCGCGCCGTCGCGCTCGACGTGCTGGTTCTTGAGAAAGCGGACGATGGCCTGGCCCATCGTCAGGCGGACGGTGTTCTGGGGCATGAGCGTTGCTCCTAACGCGAAGGCACGGGATAAATCGGGACGCGCGGGTCCCTCGTCTGATAGCTATCCTTGATCCACGCGTAGGTGGGATCGTCCTTGCTGGCGAGGCTTTGCGCCGATCCGGCAAGGACGTTCAGGTAATAAGTCGTATAACCGACCGGGCTTGACACCGGGTGATAGCCTTCCGGGATCAGCACTACGTCATTGTCGCGCGCGATCACAGCCGCATCAATCGGATAACCGGCGGCGTGCAGCGGCGACTCCGCATCCGTGTAGATGCGTTGCAGCGCGTACCCCTCCGGCGGGTCGATCTTGTAGTAATAGATTTCGTCGAGGTCGGCCTGGATCAGCGCCCCGTCCTTGCCTTCGATGTGGATGTCATGCTTGTGCGGCGGGTAGCTCGACCAGTTTCCGCCCGGCGTGTGCACCTCGACGACGACCAACCGGTCGCACGGAAAGCCCGGCGGCATAATCTGGTTGATCTGCCGCGTCGCGTGGTCGCCCCCGCGTATCTCGACGTTGACCTCGGCGGGCGTCACCAGTCGCGGCTCGAAGTCTCGCTGCGCGGGAACGGTCGCGACGGCGAACTCCGCGCCAACGGAACTCGTCACGCTTAGCTCAGTCGCGCGCGGCAGGTACAGCGCATGCGGCAGCCCCGCAAACACGTTCGCGCGCCCTCCCACCCCGCGCCACTCGCCGCGGTTCGACGTAATGTCGATAACGCCGCCCAGGACGACCACCGCCAGTTCGTTCTCCCCCGTCTCGAACGTCCACCGTTCCCCCGGCGCGATCCGACGCACCCGAAAGGTGATCGTCTCCCACCCCGCAACGGGCGGCGTCACTTCGACCACTAACCGCGGGTCCGGCCCCAACTGGGGATGAATCACCAGGTTTTCCGCCGTGTATTGCCGCATAGATCACCCTCATGAGTTAAGACCTGACGGGTTTTCAAAACCCGTCAGGTCTCGTTCTGCCCCGTGCTCCCCCGCGTCACCAGTTCCACCCCGACGCACTCGTCCTCCACGCGCTCGTCCGCCATCATCCGCAGCAGCATCTCGATAGCGATCTGCCCGAGCCGCAGCTTCGGCTGGTGGACGGTCGTCAGCGGCGGCGAGACGTACCGCGCAATATCCACATCGTCAAATCCGACGATGCTCACGTCTTCCGGCACGGCCGCGCCCGCCTCGCAGCACGCCATCAACGCGCCGACTGCGTGCATGTCGTTGAAGCAGAACGCCGCAGTGACGCCCTCTTTGAGCGCCTCCGCCATCAACCGCTGTCCATCTTCCACGTCATCCGAATAAGACCGGCGGTCGAGCGCAGCCGTCCTGACCCATGCCTCACGCGCCGGAAGCCCCGCCTCGTTCATCGCGTGCCGATAACCGCGCTGCCGCTCGCGGTTCGCCACCGGCCGGTTCGCCGCGCCGAGATACGCGATAGCATGATGCCCCAGGCCGATCAAGTGTCGCACGGCGAGCACCGCGCCGCCGTAGTTGTCCACCTGGACGCTGGGCAGCGGCGACTGCGCGCCTTCGGATTGTCGGTTAACGAGCACAACAGGCGTCCCCGCCTCCGCCAGCCGCCCTAACTGTTCGTCGCTCAGCCGGGATGACGCCGTGATGATTCCCTCCACCCGTCGCCGCTGGAACGACTCGATGACCGCCATCTCCTCATCCGGGCTGTTGCCCGACACGCCGAGGAACACGTCCATGTTCGCGGCGCGCGCGCCCTCATCGACCCCTCGCGCCAGCCGGCCATAGAACGGGTCCGAGATCGACGTCACCACCAGCCCCACCGTGTGCGTCCGCTGCCCCTTGAGGCTCTGCGCGACCGCGTTCGGCGTGTAGCCCATCTCCTGCGCCAGCCGCTGCACCAGCTCGCGCACCGGCGGGCTGATCTGCGCGCTGTCGCGCAGCGCGCGCGACACGGTCGCGTGCGAAACGCCCGCGGCCTGCGCGATGTCCTCGATGGAGACGGAGCGACGCATGGTTTCTTAAGTTACTTCACGTCGGGATTTGGCAGCATGAAGTCGCGAATAACCGCGGCCAGGTCGTGCGCAGACGCGATGAATGAGCGCAGCGTGCGCACGGTCGCGCCGTAGCCGTCGAACTCCTCCGGCCGCAGCCCGTCCACCTCGTAGGCCCGGCGGAAGCCCGGTATCTTCCGCAGCAGCTCGTCGATAACCGCAGGATCAACCGGGTTCTGCATGCGCGGGATGACCGGAATATCGGACGCGTTCGCCTTCAGCGCCCACTCGTACGGCATCGTCTGCACGATGTCGCCGCCGATCAGCTCGGCCCAGTGCCCCAGATGCCGGTACGCGGCGGCCAGCGGTCGGGTGCGATAGCCGCGCTCCTGGTAGATGCCATACGCCTTCTTGAACGCCGCAATGCCCGCCCACTTCGTATACTCAGGATCGATGTCGATCCCATCCCGCGTCACCAGCACCTGCATCCAGTCGTCCAGCCGCCCGATCATCATCGTGCAGACGGGCGACATCTGCGCGGTGTCCAGCCCCTCCGCATCGCGGCGCGCCAGCCCGCGCTCCACCGCTTCCGCCACCGCCAGCATCTGCGGCACGGTGAACGACACGGTCGCGTTGATGCTCACGCCGCAATACGTGACGTGCTCGAGAGCATCCAATCCCGCGCGCGTCACCGGCGCCTTCACCTGGATGTTCGGCGCCAGCCGTCCGAACGCAATCGCCTGGTTGGCAATCGCCTCGCTGTTCCGGTAGAACTGCGGGTTGGTCTGAATCGAGAGCCGGCCCTTCTTGCCCGCGTGCCTCTCGAAAACAGGCTCCAGCAGCTTTGCGCCCGCCACGGCCATGTCCTCGATCAGCTTCCACTGGACCTGGTTTTCGGTCCACGTCGGGTTATCCGCAATCAACCTGTGGATATGTTCGCGCCACAGATGCATCTCCTTCTTGAGCACGTTGAGGACGATGGAAGGATTCGTGGTCGCGCCGACTGCGCCGTGGGAGATGCCGTAGGTTAACTCTTCAATGGAGCAGGAATCGTTCCAGTAATCGGTCCGGGTGGTCCGAACCATTTGCTGCAGCGGGCTGAGCGCGGTCGTCTCTGCGCTCAACACCTGTGGAGTGACTGTGGTCATATCGCGCCTCCATCAGCGTGAACCGCCGCCAGAGCAGGTTCACATCAATCTTGCGCGCGAGGCGAAGGAAGGTGACGAAACGCAACGACGCCGTGCGCACACGTGTACATTGTGCGACACGACGTCGAGTCTGTCAAGGGGGATGTAACGCAAACTTCTGAATTTGCTTATGCCGCCCGTGTAAATTTGCCCCAGCCGACTGCCGGACAGAACGCGCCCTCGTCCACCAACTGCCGCCCGCGGACGAACACGTCGCGCACCGCCCCCTGAACGGTCATGCCTTCGTAGGGCGTGTACCCCGAGACATTATGCAGCGCCTCCGCGCGGATCGTCCGGCTCTCGCGCGGGTCATACACCACCACGTCCGCGTCCTTGCCCACTGCCAGGCTGCCCTTATGCTTTAGCCCGAAGATGCGCGCCGCGTTGCCGCTCGTAATCTCGGCCAGCCGGTTCCACGTAATGCGCCCCTCGGCCACGCCGCCCGTGACCAGCAGCGGCAGCATCGTTTCGAGGCCGGGGATGCCGCCCGGCGTCCTGGTGAACTCCGAGTGTTCGCGCTTCTGGCTGATGCTGTAGTCGCAGTGGTCCGTGCACACCGTAGCGATTTCCCCGCGGACGATCTGCGCCCACAGCTTCGCCTTCTCCTCCGGCGCGCGCAGCGGCGGCTGCATGATGCCCCATTCGGGATGCGGTCCGGTGTAAACGCGCTCATCAATCGTGAGGTACTGTACGGTGGTTTCCGCGATGCCCTTCTGGCCCTCCCGCGCGGCCCTCGTGACCTCAGTCACCGTATCGCTGACGGAGCAGTGAACGATATAGATTGTAGGATCGCCGGCCGCGCGGCCGAGGAAGAGGCTGCGGTTCGCGGCTTCGACTTCCGCCAACGCCGGACGCGCCGCGCCGTGATAGGCCAGGCTCGTCTTGCCCGCGCGCACCAGCCGCTCGCGTGCCGCGGTGACGAGCGCATCGTTCTCGCAGTGAATCATCACCACCATATCATGTCCGGCGGCCGAACGGAACACGCGCAGCAGCGCGTCGTCCTCCTGGTAATAGTTCGGCCGGTACGTCGTGTACACTTTGACCGAGTTGATCCCATCGGCCAGCAGTTGCGCCATCCAGCGGTCGAGCTCGCTATCCACCTCAGGCAGTTCGGTCAGCATCATGTGCAGCCCGTAGTCGATCTGCGCCAGCCCCGCGATCTCGGCCTGCCGCGCAGCGAGCGCCTGCCGCACGTCCTGGCCGGGGAACTGCGTCGCAAAGTCGATGACCGTGGTCACGCCGCCGCACACGGCCGTGCGCGTCCCAACCTCCCAGTCGTCCACCGTCTTATAAATGCCCGTGTCAAGCACGATATGCGTATGCGGGTCGATCACGCCGGGCAGCACGACGCAGCCCTCCGCGTCGATGACGCGGTCAACCCCGTCCGCGGCCAGCCCCGCGCCGATTGCCTGTATCTTCTCGCCCGCCAGCAAAATGTCGCCGCGGCGCTCGCCCTCCGGGAGGATCAGTTTTCCGTTGCGGATCAGCGTCGATGTCATGGCAACCCCTCGCTATCAAACTCTCGCTACATTATAACCGATGCGACGCGCCTCAGAATCCGATGCGCCAGCAGCGTAATCCACCGGCTCGCCGCCTTCTTCTGCCCGAACTCCCACGCGGCCCACGGTTGATAGATCGATTCTGCGGTGAAACGCCCTTCCGCATCCGCCTTCCCCGCCAGCACGGCCAGCATGTCATCCAACCGCGCATCCCCCTTCACCCACGGGAACTGCGTCAGGACTTCGAGGACGTGCAGCAGATCGTACCAGATGAACGGCGCTTTGAGCTTGCGAAAGTCGTCGCCCATGTAGAAGATGTAGGGGTGCCGCGTGCGGCTGTCGGCCCAGAGGGAGAGCAGCGTTTCCGCGCCCGCGCGCGTCTCCGCCGCGTCGCGCCACAGGGGATGCTGCGCGGCCATTTTGAGCATCGCGAGGTTGGCGAACGGGCACGGATCGCCCTTCTTCCCCGGCCCCCGCCAGCTACCGAGCGACTGCGACACCGCGCACGGCCAGCCCATCAACCCGCGCGCCTCGTCCGTCCGCCCCAGCGCCACCAAATGCTCTCCGGCCGCCGCGACACGCGGATCAGCGCCCAGCCCCAGCTTGAGCAGCGCGTACTCGATCAACGGCGTGTCGCATAGCGCCCACGCCAGCTCGTCCTGCCCCGTGCCGCCATACGCCACGCCAATGTTCATATGCAGCGCAAACGGCCCTTCCGAGGAGCGCAGCGCCAGCACGCGTTCGACGATTGCGCTCATGCCGGGATCATCCGCGTGCAGGCCGAGATCGGCCAGGAACGTCAGCTTGTGGAAGTGCTGCTTCGCGGACTTGTGGCTGGCAATGACCGGCCCCGGCCATTCGCGCAGTTCGGCAATAATCCCCTGAACGAGCGGATCGGCCAGCATGGCTTGCCGGTCGGCGGCGACGAGGGAATTATCTTCGGGCAAGCCGAGCAAATCGCGCCGCGCGCGATAGCGGATGTGCGGCGCGCCTTCGAGCAACCACGCAATCGGCGCTTCCATAAAAACCCTCCGTCAGCGCAAAGCCCGCACCGCTTCTAGCAGGCGCGGCAGCACTTCGCCGCCCTTCCCCCGCAGAAAGATGTCGGCCATGCCGCTGATTTCGTCTTCCTCCGGGTTCACGTCGATCACCGTCGCGCCCGCGTCCTGCGCCACAAAGGGCAGGGACGCGGCCGGCTGCACCACACCCGACGTGCCGACGACGAGCGCCACATCAGCCGCGCGGCACGCCGCGTACGCGTCCTGCATCACCTGCTGCGGCAGGTACTCCCCGAACCACACAACATCGGGCCGGATCAAGTCGCCGCACCGGGGGCAGCGCGGCGGCTTCTCGCTCTGCCCCGCGAAATCATCCCGCGTATAGCCCGTATGCTTGCCGCCGAAGCACTTGTACCGCTGGATGCTGCCATGCAGCTCCAGCACGCGCGTCGACCCGCTCGCCTGGTGCAGCCCGTCGATGTTCTGCGTGACCACAGTCACCGCCGGGACAACCTCTTCCAGCGCGGCAATCGCCCGGTGCCCCGGGTTCGGCTGCGCGGAGGCCACCATGCCGAACCGGTATTCGTACCACTCCCAGACGAGCTTCGGATTGCGCAGAAACCCGCGCTCCGACGCCATCTCCATCGGGTCATACCGCGCCCACAGCCCATCCTGCGCCTCGCGAAAGGTGGGGATGCCCGACTCCTTCGAGACGCCCGCGCCAGTCAGGACGATGAGGCGCGCGGCGCGGCTGACCCTGCGCGCCGCCTCGGATAAGTCGTTGTTCAAAGACAGTCTCATAACTCTGAGACCCCACGATCCCGCAAGTTAGCAAGCTCCCGACAACGTTACGGGGCCACCGCCAGATATTCCCCCGCCGTCTCCAGCCACTCCACAATCTGAATATGCTGCGGGCACTTCGCCTCGCACTCGCCGCACGCAAGGCACTTGTCCGCGCGCTGATCTTCCGGCAGCCAGTTCGCGTACGCGTACTGGCCGTAACTCCGCTGGTTGAACATCACCGCTTCGTTGTAGAACCCGAACACCACTGGGATATTCACCCCGTTCGGGCACGGCTGGCAGTACTTGCACTCAGTGCAGGGGATCGGCGTGAGCCGCCGGTACTCATCGCGCACCCGGCCCACCAGCGCCAGTTCCTCCGCGCTCAGCTTGCCCGGACCCGACCGGTTCGCGCTCGTAATGTTCTCCTTCAGTTGCTCCAGCGTGCTCATCCCGCTCAACACGAGCGACACCTGCGGCTTGTCCCACAGCCACTGGAACGCCCACTCCGCCGCCGTCCGCCGTATCGTCGCCGAATCCCACAGCGCCTGGATGCTCGGCGGCAGCCCGTTGCCCACGCGTTGCCCCGCGCGCCCGGCCAGCAGCCCCCCGCGTAGCGGCTCCATTACGATCACGCCCAGCCCCTTGTCGGCTGCATACTCCAGCCCGCGCGTCCCTGCCTGGTACTCCTCATCGAGGTAGTTGTACTGGATCTGGCAGAACGTCCACCCGTCGTACGCGTCGACGATTTCCTGGAACGCGTCGTAGCTGTCGTGGAACGAGAAGCCGAGGTGGCCGATGCGCCCGTCCGCCCGCGCCTTCTCCGCCCAGTCCAGCGCGCCGAGGTCGCGCATCTGATGCCAGCGGTTGGCATCCAACGCATGCAGCAGGTAGAAGTCGATCTTCTCCGTGTTCAGCCGCGCCCGCTGTTCGTCCAGGTAGCGGTCGAAATCCGCCCGCTCCTTCACCAGCCAGCACGGCATCTTCGTCGCCAGCTTCACGCGCGCGCGGTATCCGTCCCCCAGCGCGCGGCCGAGGAACCGTTCGCTCTGCTCGCGGTGATACGGCCACGCCGTATCCACATAGTTCACGCCGTGGTCGATGGCGTAGCGCACCAGCTTCGTTGCCTGCTCTTCTTTGATCCTGCCCGGATCACCGTCGATGATCGGCAGCCGCATCGCGCCGAACCCGAGCGCGGAGGGCTGCCAGTCCAGTTTGCCGAAAGTCCGATATTGCATCATTGCCCCCGGAAGAAATCTGGTTTTGGTCCGTTTCTGACATACGCGCATTATAGCACAAAGCCGCCGCGCGCGATTAGGAAGACAGATGACGACTGTCAATTCCTGCGCATGCTAAGATGTTGGGACATTGCGCAACGTCGCGTAAGGATGTGAGGAAGGATTGACAGTATGAACAAGCAGTTGGCTTTACCCGAACTTCAAACGCCCTCCACCGGCGAGGCCCGCGGTTCCATCTTTTTCATCGGCACGGCCACCGTGCTGCTCCGTTACGGTGGATTCACCATCCTGACCGACCCGAACTTCATCCACCGCCACGAACAGGTGGAGCTGGGCGGCGGGCTAAAGGGCACGCGCCAGACCGACCCCGCCATCGACATCCATCAACTGCCGCCGGTCGATTTCGTCTTGCTCTCCCACTTCCACGGCGATCACTTCGACCAGGTTGCCGAGGCCGAGTTGGCGAAGGATTTGCCCATCATCACCACCCCGCCCGCCGCGCGCGAGTTGGAGAGCCGCGGCTTCCGCGCCACGGAGGCCATCGACAAGTGGGAGAGCATTACGGTGACGAAGGGCGGCAGCCGCCTGACCATCACCGCCACGCCCGGCCGCCACGGCCCGCCCGTCGTCTCCTTCGTCCTGCCCGACGTCATGGGCAGCATCCTGGAGTTTCAGCCCGCGAACGGGCAGCGCCCCTTGCGCATGTATATCACCGGCGACACGCTCGTCTTCGACGAAATCCGCGAGATTCCGCGGCGCTTCCCCGGCATCGACATCGCGCTGATGCACCTGGGCGGCACCATGATCCTCGGCCTGCTGCTGACGATGGACGCGGAACAGGGCGTCAAGATGCTCGAAATCATCCAGCCGCAGGTCGCGATCCCGATCCACTACAACGACTACGACGTATTCAAGTCGCCGTTGGAGGACTTTGTCGCGGCTGCCCGCGCGGCCGGCTGGCAGGATCGCATCCGCGTCCTGGCGCATGGCGAGACCTACACGATTCAGTAAAGGGAGGACGGCATGGACTGGAACGAGGAGCAAACGCTGACGCTCTACATCGGGACGTACACGGATCAGCCCGCGCCGTCCGGTCAGACGTCTGAGGGCATCTACCGCGCAACCCTGCTGCCCGCCAGCGGCGCGCTGCGCATCGAGGGGCTTGCTGCGCGCATGGATAGCCCCACCTTCCTCACGCTCAGCGGGAATCGCATTTACGCCATCGGCGAGGCCGGGGGCGGCGGCAAGGTGGCGGCGTTTGAGATCGATCCCGCGTCGGGAGATTTGCGGCTGATCAACGAGCAGCCGTCGGGAGGCGACGGGACATGCTACATCTCAGTCGACGCCAGCGGCCGGGTTGCGCTCGTCGCCAACTACGTCGGCGGCAGCGTGGCGAGCCTGCCCATCGGCGAGCAGGGCGCGCTCGAACCGCCGTCGCAAGTGATCCAGCACACCATGCCGGGGGAGGGCGCCGGGCCGGTCGCTGACCGCCAGGACGCGCCCCATGCGCACTGCATCATCCCCGACCGCAACAACCGCTACGCCTTCGCGGCCGACCTCGGCGCGGATCGCATCTACCAGTACGCGCTGGACCCGGTAGCCGGACGGATCAGCGAGAAGCCAGTCATGGTCTACGACGTCTTCCCCGGCAGCGGCCCGCGCCACCTTGCGTTTCACCCGTCCGGCCGCTGGCTGTACGTCACGGGCGAGCTCAACTCGACGCTGATCGTCTACGCTTACGAACAGAACGACGGCCTGCTGCGCGAGCCAAAGGAGATGTCGCTGTTGCCCGCGGGCTGGCAGGGGGAAAATACGCCGTCAGAAGTCGCCGTCTCGCCCGACGGCCAGTTCGTCTACGCGGCCAACCGCGGCTACGACAGCATCACGGTCTTCCGCGTCAACGACGACTCCGGCACGGTTACGCTGGCGCACCACTGCCCGACCGGCGGCTCCTTCCCGCGGCACTTCGCCATCGACCCCGGCGGCGACTGGCTCGTCGCGGCCAACCAGAAGGGCCACACCCTGACCACCTTCCGCATCGACAAGGCCAGCGGCGCGCTTGAATGGACCGGCCAGTCCGCCGAGCTTCCCGCGCCGGTGTGTGTGTTGTTTGGTTAGCGTCGGTGTTTGCCCCGGAGGTCGCAGGGGACTCAGAGCATCCTGAGCGAAATCGACCGACTCTGCGTCCTCTGCAACCTCTGGGGCAAATGTCAGGTTTGATTATCCAGCAGCGCCAGTAGCTCGCACAGCATCATCGCGGTCGCGCCCCACACCTTGTGCGGCCCGACCGCGTAATACGGCACCAGCACCGCCGCGCCGCGCAGGTCCCACGTCTCCTCGCACCGCGTCGCGGGCGTCAGCAGGTGCTCGACCGGCGTCTCCAACACCTCCGCGACCTCGTCTTCGTTCGGCGCAAACTCCAGCGCGGCTGCCGCATACGCCACCACCGGGTACACGCAAAACCCGCTCGGCGGGATGTACAGCGGCGACAATTCCCCGATCACCTCGAAGCTCTCAGGGTCGATCCCCAGCTCCTCCCGCGCCTCGCGCTTGGCCGCCGCGCGCGCATCCTCGCCGGGGTCCATGCTCCCGCCGGGGAACGAAATCTGCCCGCTGTGGCTCTCCAGCCGGTCCGTCCGCCGCGTCAGCACCAGCCGCAGCTCCCCGTCCGCCCCAGGGTAGAACAACACTAGCACCGCCGCGCGTCGGCAGTCGAGGAACGGGTCAAGAATGCGCTCGGTGCCCGGCCGGGGATGGGGCGCCATGCCCATCTGCGCGGTCAGTCCGGGCAGGGGCCGCGCCAGCGCCGCGCGCAGCCGCTCGATCAACTCAGGGTGTTTGGCAGTTAGCATCAAACTGTTTGTCTTTCCGTTTGACATGAACTCAGACCCCAAGTATACTCCCATCCATGCTGTTAGTCCGTACCGGTCCTCTCACCGTTTACCTGCCTCGCCAGACGTCCTGGGAGCGCCTGCCCTAGTTCAGCGCGCCCGTAGACCGAAGCATTACGTCAACTTTTCGACCGTGGGCGCACTCCACGGTCTTTTTTGTTCCCCGGTAGGGCGGGGCAGGCGAGGCAACAATGGCAACCGTAACCATCAACCTGAGCGACGTCAATCACACCTATTTCGATAAGCCCATCCTCACCGGCTTAAGCTGGGAAATTCAGGCCGGGCAAAAGATCGGCCTCATCGGTCCAAACGGCGGCGGCAAGTCCACGCTGCTCAGGCTCATCCTCGGCCAGCTTCAGCCCGATTCGGGCGCTATCTGGAAGCAGAAGGGTCTCACCCTCGGCTACCTGCCGCAGGAAGTCACCCCGGCCGCGCTGGCAGGCGAGGCGAACCTGTCGAACGGCGCCGCCGGTAACGGCGCTCCGCTAACCGTCATCGAAGCCGCCATGTCCGGCTCGCCGGAAATCGCGCGCCTCCGCCACAGCCTTGCCGCCAAAGAGGCGCAGATGGGCGACCCCGCGGTCTACGGCGACGAAAAGCGGCTTAACCGCGTCATGGAGGAGCACGCGCGCCTGCTCCACACCTACGAGGCGGCCGGCGGCCTGACCTACGAGAACCGCGTGCGCTCGACGCTACGCGAGTTGGCACTGGACGAGCGGACCTTCGATCAACCCGTCGCCGAGTTAAGCGGCGGACAGGCCAAGCTGGTCGGCCTCGCGCGGCTCATCGTCTGGGCGCCCGACGTCCTCCTGCTCGATGAGCCCGACAATCACCTCGACCTCGACGGCAAGGCGCGGGTTGAGAAGCTGGTGCGGGGTTATCCGGGCGCCGTCGTCATCGTCTCCCACGACCGCTACCTGCTCGACGAAACGGTCGACCGCATCGCCGAGCTGGAGCGCGGGCAGATCACCATCTGGCCCGGCACGTATTCCAACTACGCAATCAACAAGCAGCTTGCCATGCTCCGCCAGGAGCAGCTTTACCGCGCGCAGCAAAAGCGCATCGCCCAGATCGAAGCCGCCATCAAGCGGTTTGAAGAAGCCGCCGCGTTCACGCAGGACGAGCGCCACGCGCGGCAGGCGCGCCACCGCCACAAAATGCTCGAGCGCATGGACAAAATCGAGCGCCCGCAGGAGGCGAGCCGGATGCGCCTTGAGTTGGGCGGCTGGCGCGGCAGCAACAAGGTGCTCGACGTTCAGCGCGTGGACAAGTGGTTTGAGGACGCGGTGACGGGCGACCTGCGCGTCGTGTTGGAGGGGGTCAGCTTCCAGGTGTGGCACGGCGAGCGCGTTGGCCTCGTCGGCCCAAACGGCGCAGGCAAATCCGTCCTGTTCCGCTGCATCCTCGATGCGGCGCAGCAGGCCGGCAATCTTCCCGTTGCCCTGGCCGGCGCAAACCCGCACGGCGCAATATCGCGCGCATTCTTTGAGCAGCCGGACGGCGGCGTGATCAAGCTGGGCCCGAGCGTCAAAATCGGCTACTACGCGCAGCAGCACGAAACCTTGCGCCCCGACTGGACGCTCGTGCAGGAGATTCGCGACGCCAAACCCATGTACGAAACCGACGCGGTCGCCATCCTCCAGCGCTTCCTGTTCGACTACTACGCCGCGCAGAAGCAGGTGCGCCATCTTAGCGGCGGCGAGCGCAGCCGCTTGCAGTTGGCAAAGCTCATGCTCTCCGACGTGAATTTCCTGATGCTGGACGAGCCGACGAACAACCTGGACATCCCGTCTGCCGAGGTGTTGGAGGGGGCGCTGGAGGAGTTCAACGGCGCCGTGCTCGTCATCTCGCACGACCGCTATTTCCTCGACCGTATCGTCGACCGGGTGGTCGCGCTGGAAGGCGGCGCCGGCCGCGAGATCGTCGGCGGCTACTCGGACTACGCGCCGTGAGGGCTGCGCCTATCGCAGATCGACGCGCACGCCGAACACGCTCTCGAACCAGCGCGCCTTCTTTTGCCCGGCCAGCCGCTCCTCCTCGTCGTCCGTGCCCGGATCGAGCGCGACGACGAGGCGGTTGCCCTCCAGGCTCACGCGCAGGTCCCTGACTGCGTCGGTGTGGCTGCGATCCAACCCGTCTGCGAAGCGGAGGATGGCCCCCAGCCGCGTCACCATCCGCTGCTCTCTGGACGGTAGCGCAGCCAGCGCCTCATGTTTGGCCGGGTCCGCCGTCGCGCCGCGATGGTACCGCGCGACGAGCGCGATCAGGGTCAAATCGCGCTTCGAGATCCCCGGCATCTTCTCGCCCGTGATCAGGCGAAACGCCGTCTTGTGGTGGTCTTCGTAACCCTCTGTATAGCCAATATCATGCAGGATAGCCGCAGCCGACAGAATCTCGCGCGGGGTAAGCGCATTCTCGCCGTCCAGCGGCACGTCGTCCATTCGGTGCAGCCCGACGCGCGCCGTCTCGTCAAACAGCTTGAGCGCGATCCGCTCATCCTGCAGCGAGTGCGCCTCCTCAAAGTCATATTTGCGCGCCAGAGCCAGCACTTGATCTCGCATCAGCCGTCCTTGTGTAGGAGGAGTGCGCCCTTTGTACACCGTTTTCGTTGTGTCGTCAACCGACGTTAAGAGAGTTAAGCGGTGTTCGCGCGATTTTTCGCGCTTGCCCCCCATGCGTAACCGTGCTATCCTACGCGTCTAAACCCACCGCAGGGGCAGTTCATCCCCACATGCGCTATCGAATCATCCTGAACCCTGCGGCCGGCCGTGGCCGCGGCGCGCAGGCGCGCGCTCCCATCGAACGCACCCTCACCGCCGCGGGCGCAACTTATGACTTGACCGAAACCACGGCTGCCGGCGACGCCGTCCGCATGGCGGAGCAAGCCGCGGACAAGGGTTACGACGCGATTGTCGCGGTCGGCGGCGACGGGACCGCGCACGAGGTGACGCGCGGCCTGGTGCGCGCGGCGCAGGCCAACGGCGCGTGGGAAACGGGCGCGCCGGTCGGCCTTCTCGCGGTCATCCCGGTCGGCACAGGCAACGATTACGCGTGGCGGCTCGGCGTGCCGGAGAACGACCCGGAGGCAGCGTGCCGCGTCTTGCTGGCGGATCATCGCCGCGTGGTCGACCTCGGCCGGGTCGTCGACGAGCGCGGCGGCGCCGAACTCTTTCTCAATCATCTCGGCGGCGGATTCGAGGCAGCCACCGCCATCGAGAGCCGGAAGATCAAGCGGCTGTCCGGCCTGTTTCTCTACCTGGCGGCCGTGTTGCGCGTGATCCCGCAGTACCGCCGCGGGAAGCTGACCACGGTCGAAGTGAACGGCCGCCGCGCCACGCGCCGCATTCTGCTGGCGTCCGTCGCCAACGGCGGGCGCACCGGCGGCGGCTTCAAGATCGCGCCGGACGCGCGCCTGGATGACGGCCTGCTCGACCTGGTGCTCGCCGATAGCCCGAACGTCGCCACGATCCTGTACCTGCTGCCGCATTTTCTGAGGGGCACGCACGTCCGGCAAACGCGCTACGTCGCGTTGGAGCGCGCCGGCCGCATCGTCATCGAGACGCCTGACGGCATCCCCGTCCACCTGGACGGCGAAATCTTTCGCGCCGACGCGCGGCGCATTGAAGTGTCGGTGCTGCCGCAACGGCTTGTGGTTATTTCCGCCGCGGGCGGAACTTTTGCGCAGCGAGGGTGCGTTAGAGCGAAGAGATAAACGCCGCGTGTGCTGTTGGGCCTGCCGGGGGTGGCCTGTTGAGTGGCTGAGCCGTTCCTGATCGTGTTTGCCGGCGCGCCGGGAGTGGGCAAATCGACCCTCGCCCGCGCGGTCGCGCGCGAGTTGGGCGCGGTTTACCTGGACAAAGACACGATTAAGGATGCTGCGCTGGCCCTTGCGCGCGAGATGAAGCTGGAAAACATGGGCCAGTTCGCGAGCGTGCTGTCCTACACATTGCTCATCCCGCTCGCGCGCGACAATCTGACGCTCGGCGCGCATGTAATCATCGACAGCCCTGCGGCCTATCGTTCGTTTCAAGACCGGGTCGAGGAACTGGTGCGCGGGGTGCGCGTCCGCTTCAAGCTGATTGAGTGCATCACGACGGACGAAGCGTTGCTGCGCCAGCGCATCGAGCGCCGCGCGCCCGACATGCCCGAACACCGCGTGCGCGACTGGGATCAGTACCAGCAGGCGCGCGAGCGCATGGAGCGCCTCAGCGGCCCGCGGCTCGTGATCGACACCGCCGAAGCGGTCCAGACCAACCTGAAGAAGATTATGAACGCCCTGGGCGTCGAGGAAACGCCTGCGCCCGCGGCTGAACCAACGGAGGAACCCTGATGCCTATTATCCAGGCCGTCCTGTTCGACCTCGGCGGCACCCTGCTCCATTACGAACACCCCCCCGAAAAGTCGTTCGAGGCCGTCGGCGGCCAGGCGCTGCGCGCGTTTCTCAAGGTCGCCATGCAGAGCGGGGTGAAGGTCAGCGATCCCGAGCTCGCCGGCCGCGCCGTCGCGCGCATGGCCGCCGCGCTCGAGGCCAAGGCCAGGCGCACGCACTACAGCAACCAGGCCGAGACCGTCGTCCGCGAGGGCTTAGAGGCGGTCGGCGTCCGCGTGCCGGAGAAGGTCTTCGATCAGGCGATGCAGGCGTACTACGAGGTCATTTCGGCTGCCGTGGAGCCGGTCGACGGAGACGCGGTCAACGTCTTGCGTCGCCTCTCCGATCAGGGCCGTCTCCTTGGCGTGGTCTCCAACACGCTATGGGCGCCCGAAGTCCACGACGCGGACCTCGAGCGTTTCGGCATGCTGGACTATTTGCCCGTGCGCGTCTACTCCAGCCGCGCGGGCTACATCAAGCCCGACGAGCGCATCTTCCGCCAGGCGCTCGACCGCTTCGACGTCGCGCCCGCAGAAGCCGTGTTCGTCGGCGACAAAATCGCCGTCGACGTAGTTGGCCCGCAAAAAATCGGCATGCGGGCCATCCTCGTCAAATGCCCGTGGCGCGAAGAAGCCCCTGCCGAAGCCACACCCGACGCTGTCATCGACTCCCTCGACGACCTCCCCGCGCTCCTCGACGCCTGGGACAAGGCCATCGAAACGCAGGTCGCGCCGGCCGCCGGGTAAGCGCGCGAGGCCGGGCGCGGCCATCTCGAATAATCGAATTCGGTCGAATAAACGAATCGTGTGCGCCCATTCGTTTATTCGACCGAATTCGATTATTCGAGATGGCCGCGTCGAACGCGCATCCCCGCAACTCCCCGCGCAATCGCCGCCACCGCCACCACCGCCAGCGCCGCAAAACTCCCCACCACAAACACCCACTTGATCGGCGTGAACACGGTCGCCAGCAAATCAACCACCGGCGTCTGCGCGGGATACCGCGCCATCACAATCGACGCGCAGATATTCTCCAGATAATCAAACAGCAGTCCCAGCACCGGCACGAGGTTGAGCAGCCGCGCCTTGCTCCCCTCGGGAAACGCGCGCTTACCTAACCAACTGATTGCGGTCACAAGGAAGAACGTATACACGAGGGGCCAGATCACGTCGAACGTCCACCGCGCCCGAACATACGCCGCGCGTCCCTCCGTCCCGTACGCCTCGGCCATCCCGTATAAGTCCGCCGGTGTGTAGATAAATGACTGATCCGGCGAAGGCCCGTCCCCCGCCACCGCCTCAAACCGCGCCGCCTGCTGCGGCAACACCAGCGGCGTGAACACAAAAAAGATGACGACGGCCAAAATCGTCACCCGGCCCTTGGAAACACGCTCGAGCCACCGCGACAACCCCACCACCGCCACCCTCCCGTTCGTAGTGGGCGCTTCAGCGCCCCTCCGCCGCTACTTCACCTTCCGCGCGCGCCGCCGCGCCGCGGCCTTCTGCTCCTGCAACAGGTCAAACGCCAGTTGCTTCTCATCCAGCTCTTTCGTCAGTTGCCGCTTCTCCACATCCGACCGCGCCACCTTCAGCCGGCTTCGCAGCGCGTCCATCTCCTTCAGCAGCTCAACTTCGGGAGGCGCAAACCCCGAATTTCTCAGCACCGTATTCGCAAGCCGGTCTTCCTCCGGCATGGAGAAATAATCGGAATGATCCTGCGGCTTCCCCTCGCCCTTGAGATTCTTAAACTCGCCGCGCGCCATCGCGGCCTGGATAATCTCCTCAATTGCCCGGTCAAAGGACATGGTTTACTCCTTCAACGCCGCCTCCAACAGCGCCTGCTCAAGCAGGGTCCGCGCCAGCGCCGGATTCCCCCGCCCGCGCGTCTCGCGCATGATCTGGCCGAGCAGCCAGTTGAAGACGCTTTCCTTCCCTGACCGGTACTTTAGGACCTGATCCTCGTTTGCCTCTATGACTTTTGCTACAATTGACGCAAGCGCGTCCGCATCGCTCACCTGCGTCAACCCGAGCTCCTGCGCCACGTCCTGCGCGCCCTTGCCCGACTCAAACATCGCGCCAAGCGCCCGCTTCGCGCTGTTCTGGTTGACCTGCCCCGCCTGGACCATCGCCAGCAGCGCGGCCAGCGATTCCGGCGTCACCTTAACCGCGTCGATCTCGACCCCGCCCGCCTTCATCAGCCGGAACAACTCGCCGGCGATCCAGTTGAACGCGGCCTTCGCCGCGGCCGGGGCATCCGGCGCGGGCGCGGCCTTCGCCAGCGCGCGCGTCGTCGCCTCAAAATACTCGCTTACCGCCCGATC
>CAZPTI010000051.1:0-21915 GCA_964588925.1 uncultured Anaerolineales bacterium | reverse complement strand
CGCTGCTCCGGCACGCCGGCCGCGTCCGTCGACAGGTCATCGATCAGCCACTGGTTGCCGCTGTCGTGGAACTGCACGTAGGCAATTTTCTCGCCTGCGGGGGCGGTGACGCGCAGGCGAGCCATCGCACCGGTGCTCAGATTACCGGCGACGTGAGCCGAGCCGATCCGCTTTCGGTCCTTGTTGTACGCTTCGACGCTCAGGCCGGAGAGGCTGCTCACCCACACCTGGATGTACGTTGCCCCCCCGAGCGTGAAGTCGATCTGGCCCATACCTTGATTCGGGCCAAGCCAGGCGAAGAAGTTGCCGTTGCTGTAGTACTTGCCGTTGTTCGGGTATGGGCCGTTGTACTTGCCCGTGCGCCAGTCGCCGTAGATCCAGTCGTAGCCTTCGGTGGTGGTGAATTGCAGTCCGGGGATGGTGCTCCGAATCGGCTCGCCGTCGACGCCGTTCTCGAAGTCAATGAACCCGTCCGCATGCGCAATTGGCGCAAACGGTTGCAGGCCGAACATGGCGCATACCATGACGGCTACGAGGAACAGCCGGAATCGCGCGCGGGCTTTCATGCTCACCCTCCGTAAGTCGGCGTCGGCAGCGGACTGTCGCCCGGATTGGGAGCCGGCGCGGGCGGTTGAGCTGGCGTGGACGCGTCCCACTGGAACCAGCGCCGCTCGCTCGGCTCGCTCACCGCGCCGCGCAGCTTACCGCCCTGCTCGGCCAGGCCGCTGGCCTCGGCAATCACGACCTGCCACTCAAACCGCCCCTGCGCCTGGGAGAGAAACCAGGCCGGCACGCGGTAGCTGGTCCCCTTCATCCATGCGCCGCCGGCCTCTTCGCGGTCACCGCGCTTGTAGAACACCATCACCCAGTAGTAGTCATTGGCGCGCAGCCCCTGGGTCGGCTCCCATTCCAGCACGACCACCGCATCCTGCCCGGAGAAGGCAGAACCGGTCGCGGGCGCGATCAGGCGCGGCGCTGGATAGCGACCGCCGCGGGGGCTGCCCGCTGCGCCGGGAGTGCCGCCGCCAAGCATATCAGACAGGCCGGGCACAGGCGTGCCGCCCAGCATCGAAGCGAGCAGGTTCGGATCGACCCCGCCCATGAACTGCTGCATGACATTCGGCATCGTCGTCGCGTTAATGGGCGGGAGCGCAACCCGCGGCGCGGCCGGAGCGGCCTGCGGCTGTGACTTTGCGGGAGCCGCCTTGCTGGGCGCCAGCGTAGCTGTGGCGGGGAGCGGCTGCGGCGTCGAGGTCGCTTCGGCCACACTGACAACGGCCGCGGCCGGCGCGATCTTCTCGGCCGCTTCCTCCGTGCGCGTACGGCTCAACCCCCACCATACTGCCGCGGCAAAGACCACGAGCAGCAGGGCCGCAAGCCCAGCGATCAGCGGCCAGGAGCGCTTCCGCGCGGGCGGGGCCGGCGGGGCCGGCAAAGGCATGCTGACGGGGATGAGCGGCGGCGCTTCGGGCGCACCGCGCGGTGCGCCCACTGATGCAGCGTCCGCCGGCAACACATCCGCCGTCGCCGCAAAGATGCCTGCGCCGAAGTCCACCTTGTCACCCGCGTTGAACGGGTAATAGCGGTTCGGCTCCAGGCGGCGGCCATTTACCACCGTCCCGTTTGTGCTGCCAAGATCCATGATGCGACCGCGCTGGCCGTCCCATTCGATGACGGCATGGCGGCGAGACACGCGCGGCGCTTCCACTCGGACCCAGCAGTCCGCGCTCCGGCCGATCAGGTTTTCGCCGACCTGCAATCCGTATTCACGACCTTCCGGGGATTTCAGGATCATCTTTGAAACCTCCTACACCATACCGGCCGGCGCGGCGCTGGCGAGCAGCAGCCCGAGCAGGACGCCAAGCGCACACAGAACCAACAGGGCGAGAGCAACCAGAAACCCGGTGAGCCAGCCGGAGCTGCTCGGATGGTCCCGCCACGCCGCGGGCTGCGCGTGGCCCGCAGCCCCCCTCTCCAGAGCGATCAGCAGCGCGCTGCCGCAGTTGAAACAGACGCTGTTGGTGCGCAGGTTCGGAGTGCGACAATAAGGGCAGTGAACCATGTTTGGCGCCAGCCGAGGCGCGGGCGCAGCCAACGCGGACGCGGCCAGCGCCCGCGGGCGCGCCGTACCCGACGGGGGCGTCACATCCGAGAGGCGCGCGTCGCCGTCGGGCCGCTCCCGAAACACGAAGTAGACGTCGCCCATCTGGACGCGGTCGCCGTCGCGCAGCACTGCGTCACCGTGAATATAGCGGCCGTTTACCTGCGTGCCGTGGGTGCTCCTCAGGTCCTGCAGCACCACCTGCTCGCCCTGCCAGGAGATACGCGCGTGCATGCGCGACACCATGCTGCCTTGCAGGACGATCGTGTTCGACAGCCCACGTCCCAGCGTGAAGCAGTGGTCCGTTGGCACGTAACGCGCGCCCGAGCGGTCGTGGATTTCCAGGTAGCTCATCGCCGAGCCTCGCTTTTGAGGTTTGTTTCGAGGCCGCCCCATTGGCCTCGATGCCAACCCGTTACTCAGTCACTTCGTCTTTGACATTCAGGTAGACCGCCGCGCCCATTGCGACCTGCAAGACCAGGGGAAACGCGAAAGCCACCGCCAGGGTGAGCACCGTGCCGAGTTGCAACAGCCGGCCAGCCAGGATGCTGGATGCGCTGCCAAAGCCACCCAGACCGCCGAGCAAGTCCAGAGCGTCGCCCATCGGGAGCATGCCAAGCGCGCCGCCTGTCAGCATCGATCCCGCGCTGGCAATCCCTGCGCCCGATGTCAGCACGCCCATCGTCATCGCCAGCGCAAGCGAGACGAGCATCCAGAGCGCCAGCGTTGCAAGCCAGGTCACGATCATGGAGAAGCCGAGATAGAAGATCACCCGGCCCGGCGTCTTGCGCATGAGCTTCAGGAGGTACGAAATGCCGCCGAAGACGCCCCGACCACGGTCGACGATGATGGGAAACAGCAGCGAGTTGCCGAAGAGCACCAGGACGATCAGGAAGAGGTTGACCACCACCGCGGGCACAAAGAGCAGGCTGGCGAGGACTTGCCCCACGCCTCCGACGCGGCCAACCAGCATCACGACCACTTCGGCCAGCACGACGATGGCAACCAGCGCGGCCAGCGCCAGCGGGGCCAGGGCAAATTCTGGCAGGCGGCGGAACGCGTACTGCGCGGCCTCAGAAACGCTCATCGACGGGCGGCCGGTCAGGTCGTTCAGGCTCATCCGGGTGACTGCGCCGATGGTCAACGTCACGGCCAACCACGCGAGGATCGCGCCGAACGCGGTAAAGAGCAGCGCGAACACCGGCCCGTCAAACGCAATGCGGGTGGCGATGAACGTCGCCAGTCCGAGAATCAGCCCCGCGGCGAGCGTGCCCGCCAGCGCCATGATCAGCTTGTTTCGGCTAAGAGACACGTCGACCGCGGCCAGCAGCAGATCCACACCGCCCTTGGCCGCGCTCACGTGGGACGAAACGGCTGCGACCGGGGCCGCCACTGGCGCGGCGGGAAAGGCCGCGCCGGGATAGGGCGAGGCAGGGGGGACGTAAGGCGGGGCCGCAGGCGGGCGCACCGGCTGCGGGCCAGCCGGCGCGCCCTGGTAGGCCGGTTCAGGAGAGGAGACCGCCCGAACATTCAGGTCATCGCCGAAGCGCAGCGCCGCGCCCGGTCGCACCGGGCTGCGCTCGCCAGGCGCAAGGCGGCGGCCATCCAGCCAGGTCCCGTTCACGCTGCCGCTGTCGGAGACAAACAGCACGCTGCCGTCCCAGTACAGACAGGCATGATGGCGCGAGACAGACACGTTTGGCACAACAATCGCATTGTCGGGGCCGCGGCCGAGGGTGTTCTCGCCGAGGCGCAGCGGATAATTGCGGCCGTCCTGAGTGATGATTTGCATGAGTCCTTCTCCGTTGGCAGGATCGCGATAAGCAACAGGGCCGGCGCCTGCGGGCGCTCAGCCGGCAAGCCGCTGGCCGACAACAACGCCGACCAGCAGGACCAGAATCAACGCGACGAGATAAATCCACGGCAGCCATCGTCGCTGCCAGGCTCGATCTCCGAGTCGGGCCGCGGCGGCAGCAACCCGGCCAGGGGCAGCCTCGTTTTCTCCGGCGTGGCCCATCCTCCGCTCGCTGCGTTCCGGTTCGAGCGCCTCTGCGCCAACCACCAGCGCGCTTACGTTGTCGGCCGCGCCGCCGGTTTTCGCCCGCTCAATGAGCTGACGCGCGGCTTCGGGCGCCGAGAACGCCTGGAGCAACGCCGCAATTGTCCCCTCCGTCACCGCGGTCGTCAGCCCGTCGGTGCAAAGGAGTAGCCGGTCGCCCGCCGCAAGCGTCAGGGGACCGCACAGAAAAGGCGTCACATGCGCATTGGTGCCGACCGCGCGATCAATCGATCGATCGCCCGGCTTCCGTCCGCTCGGGACGTGGTCTTCAGAAAGCTGTCGCAGGCGGCCCGCATGAAACAGATACGCCCGGCTGTCGCCTACATTGAGGAGCCACGCGTCAGAACCGACAACAGCCGCGGCGACAACCGTGGTTCCCATGCGACCGAGCGCGCCCGCCCGCCCCGCCGCCAGGTAAACTTTATGGTTCGCCTCGGCCAACGCGGCGCGGAGCGCGACGGCGGGCGATTCCTTCTCAACGCCGCCCGCCCCTGCCGATGCGTCAAAATAAGCGCGGATGAACTCGCGCACTGCCACGCGGCTCGCTTTCTTCCCGCCAAGCGATCCGCCAATGCCGTCGCACACCACGAAGAGCGACCCGGCGCGCTCAGAGGCGCTCGGGTCGGCTGCCAGGCGGTAGCCGACCGCGTCCTGATTCTCCGCGCGGCGCAGCCCCACGTCACTCGCATGGCCTATCGCCAGCCGGAGCGTAAGGGGCTTCCGCAGCCGGTCATCTTCACCAACCAGAGTCGTCTTCACCGCATTCATTGCGTTTGCCCGTAAGGCAGTTGTTGTCGCAGCAACCGCAAATCTGACAACATACCGCGAAGCAGGCCGCCCGTGGCCTGGCCGCACAATTCAACCGGAATGTCCTGGTTGACTGGCACCTCCGTATCGACGGGTATGCTGATGCCGCCTGGGATGGGCACCTGCGTGTCAATCGGGATGGCCGTGTTGATTGGAACCTCAATCTCCGGCGCGCCGGGCAGGCCGGGCACGGTGAGCCGGACAACTGTATTGACCGGGAACGTGCCCTTGAACGGCATGACGATCCCTTCGGGCATGGCAATATCGCCCTTGAAGCGGATCGTCTGCGAGAAGGTGAACGTGACCGGCTGCGCGTTCGGGCCGCACACCTCGTCAAGCTGGGTAATTGCGCCGTCGAGCGCGGTCGCAGTGGTTCTGCCGACGCGCCACAGGGTCAGCGCCAGCGCGAGGGAGAGCGCCAGAGCGATGAGCGCTATCGCCAGCGACGCGACTACGACTGCGCGCGCGCCCCGGCTCAGCCTCGCCGGACGCGACGGCGCGGGCGTCCACACCGGAGTGGGGCGTTCGATGGGAGGATTGGGTCGGTCGGGTATGTTGTCCTGCATCGAATGTTTCCTCTGCGCTCAGCGCAGCTCGTACCACGCGCCCTGTGCGTAATCGACCCAGATCGTGACGCCGCGCTCGCTGATCCACACAAAGAAGCCGCGCTCGAACTCCTGGATCGGCCGGTTTTCGCCGGTTTCGCGGGCCAGCGCCGCGCCCAGCGCGCGGCGCACATCCGGGTTGTCGCACCACACGCGGCTGAAACCGCGGCGCGGGTTGCCCGCAGCCGCTGCGTCGCCGCACCAGAATTCAGGCGGGTTGGCGGACGGATACTGGAAGGTGCGGAATCCGCCGCCGTAGAACGCATAGAGCATGTCGTTGTTCTGCCGCCACAGCATCCAGCCGCGCTCGAACGGCTCGTAGGCGGACCACACGCGATCTTCGGAATAGGTCGCGCAGCCCATCCGGTTCCGATCCCAGAAGCGCGCGAAGGACGGGCCGGGCTGCAACGAGCAGTTCGGCGGCGCGGTGGGGGTGGGCGGCGCGGCCACCACGGGGATCGCCACGTTCGGCGCCATCGCGGCATCGACGAAGCTGGCCGCCACCCAGCCGGTCTGACCGTTCCACGCGATGTTCCACCAGTCACCCTCGGCCGAACGGCCAATAATGTCCGCCTCCTGCCCCGCGTTCAGCGAGCCGACGCGCGCGTAGTTCGTCCCCGGCCCGCCGCGTACGTTGACCTTGTCGCGCGCGGTCACGCGCGGCGGAAGCGGGATGGTCGGCGGCGGCTCGGGCGTCGGCGTGTCAGGCGGACGCGTCGGCGGCGGCGCGGTCGGGGAAGGTGCCAGCGTCGGGGCCGCGGTTGCGACGGGCTGAGCTTGCGCGTTCGCAACGGTTGCGGTGGCTCGCTCCACGGCCGCCGGTTCCTCGACCCCCAGGGTTGACGTCGGAGCGGCAGCAGCGGGCGGCGGCTGGACTGCGGCGACGCGGGGCCGCAGCGCGAACGCGGCAACCAGGGCAAGGATCAGCACTGCCACCGCGGCCGTCCCCAGCCATAGCCACGCAGGGCGCTTCGGTGCAGGTTGCGGTGCGGTTCGAATAATGGTCGGCGCGGACGAGGTATCGACGACGGTTGCGACGGGAATGCGGCGCCCTGCAGCCGCTGCCGCGAGCGCGTCGGCGAGATCCCCCGCGCGCTGGAACCGATCCTCGCGACGCTTGGCGAGCGCGCGGTTTACGACGGCTTCGACGGCAGGCGGCAAATCCGCCCGCACCTGGCGCAGGGGCGGCGGTGGCTCGTTAATGTGCGCGTAGGTCGTTGCATAGGGCGTCGAGCGAGAGAACGGCGGTTTGCCGCTGAGCAGCCAGTACAGCACCACGCCGAGCGAGTACACGTCGCTGCGCGCGTCCGCCTGCTCGCCAAGCCCCTGTTCGGGCGACATATACTCCGGCGTGCCCATGACCATGCCAGTGCGCGTTAATCCCGCGCCCTCGGCCGCGCGCACCAGGCCGAAATCCATTACGGTCGCGCGGCCATCCGGCCCGCGCATGATGTTGGCGGGCTTAATATCGCGATGGACGACGCCCCGGCTATGCGCATAGTCGAGCGCATCCGCCACCTGGCGGATGACGGCCGTGGCTTCCTCCACACCGATCCCGCTGCCGCGACGCCGCGCCCACGCTTCCAGCGTCTCCCCTTCGAGATACTCCATGACGATAAAGTGCGCGCCGCCCTGCTCGCCCACGTCGTGGATAGTGACGATGCCGGGATGACGAAGCTGCGCGGCCAGGATAGCTTCCTGAGCAAAGCGCGCGACAAACTGCGCGTCGTAGGTGAGCTGCGGCGGCAGCACCTTGATTGCCACGCGGCGCTTGAGCGCAGGGTCGTATGCGCGGTAGACCACGCCCATCCCGCCGCGCCCGATCTCGGCTTCGAGGCGGTACTTGCCCAGCATTTGTCCCGGCATCAAGTTCGTCATGGAGCCACCAATTTAAAAGGATCGCCCGATTTGCGATCAGGCTACGTTGTCGCGCGCCCAGGCCTGCAGGAAGGTCGGCAGGTGCTCGACGGGCGTCAGGCGGCGCGTGGCCGGCAAGAAGACGCCGACGCAATCGCCGCAGAACTGAAGCTGCTGGAAGACGTTGTTTGCGGCCTCCCAGGCAGCGAGCTGGCGCTGATAGCGGCGCGAAACCGCCCGGCGGAATCCCCAGGGGATACCGACCGCAATCAACAGGAATGGGATGTAGATAAGCAAACCAAACAGCACGATGCCGGCCCCAAGTCCGCCAAGCCCCGGAAGGATGTATTCGTACAGCCCGCCAGTCACCGCTGCGCCGAATACGAAAAGCGCCGCAACGACCAGCGCGAAAATGACCGCCGACCAAAACCACACGGAAAAGATCGTCACCAGCGTCCTTGCCGGCGCAACCGGTCCAGCCAGCCCGGCCTGGCTGGCGTACATGACCCCGCGCGCGCTGCCGCAGCGCGGACACCCGCCTGCTTCAATCCAGTGCGGGGCTGCGCCCATCAAGTCATGTTCCTGGGCCATGCTTTGCCTCATCGCCTCATCGCTCCTGTCCGATCCCTGTTCCGGCTGCCGCGCATCCTGCTCACGACTGCGGCGCTCCTCATGCCGCTCCCTGTGGACCCAGCCCCCTGGTTCGCGCTCCGGCTCGCGCGGTCGCGCGCTATCCTGCGGCTCCTCTCCATGCTCATCCTCGCGCCGGTGGCGCGCTTCCTCTCGGGTGCGGACTTCATGCCGCACCGGCGCCGGCACGGGGACGATAACCGGAGGCCGCAGCGGAAGCTGACGTCTGCGGCGCTCGGCCTGAGCCGCCTCGTCCTCCGGCGTCCACCGCAGCCAGAGGGTTGACTGCCCGACGCGCACCGCGTTGCCGGAGAAAAGGCGCTGCGAGCCGGTGACTTCAACGCCATTGACCCACGTATGGTTGGTGCTGCTCAGGTCGCGGATTTCGATCTCGCTGCCGATCACGCGGAACTGGGCGTGCTGCCGCGACACGAGCGGATCGTTGACGACGATGTCCACCCGGGGCGAACGGCCGATGATGCAGCCGTCGCGCACCTCATGCGCGCAGCCCGTCGCATCGATCAGCTCCCAGCCCATCTCCGTTTCCTTCCCGCGCCTGCGATCACGCAGCTCTTGCCGCTCTGCGAACGCCTACCGGCGGACCAGCGGCCGGCCCTGCTTGTCCTTGAAATTGTTGGTCGCGATGATGATCAGGTCGATCACCGTCCAGATGCCCCCGAACCCAAGCGTGAGTAGCATCAGGATGCCCGTAAAAATATGGCCGGTGTAAAACCGGTGTATGCCGAGCGAACCCACGAAGATGCACAGCAGCAGCGTGGTCAGCCAATCGCGCGGCTCAGGCTCGCCATAAGCTACCTGCCCGGCGCCGTATGGATAGGCGGGCGGGTACGCGGGCGCGGGCGGCGCAACAGGCTGCGGCGCCCACTGCGCCTGCTGCGCAGGGGCCGGCGGTTGCGGCGGATATATGGGCCGCGGGCCGCCGGCGGGCGCGCGGGGCGGTTCACTGCTGCGGCCGTCCTGCGGCCGGCTTTCCGAGACCTGCCGCAGGGTGAATGTTGCATCCCCGATGCGCAGCCGGTCCCCGGCGCGCATGGCCCGCCTCGTGTTGCGGAAGAACGCGCCGTTCACGTAAGCGCCGTTGGTGCTGCCCAGATCGCGGACGATGACGCAGTCACCTTCGATGGAGAACTGCGCGTGGCGGCGCGAGGCGCGACCGTCGGCGAGCATCCAGTCCGCGTCAGAGCCGCGGCCGGCCACCATGCCGTCCCACACTGCCTGGCGGCGACCATCCTGCCCGACCAGTTCCCAGCCCATGCTTCGCTCCTCCGCAGCCACGCGGCTAAATCACGTCCTTGCGCTTCTGCAGGACGAGAATGAATCCCAGCAGCGCGGCCAGGATCAGGATCATCGCAGTCCAGTTGACCACGACGTTCACATCGAAAATATCCCCGAAGTTCTCGCGCGCGGCTTTGCGAGCCGGGTTCTCGGGGGGTGGGCTTGAGTCTGCCTTCGCGCGCGCAGTGTCAGCAACCTTGTCGCGGATGGCCTTCTCAACTTGCAGCCGGAGCGTTGGCTCCGCACTGGCGCGCACCTCCGCCTCGATCTTTGGCCGCTGCGCGGCGACTTGCCGCCGCGCCTGCTCCCGGGCCTGCGCCACCTGCTGTTCGACCATCGCAGGCGGTGGGGGCTGCGGCTGCAAGCTCATCTGCCGCCGCGCCTGCGCCTCCGCGCGATCCTGCGCGGCGCGCGTCTCAGAGGCAAGTATCTCGTCCGTCTGCGCCTTAACGATGGCGGGGAGCTGCTTTGCGACCTCAGCGTCCAGTTCTTCCGCCACGGCCTTATCGCCTTCCTCGGCAATCGCCTTGCGCAGCTCGTTCTCCTTCGCTTCGCTGATTTGCTTGTCGATATCGGGGTTCTGAGAGCCGGCGAGATCGGCCTGCGTGATGGTTGCCAGCGCGGTTGTGGCCCAGCGACTGGTCGCGATGTACGGAATGACCGGCGCCTTCGCCAGATCCGGCATGAGCACGCCCGCGAAGATGAACTGCGGGATCAGGATGACCGGGATCAGCGCGACCGCCTGCCCGTCGGTGGTGGAAAGCGCGGAGAGCAGCAGCCCCAGCATGACGCCGGACAGGCTGGCGAGCGAGAGCGTGAAGTAGAGCGAAGCCCATTGCGCCGCATCCATCGGCGGCCAGTCGGTCGTGAACAGCGTGAAAATCAGATAGATGCCTACCTGATACAGGCAGAACATGAGCCCAACGAAGACCTTGCTGAACACGTAGGGCGCGATCTTGAGATTCACCATGCGCTCGCGCTTGTAGACGGCCAGTTCCTTGGTGAACTCCCGCGCCGCGTTGACCGTGCCGAACAGCAGCACAATGATCACGGCCAGGAACAGGGTCGTCATCGCGTCGGCCACCGAGCCTTTGACCGGATCGAACGTGTCCCCCCCCATGCTGGCGAAGGACGACAGGCCGATCAGGGGCGCTTGCAGGAGCAGGATCGCCAGTCCCTTCGTGTCGCGGCGCAGGACGGACCAGTGTCGCTGGCTGAGAATGCCAAACTGGCGGAACGCCGATGCGCGCGGACGCTGGCGCGGCGCGGGCGCGGCCTGCGCGGGCGTCGGCTGGCGCACCGTCTGCAACCGCTGCGCGACGTACTTCTGGTACTGCGGCGACTGGCGGTAACGCCGCGCCCACTCCGCGGCCAATGCCAGCTTCTCCCGTTCGCTCGCCCCCTCAGGCAGCGCCTTATCGACGTCCAGCAGGTTGTAGATGTCATCGAACTCGAAGTCCGGCTTCAGCCGCCGCGCCTCCTGGCTGCGGTACTGGTCGAAGTATTCGAGCGCCTGGTCCGGCGGGCCGAAGAACGCAAGGTAGCCGCCTTTGGTCAGGAAGATCACCTGGTCGCACAACATTACGTTTTTCGTGGCGTGCGTAATCAGGATGATCGTCCGACTCTCGCGCGGGTCTTCGGTAAGCTGGCGGAGAAGCTGCATCAACTCCAGCTCGGTGCCCGGATCGAGGCCCGACGTGGCTTCGTCCAGGAAAAACAGGCTGGGCCGTGTGATCAACTCAATGCCGATGCTCACGCGTTTGCGCTGGCCGCCGCTTAACTTGTTAATCGGCAGCGTCGCCCGCGCCTCAAGATCGAGGTCCTGCAAAACTTCCTTGATGCGTCGGCCGCGCTCTGTCGGACTCGTGTCGGAGGGCATCCGTAACCGCGCCGCGTAGTCAAGCGCCTCGTACACGGTCAACTCGCGGTGCATGATGTCGTCCTGCGGCACGTAACCCATCTCGGTGCGGTACGCGTCGAAGTGCTTGTAGAGGCTGACACCGTTGACAAGCACCTGGCCGTGCGTGGCGGGACGGAAGCCGTTCATTGCGTCGAGCAGCGTCGATTTGCCCGCGCCGCTCGTGCCCACCAACGCGACAAACTCGTGCGGGTAGATCGACAGCGAAATGTCCTGCAGCAGGTCCTTCTTCTTGTCCACCACCTTGTGGAGGTTGAGCAGGTCCAGCCGAAGACCGCGCGCGTCGGTTTGTTGCAGCCCATCCTCCGCGAACTTGAGCTTGACGTTCGCGATGTGGATGACGTCGCCCTCCTGGATGAACTGCTCCCGCTCCACGCGCTTGCCGTTGACGAACGTGCCGCCGTCGCTGCGCAAATCGCGAATGCGGTACCGCATGCCGACCCGCTCAAGCACGGCATGGTAGCGGGAGACGCGGCTGTCGTCGATGCGGAGGTCGTTATCCGCCGCGCGGCCGATGCGCATTGTCTTCTGCGCATGGAGGTCGAGGAACCGGGTCTGCGCGGCAGGCGTCTTTCTCGCTTCCGGCGTCACCGAGACAAAGCACATCGCAGGCATGAACTCGATGCGCACCTGGTCCGTGATGCGGATCTCTTCGCCCGCGCGCAGCGGTTTGCTGCGGAACCGCTGGCCGCGCGCCCACAGCCCGTTGCGGCTCTCCAGGTCGACGATTTGAAACTGCCCGGCCGCGTGCGGAACGATCTCCGCGTGCGCGCCGGAGACCGCAGGATGCTCGATGACGATGTCGTTTTCCGGCCGCCGGCCCACCCGGACCGTTTGGCCGGACAGCGCCACGCGCTGCGTGGGACACCCCTGCGCAGCGACGAGCACCCCCGGCTGCCCCTGGCTCAGCAGGCGCAGCCGCGGCGGCGTGGCAAACGGCGGGCGGCTCGCGTCGGGGGGCAGCAGCTCCAGCTCCAGCACCGCGCCGAGCCGCAGCACGCCGCCGGGGGGCACCGTCACCGGCTGTCCCGGCGGCAGCGCGCGGCCATCGAGATATGTGCGGTTGGTCGAGCCCAAATCACGGGCCAAGGCGCGTCCCTGGCTGAAATCCAGTTCAAGATGCTCGCCGGAAATGGCGGAATGCTCGACGATAATGTCGTTGCCCGGCTGCCGGCCGATTCTGATGCGCGGGAAGGTAATGTCCAGGCTGTCGCCAGGCCCGTTCACCCACCGAGCGCGGATGACGCCATACGCGCGATGCGTGGCAGGGGTTGCTTGTCGAGAGTCCACGGCCATGAACGGGCTTCCCTCTTTAGCGCGAACTTCGCGCTAACGGCATCACCAGGCGCGCAAAACCGCCCACCAACAACAGCAAACCGGCGGCCACAGCAAGATAGACGCCGCCAAGCGCGACAAGCCGGATGTCCACAAAACTCGCTCCGCCCTGCGACACGCTCTGCAACAGATCGAGCAGGCTGACGCCGAATAACATGGGCCGGCCCAGCTCGCTCATCGACGCGCGCCACTCGGCAAAGAGCATCGCGGCCGGGAAAATCACAATCGCCAGGTAGCCAAGGCCAGGCAGGCTGGAGCGGCCCAGCTTGAGCGTCAGATCGAGCAGCAGCAGCGCGGCGATCAGCGCAATCGGGAGCAACAGCAGTTCTGCATGAATGTCTGAACCGCGAATGGGAAAACTGATCGGTTGATCCAGCCCGGGCACGGGCGTTTCGACGCCGAGCCATTGCTTGAGCGCATCAATAACGCCGGGCAGCAACTCTCCGCCCGGCAGTTGGTCGGCCACCAGGCGCGCATCAACGCGCACCCATGGAAGGAAGACGGCCGCCGCGCCCACTACCGCGCCGAGCGCCAGAAACACGGACGCCGCCCATTGCCAGCGCGGGATCGTCGCAGCAGCCTGTGGCGCGGCAGGGGCTCGCTCAGCAGCCGGCGCAACGGGGGCCGGCGCGGGCGGCGGAGCCGCGCGCGGCGTGGAAATGGTGCGGTGCAGCGTCCACTCGTTGTGTCCCGCGCGAATGCAGTCGCCCGCGCGCAGCAACCGCGACTGCCCCGTCCGCAGCTTCTCGCCGTTCACCGCCGTGCCGTTCGTGCTGCCCAGATCGCGGATGACCCACCCCTCCGGGCTGCGCGTGAGCGCAAAGTGGCGTCGCGACAACAGGCCGTCTTCGATTTGCATTTGCGCTTCCGCGCCGCGCCCCACGACGACCGTAATGCCGCGCAGCGGAAAGCGCCGGTTCGCGGATCGATCCAACAGATAAGCGTCGTCGCCAGGCATGGTCTGTTCCCCCGTCCTCGCTCCTCTCCTGAGAGGAGCGAGGGAGACGCTATGTAAGGTTAAGCTAACGCCAGCTCAACTGCTCCCAGGTCCACTGCCAATGGCCCGAGGACTGAACGGGAGCGTCGACGAGGCGGAACGGTGGCCCGCCCACGCCGGTGGCCGTGTAGATCGCCCACTTGCCGTCGCGGTCCGAGCGGAACGCGATGCGCAGCCCGTCGGCGGACCAGGCGGGCAGCCCATCGGTGTGCGGGTCGTCCGTGATGCGGCGCAGCCAGGAGCCATCCGCGTTGACCGCGTAAATCTCCCAGTTGCCGTCGCGGTTGGACACGAACGCGATGCTCCGTCCGTCGGGCGACCACGCGGGCTGTCCGTCGTTGGCGTTGGTCGTGATGCGCACCGCGTTGGAGCCCTCAGGATTGACCAGCACGATGCCGCAGTCGTTGCCAACGCAGCCCTTGAGCGCAATGCGGTCGCCGCGCGGCGACCAGTCTGGGAACTCCCCGCGCGCAATCGCGCGCCGCCCGTTGCCGTCCGCGTTGACCACCACAACGGTGTTGTCGTTGAGGTCCCAGAACGCGAGTCGGTTCCCGTCCGGCGACCAGCTCGGGTACGCGTCCCTGTCGCCGCTCGTCAGGTTGACCGTCTCGCCTGTGTCCATCACTCGAATCCGCAGGCCAACCGCGTCGGGCCGGTAGGAGAAGTACGCGATGCGTTTGCCGTCGGGCGAGAAGGCCGGTTCGCTGGCGTCTTCGATCAGGACGCGCTTGTCGCTGCCGTCCGCATTCATCTGGTAGATGTGGATGCGCGAGCCGGAATCATCAAGGGCCGCAAACGCGATGGCGCCCGCGCGGCTGCCCGCATTCGGCATCGCGAACGACATGCCAGGATAGATAGCCTGCAGGATGGTCTGGATCTGGGGGATGTTGAAGCCGCCAAACGATCCGGCCAGCGCGGCGGGAAGCTGCTGTGGCGGAACGCCGGGGAAGAGGGCCTCGATGAAGCCCTGCGCCACCTCCGGCTTGATCTGCCCGGATTGGAGCGCCTGCGCGATTGCAGCAGGCAGTTGCTGAGGCGGCACACCGGGGAACGCCTGCGCGATGAGCGCGGGCAGTTGTTCGAGCTGCCGGGTCATCGCCGCGCTCATCCCGGCCCCCGTTGCGCCCGCGGCCTTCGCGCCGCCCTGCGACGCCTGCGGGGCTCCGCCAGCCTGCGCGGCCTTGGACTTTGCCGCAGCGACCGCAACGGTCGCGCTCGGTCTCGGCGTCGGCGCAGGTAGGTCGGCCGGCGCCTTTTGCGGCGCGACCGCCTCTCCCTGGACGCCGGCGGCAGTCGATTCCGCGCTTGTGACGATGCGGGGCTCGGCGGCAACATCCGTGCGCGTCGCGTTGCGCCAGATAAGCGCGCCCGCAATAAGCGCCAGCACCAGCGCCGCCGCGCCGATACCGATCCATAGGCCCGTGCGTCGGGGCGCCGGCTCCGCGACAGGAAGCGACGGCAGCGCGCCCGCCCCTAACGAAGCAACGGGCAGGTCCGCGCCGATGGCCTCCATGAGCGTGAACTCGACCGCAGAGCCAAGCCCGATGCGGTCGCCCAACCGCAGCCGCGCGGTTTCGCCCTCGGCAAGGCGGCGGTCATTAACGAGGGTGCCGTTTGCGCTCTGCAGGTCGCTGACGTGCCAGCGACCATCGCGCAGTGCCAGTTGCGCGTGCCGCCGCGACACCTGCTCTTCCGGCACCGACAGATCGCAACTCGCGCTGCGACCCAGGACGACGACCTCGCGCTGCAAGACTTCCTCGCGGCCGAGCAGCAGGCCTTTGGTCACAACCAACTTGGCCGGCATGACAGTTCCTCCTCCAGCAGCCCGGCGGGGGTGGGGCCGGGCTGCGGCGCCCGTAAAGGTAGCTTGCGGCTATGCCAGTTGCTTGAACAGGAACTCGACCTCGCCGAACTTCACCACATCGCCGTCCTTCAGCGCGACCGGCTCCAGGACTTTGACATCGTTTACATACGTATGGTTGGCGCTGGCGAGATCGAAGATGCGGAATTCGCCCTTATCCAGCTTGATCTTGGCGTGCTGTCGCGAAACGGTGCCGTCCTGCAACACGACCTGATTCTCGGCCGCCCGGCCTATGTTCGTGCTGGCAACCACATCGTACCGCTCCTGTGGCCGCTTGCGATTGACCAGGATCGCGACGACCTGTTGCTGTGGCTTCCGGTCGAGGATCACCGTCTTGCCGCCGGCCGGCGCGCCTGCCTCGTAGGGCGATCCGTAGGGCGTCTGCGCGTAAGGCGTCTGCGCGCCCTGCGGCTCCGTGTAGCGGCCCTGCGCGCCGCCGGTGGCCGCAGCTGGATCGTAGGCTGTGGGCGCGTAGCTGCCTTCGGCCGGTGGGGGCCAGGAGCCGCCGCCTGTCGCGTAGGCGGACGTGTCGCCCATCGTCGCGCCCATGCCGACCGGATTCTCCGCGGTAGGGCCTTCGGTTCCGGCCCCGGAAATGGGCGCATAGCCGCCCGCGGGATATGCGTAGTCGTCGGTCGCCGCGCGATTCGCGCGCGAGCGGCGCACGATCAGGAACACGATCAAAGCCAGCAAGATGAGCAGCGCCGCGACGATGCCGATCAGGATCGGCAGGTTATCCTTGTCGCTTACGAAGCTCTTGACGTCCGTTACAAGGCTTTGCGGGAACTTCTCTTCGACGGGCTTCACCACGACAGGGGTGGGTTCGGCGGACGCAGCGTCATCGGTCGTTGTGGTTTCACCGGAAGTCCCCGTCTCGGTCGCGCCGCTCGACGCGATGACCGCTGCGGTCGGCTCAGCGATGGGCACATCCTTGAACCTGAAAATCTCGTCGTCGAACGCCTTGCCCTTCGCGCTTTCCACGCGGATGACCACCGCGTGCGGCTGATCATCGCGCTTCAACGCCGAATTGTACGAGAGCACATACTGCTCGCTGAGCTGCCCCAGGATTTCCTGGAAGCGCGCCGAGATGTCGCTGGCCTGCTCGGCCTTAAGGTAGACGCCACCGGTGTTCGCCGCCAGGCGGGTCAGGTACGCCTCGTTAATCTTGCCGCGGCTGAAACCGATAGGAAAGATGGGGATGTTGTTGCGGTTGGCGACCGCAATCGGATCGTCCGCCGCCAGCTTGCTGACCTTCGGGTCCTGCCCGTCGGTCAGCACAATGATCGCGCGCGGGCCTGACTGAAGCGACGTGATCTTCGCGACGCGGAAGAGCGCATCGTACAGCGGCGTCGCGACGTTGGGTTGGCCTTCCAGCGTGTTGACCAGGTTAAGGATCTTGTTACGGTCGTTCGTGAAGCCGATCTCCGGCTTATCCTCATGGATGGTGAGGTCGTCGATATTCACCGGGCCGTTAATGCCGAAGAAAGCCGCGCGGTCGACATCGTTGCCCTCGTTGAGGACGGTTTCGAGCAACTTCTGCGACGCCATCTTCGCATCGGTCATCGCCTGATCGCGCATCGTGCCGCTCAGGTCGATGACGAGGGCCACGGAAAGCCGCGCGCGCGGGTTAACTCTGACGTCGATCTTGTCCGGCGGGAACGCGGTCTGGTTGTCTTCGACGATCGTGAAATTCTGGGCGGTCAGGCCCGGAACAGGCACGCCGTTCTCGTCGCGGATGCTGACATACGCGGTCATGGCGTTGCCCGAGCCGCTTTCGAGTTGGTCGATGTTAAGGGTGACGGTGCCCTGCGCCAGCGCCGGCGTGGCGGGAATCGCCAGCAAGGCGATCACCAGGATCAGCGCAAGGGTCATAAGTTGATGGCGGTGCGGGTTTAGCTGGGACATTGCTATCGCCTTTCGGAGCGGCTACGATGCCTGTCAAATGCGCTTGAAAACAAGCGTCGTTTCGCCGATGAGCAGATAATCGCCGTCGGCCAGAACGCGGCGGTACGTGCGCGAGCTTTCGTCCTTGTAGTTTTCCTTTGCGCCGACATACAGCCCGTTGGAGCTGGCAAGGTCGTAGATGACGAAGGCCTGAACACCCTCCTCGATGGTCTCGTAACGGATCTTAGCGTGCTGCCCCGAGCAGGCGTTGTCCTGCAGCACGATGCTATTGCCGTTGACGCGCCCGATGGTGGTGGCCGAGGTCATCGACACGGGCATAGGCAGGCCGATCTGGCGGTTGCCGGGCGGCGCGGAGACAACGACCAGCCAGGCAAAGGCCGGTTCCGGCCGCGGCCCCAGCAGCATTGTCGCGTTCGAGGATGAGGCTGCGGGCTGATCGCGCCAGGTGGCAGGCGTCCCGCCAACCGGCGCTGCCGATTGCGGCCAGGGCATCTCACCCGGCCGCGGGGTTGGCTGATCTGCGGGAATCCACTGCGTGGCGTCCCAGCCACCGGCGTCCCCCTGCGGCGTGTAGCGGGTAGGCTCGTTGTCGCTGGAGACCTTGACCGTCTTTGATTCGTTCATGGCTTGTTCCTCCCCTTCTAACCTTACGTATAAGTCCGGGCCGAGCGGCAGATTGCGCGAAAATAGTCCTTCGGCCGGTTCAGATTTCGAGCCGCAAGACGGATTCACCCATGCGAATGTGGTCGCCCGCTACGACCAGCGGTTCGCCGGAAACGCGGGTGTTGTTGATCCAGGTGCCGTTCATGGAGACATCGGACAGGTAGAAATCGGAGCCGCGACGACGTAGCACGGCGTGACGCCGCGAGATCTGCGCGCTGGTCGGGTCTACATCCGCGCGGCCGATCGTCACCACGTCGAGCGCGAGGGGGATGACCTTGCCCCGCTGCGGCCCCTGCGCGACAACGAGCCGGGCGGTGGAGGGCCTGGGCGCCGCCAGTTGCGCTTCGGGCCTGTCCTTGAAACCGAGCGCAGCCGCCGCCTCGCGGCCGTCGGCATAACGCTTGCGGGGGTCCTTGTTCAACGCCTTCACGGCGAAGGCCGCAAGATCCCGCGGGATGCCGGGGCGAATCTGGTCGGGCGGACGCGGCGGCTCCTGAATATGGCGTTCAACCACATCGATCGCCTGTCGAACCTCGTCGTCGATGCCCGCGCGCCGCGGGAAGGGCACCTGGCCGGTCAACATCTCGTACAGCACCACGCCCACCGCGTAGATGTCGCTCGCAGGCTCGGTGTCCTCACCCTTGGCCTGCTCCGGCGACATATACTCCGGCGTGCCAATGGGACCTTTGTGCGTCACCGTGTTGCCGGCCAGGTCCTTGGCGATGCCGAAATCTGCCACCTTGACGACGCCTTGCCGAGTGAGCAGGATGTTTTCAGGCTTGATATCGCGGTGGACCAGGCCGCGTTGATGCGCGAAGCCCAGGGCCAGGCAGGTTTCCCCCACCATGCGCCGGACTTCGTCAGGGGGCAGGGGCTGGCGCAACCGTTCGCGCAACGAGCCACCGTCGACGTACTCCATCACAATGTATGGCGTCCCATCGCGCTGATAGCCGAAACAGTCGATCTGCACGATATTCGGATGGCCGCGCAACTGCGCGCCGATGTGACTCCCCTCCTTCTCGAACTTTCGCATCAAGTAGGAGTCGCCAGCAATCTTCGGAATCTTGATCGCTACCACGCGGCCGTCGTGCGTTCGGGCGCGATAGACCACGGCCATGCCGCCATCGCCGATCAAGCCTTCAATCTGGTAACTGTCGAAGGAGCGCGCAACCGGCTGCGCTGTCGGCTGCGGCGGCCCGGCCGGCGTATGGGGAACGGGCGCGTCTGACCGATGAAAAACAAATTCTGACACACCTATTTGCAGACGATTGCCCGATTCGAGGGCTCTGTCGAAAACGCGCTGCTCATTAACGAAGGTGCCGTTGATGCTGTTGCGATCCAGAGCGACCCAACCACCCTCCCGCGCGATGATTTCCGCGTGCTGGCGGGACACCATCGGTTCCTGCAAGACAATGTCGTTCTCGGGCCCGCGACCGATTTTGAGCCCGGCTGGAGGCAACTCAAATCGAACGCCGGCACGCGAGCCTGCGACTGCGGTCAGGACATAGGCCGGTCGTCCGGGAAGGGCGCTGGAACGCGCTTGTTGCTCAAGTGAACCCGATCGGGGTGTCGGGATCGCGTGGTCGGCTCTGTGAAAAGGAGTGACGGGTTTGGGAGATGGCGTCGGGCGCAACAGCCGCGCAACCGCGACGCCAATCAGGATCAGGACGGCGAGACCGGCTAACAGAATAATGATGGAGGAGTCCATTCACAGTATCCCTCTCCCGTAGAGGATAACGAGAGGAACCAAGCAAAGCTCACTCACACCTATGAACGTTGAACTATTGCGTTTTCCAGTACAGGGCGAAAATGGTAGTCATTACAGGTTGCCAAAAGGATGAGCATATCCTACGAGGGTCTGCCGTCATTCTAAATGACATATATCATAGATGGCAAATTCCTTAGAGCGATGGTCAATGCCGGTGGCGGCCTGGGGAAGAAGCGTGCGGGAAACCTTGACCGGGAGCCGGGGTGACACGAGCCGTTCTTTTTGACAGAATGAACCGGACTGGATATAATCACAGTTCGGTGCGGCTCTGATGGGGCCGTGCCAGCGCGTTTATCGGCAAATATTCACGCGCGGACCGCCAAGTCCAAGTCCTGCTCGGCCTGTCATCCCTACAAACGGCAGACAGCGGTAGTGGGCGCGGCCCGCCAGGAGCAAAACAGGATGTTCGCAGTTGTCGAATCCGGCGGAAAGCAGTACAAGGCCACGCCGGGAGGGTTCATCGAGGTCGAAAAGCTACCGGGTGACAAGGGCCAGCAAATTACGCTGGATCGTGTCCTCCTGGTGGCCGACGGCGACAATGTTACGGTCGGGCAGCCGCTTGTCGCGGGCGCAACCGTGGTTGCCACGGTGGCATTGCAGGCGCGGCGCCGCAAAGTGCTGCACTTCCACTATGTGCCAAAGAAGCGCCAGCGCGTCAAAACCGGCCATCGCCAACCGTTTACGCGGCTGCGCATTGACGCCATTCAGGCGGCCTAGGCCCGAGGCGTAAGGAGATTATAGAATGGCACACAAAAAAGGTGGCGGCTCGAGCCGCAATGGACGCGATAGCGTCGGCCAGCGCCTGGGCGTGAAAAAGTTCGGCGGCGAAAAGGTGGTGTCCGGCAACATCATCGTTCGCCAGCATGGCACGAAGTTTCATCCCGGCCTCAACACCGACCTGGGCAAGGATTACACCCTCTTCGCCACGGCTGACGGCTTCGTCAAGTTCGAGGAAAAGAACGGTCGTCCGGTCGTGAGCGTGTATCCTGCGGATACCCATCCTGAGGCGTAACATGAAGGCAAAGATTCATCCGAAGTACTACCCCGAAGCGCGGATCATCTGCGCGTGCGGGAACACCTATACGACCGGCTCCACCTCGCCCGAGCTCAAGGTCGACATCTGCTCGCAGTGCCACCCGTTCTACACGGGTGAGCAGCGCATCGTCGACACGGCCGGCCAGGTCGACCGCTTCATGAAGCGCCTCGAGCGCACGACTGACACGGTTGAGACGATCCGCGCGCAGCAGGAAGCGCAGAAGCGCGCGACCCAGCAGCAGCGGCTGGCGAAGCGGCGCGGCGACGCGTAAACGATTGCCAGGCCCGACGGGTTTTCCGAAACCCGTCGGGTCTCGTGTATGATAGACCTGACAGGTTGCGCCACTTCGTGGCGGCAGAAAAACCTGTCAGGTCTTTTTATGTCGAAGGATAGCCAACCATGATACCCTACTTCCAGCCCCGGGGTGGATGGATCGAGGTGATCTGCGGCAGCATGTTCAGCGGCAAGACGGAGGAGCTGATCCGCCGCGTGCGCCGCGCGGAGATCGCCCGGCAGCGCACCCAGGTGTTCAAGCCGCGGCTCGACAACCGCTATGACGTGATGAAAGTGGCGTCGCATGACGGCGCGCAGTACGAGGCCGAAGTGATCGAGCACCCGTCGGAAATCTGGGAGAAGCTGGATTCATCGACGACGGTCGTCGGCATCGACGAGGCGCAGTTCTTCGACTGGAGCATTGCGGACATCGCTCGCGCGCTGGCGGACAAGGGGCTGCGCGTGATCATCACGGGGCTGGACATGGATTTCCGCGGGGAGCCGTTCGGGCCGATGCCGCTGCTCATGGCGGAGGCGGAGATGGTAGACAAGCTGCACGCAATCTGCGTGCAATGCGGCGCGGCAGCCAGCCGAACGCAGCGCCTGATCAACGGCCAGCCGGCGCGTTACGGCGATCCGGTAATTTTGGTCGGCGCGAGCGAGGTGTACGAGGCGCGCTGCCGGGAGTGTCACCAGGTGCCGGGGAGGCCGGACAGCCATTCGTAGGAGCAGCGTGCGGAGGGGGCGGGGCGCGGCCATCTCGAATAAACGAATACGGTCGAACAAGCGAATCTGCGCCATTCG
>CAZPTI010000050.1:0-22021 GCA_964588925.1 uncultured Anaerolineales bacterium | reverse complement strand
GGGCATTAGCGCAGCGCAGGCTGCGCTAATGCCTTCTCCGGACTGCGCAGGCGTTATGCAAGAAGGTTTCAGCGGACAGCTTGATGTCACCTATTACACCGATCCGCTCGATGTATGGAGTTGGGCGTTCGAGCCGGTCTGGCGGCGGCTGCGCGCGGAGTTCGGCGCGCAGATTTCCTGGCGTTACAAAATGACCGGCATGATCGCGGACTGGCAGCGGTTCGATGACCCGCTGAACGCGGTCAGTCGGCCCGCGCAGATGGGGCCGTACTGGCTCCAGGTGCGTCACATGACGGCGATGCCGCTGGACGAGCTGCTGTGGGTTGAAGACGCGCCCGCATCATCCTACCCCGCCTGCCTGGCGGTCAAAGCGGCGGAGTTGCAGGGAGCGGCCGCGGCTGAAGCTTATCTGCGGCGCGCGCGGCGGGCGGGCCTGCTCGAACGGCGCAACGTGGCGCGGGGAGAGACGCTGATCGCGCTGGCGCGCGAGATGGCCGAGGCGGGGGATGTCGCAGAATGGGACGCGGCGCGCTTCTGCGAAGACCTCGAAGGGGAAGCTGCACGCGAGGCATTCCGCGACGACCTGAAGGACGTTAGCTACCGCGGGATCGGGCGTTCGCCGACGCTGATCCTCCGTCGAGGAGACGGCAAGGCGTCGATGGTAGTCGGTTACCGCCCTTACCCCTTGCTGCTCGAGGCAGCGCGCTATCTCTCGCCTCAGCTACAGCCGGTCGCAAGGGTAGATAGCGCGGTTGCCTACGCCGAGGAGTGGGGCGAGACGCTGGCGGCGGAGGCCGCGATTGCCACCGGACGGAGCGAAGCGGAAGCAACGGCCGAGTTGGAAGCCGCGGTGGCAAGCGGACAACTCCGCAAAGTAGCCTTTCGCGTCGGCGCGCTGTACGTTGCTACTCCACAATTTCGGCGCGAACCGCGCGGGTCAGTTGGATAAAGGCGGGCTCTGCGGTCAGCGCAAGGTCGCGCGGACGCGCGAGCGGCACGCGAAACTCGGCGCGGAGGCGGCCCGGCCGCGGGGTGAGCGCAAGGACGCGGTCGGCCAGGAACACGGCCTCGCTGATGCTGTGCGTGACCATGACCACCGTAGGCTTGCGCAGGTTCCAGATGCGGAGCAGTTCGGCGTTCATGCGCTCGCGGGTCAGCGCGTCGAGGGAACCAAAGGGCTCGTCAAGCAGCAGCAGGCTCGGCTCGTGGATGAGCGCGCGGGCGAGCGCGACGCGCTGCTGCATGCCGCCGGAAAGCTGCGCGGGGTATGAATCCGCAAAGCCGTCTAACCCGACCAGCGCGATGAGCGCCCGCGCGCGTGCGTTGGTTTCCGCGTCTCCAGCCTTCGCGATTTCGAGCGGCAGGCGGATGTTGGCCTGCACGGTGCGCCAGGGCATCAGGTTCGACCGCTGAAAGACATAGCCGATTTCGCGCAGCGGCGTCGTGAGCGGCTGGTCGCGGTAGGTCACGCGGCCGGAGATGGGTCGCAGCAGGCCGGCAAGCAGGCGCAGCAGCGTGCTCTTGCCGCAGCCGGACGGCCCGACGATGGCAAGAAATTCGCCTTCCTCCACCGCCAGCGACATGCCGTCAAGCGCCAGCACGTCGGCCCGGTTCGGGTCGTAGAAGGTCATGCGCAGGTTCTGCGCTTCCAGGATGGGCGTCACAGCCAGACTAGCGCTCCACAAAGCGGTTCGTGTACAGGTCTTCGGCCGCGACGGGCGTCTGGATCAGCCCCATATCCTTCATGAAGGTTGCGGCCTTCTCCCAGGCGGCCGGGTCGGACAAGCCCAACTCCGCATCGTCCGCCTCCCACAGCTTCAGCGACGCATCGAAGATGGCGCGGTTCACCGGCTCCTGCTCGCCGCCTGCCGCCGGCACCGCGCGGATGCTGGCCTCGAAAGCCGCGTCCGGGTCCTTCAAGGTGTCGCGCAGGCCGAGCATGAAGGCGGATGCCATCGCCTGCGCTAGCTCGGGCTGCTCCTCGATCACCTTGTCGTTCGTGATAATGCCGTTGGAGGGCAGGTCGACGTAGTCCGAGACGGGGAACTCGACCACATCCTGCCCCGCGAGGCGCAGTTGCACCGGGCCATTCACCACGTAATCCATCGCGGCGTCGACGAGGCCCTCGCTGACGGAAGTCGCCTGCGTGAAGCCGATCGATTGCAGCGTGATCTTGTCCGCGTCCAGCTTTGACGCGTAGACCATTGCCAGCCAGCCCACATAGCTGGCGCCGAACAGGCCGGGCACGCCGACCTTCTTGCCTTCGAGGTCCTTAAGCGTCTTGATGCCGCTGTCGGCCTTCGCAAAGAGGACGACCGGGAACTTGCGGTAGAAGCGCGTGATGTAGCGAACGGGAAGGCCCTGGCTGCGGCCGAGGATGACTTGATCCCCGCTGCCGATCATGAAGGGCACTTCGTTCGTGCCGACCAGCTTGATCAGGTCGCTCTCCATGCCGTAATTAAAGTTCACGTCGAGGCCGACCTGTTTGAAGTAGCCCTTCTCCTGCGCGACGTAGAACGGCGCGAACTGGACGCTGGGGATGTAGCCCATCGCCAGGGTGACTTTTGTTAGCGGCTCCACCGCGGCGGGAGAGGCTGCCGCGGGGGGCGCGACCTCGGTCGAGGCCGCGGGGGGCTGTGTTGCGACGGGCGCCTGCGTCGACGCAGCCGGGAAGCAGCCGGCCAGCAGGGCGAGGGCGATGATGAGTGCGATGATGCGGAACTTCATGATGAGAACACTCCTTGTTGTACCGCAAGTTGGCAAATTGCGGCGCATAACTAAGTGGCGCGCTTCCAGGCGAGCACGACGTATTCGAGCACAGCGACCGCGCCGTAAAGCAGCAAGGCGATGATGACGAGCGTGAAGAGCGCGACGAAAAGCATAGGCGTGTCCAGTGTGCCGCGGGCCAGGTTGATCAGGAAGCCCAGGCCGCGGTCCGCGCCGACGAACTCACCGACGACCGCGCCAATGACCGCGAGCGTGACCGCGACTTTGAGGCCGCCGAAGAGGACGGGCAGCGCGGCGGGGACTTCCAGCTTGACAAAGGTCTGCCAGCGGCTCGCCTGGAGCGAACGCATCAGCGCGCGGAGGTCCGCGTCGACCGAGCGGATGCCTACGATGGTCGTGACCACGGCGGGGAAGAAGACGGTCAGCGCGCAGACGAGCACCTTTGACGTCCAGCCGAAGCCGAACCAGATGACGAGCAGCGGCGCAATGGCGACGATGGGCACGGCCTGCGATGCGACGATGTAAGGCGACAGGATGCGCTCCAGGAGCGGTGACTTGGCGAGGCCGTAGCCAACGAGCAGCGCCGCGATCAGGCCGAGCGCGAGGCCCGCGAAGACCTCGAAGAGCGTGACCGCAGTGTTCATCGCCAGCGTGCCGTCCGCGAGGAGCGTGAGAAAGCGGTTCCAGACGAGCGACGGTGAGGGCAGGATGAACGGCGGATACTGGCCCCACTTGACCACAAAGTGCCATGCGGTCAGGAAGAGCGCCAGCGCCAGCGGAACGAGCACGAGGTCAATCCGAACGCCGCGTCGGGCGCCCTTGCCTGCCCGTGCGGGCAGCCGCGTCAGGTCATTGAAGGTCATGCGAGTCGCCTGCCAGAACCGGGTTCCAATGTTCGCAGCCATAAAAACAGCCCCGAGGCATACTCACCCCGGGGCCAAATCAGCGCGAAGCATAGACCGCGTCAAGGAGCGGTCCTGCGCGCCCACCTTCTTCCATCCGGACTGTACCGTCGGCCCCGGCTTCTCACCGGGTCATGCGCCGTCTCAGGACGGACGCTCGCGGGCTTGGTCGTTGTTAGCGACCTTACCGCCGATCGGGAATTGAGTGAATTCGCTCGCAGGCGAAGCACTCGCACCCTGCCCCGAAGGTGTTATGCGTTTACGCTGTGAAGTATAGCACAGTAATCGCGCGTGTCAAGGGCGCGAGCGACTGCGCAGAAAAACCGTGATGACGGCAACGACCGCCACGATCACGACGAGGCCGGCCAGCAGGGTGAAAGCGAAGCGCGGGCCGCGCGTCGCCATGCTGAACGCCCACAGCGGCAGCGTGAAGACCAGCACCGTGATCAACCCGCAGCCGAGCTCCTTTGCCATCGGCGAGAGCGCGCGGCGGTTGCGCCAGAGCGGCCCCATCTAGCGGCTCACTCGTCGTCGGCTTCGGGCGCGGCCGGCATGTCGACGCGGACGATCTCGCCGCGATAGTTGACGATGATGCGGAAGCCGAGCATGCCGAGCCACTGCCGCGCTTCGGGCGGGAGGCGCTGGCCCATGACCTGCTCCGCGTTGACGTTCTTGAGCGTTGAGTCGACCGCAGCCTTGGTGAACAGGTCCTCGCTGCCCATCAGCTTCATCATCGCCTGCGACGCCTCGTCGCGATGCTCCTGCATCTGTCCGAGGATCTGCGAGAGGATGACTTTGTCGATGCTCGCCGCTTCGACGTGGCGCTTAAAGCCTTGATCATCGATCACGTAAAAATCCTCGCCGCCTACCGTGACGACACCGACGGGAACGCCGTCTTCAGTTTCAACCAAACCCTCAAAGAAGGCCATAGCTCACCTCACCGGGGCGACCACGCTGCGTACACGCCATCACCGATGCGCACGGACGGCGCGCCCTCGATCACCGGCTGCACCCACACGCCGGAGATCGCGTCCTCCGAGTCGCCCGCGTAGACGAACGCGCTGCCGTCGGGCGCCCAGGGCGTCATGCTGCGCGCGTACTGGTCGAAGAAACGCAGGTAGTCTACCAGAAAAGTGTCGCTGGGGCGGAACTGGGCCAGCTCATAACTGCGCTCGCCGTCCCACACATGCCACTGGAGCCACAGGTTGAGGTGGTCGGCTTCCAGCGTTGGGCTGAGGGATGCGCGTGGGCCTTGCTCGGAGTGGTCGCCGGGCGTGAGATACGCGATCTTGTCGCCCTGCGGACTCCAGAAAAAGGCGAGCACCGGGCCGTCGTCGATCACTTGCGGCGCAGGGTTCCCGCTGAGCGGCGCCAGCGCCAGCGGGCCAAGCGCGGCAGTCGGGACCATTTCAGTTGAATCGATGAATGCAACGCGCTCGCCGTCGGGGCTGAGGCTGAAGGTGACTGTGCCGTCGAAATCGGCCAGGTCGCGCAGGGTGACGCCGGAGGGGTCGGCCAGCACGAGCTTCTGCGCGCCAGCGACTTGCTGCGCGTAGACGAACGCCGCGCCATCGGCCATCCAGTCAGGCGCGCCGAACGGGGCGGATTCGCCGTCCAGTTCCGTCTCCTCGCCGTCCAGTGTCAGCAGGCTCACCGTCTCGCCGTTCAAATGCGCGACGAGGCGCGCGCTGTCGGGCGACCAGGCGAAGTAGAGGGGTTGCGCCTGCGCGATGACGATCGACGCAGCGCCGCCAGTGACATCAATGCCGCGGAGCGCAAGGCCCCTGTCTGCGCTGCCAAGCGCCGCAATCCGCGTGCCGTCCGGGCTCCACGAGAGATAGAAAGGCGGGCTGTCTCCCGTGTCGGCGCGGGTCGGCGCGCTGCCGTCGGGCCGGCTGGTAACGAGCGCGCTGCTGAGGCCGGTCTCCGAGCCTTCGACCTCCACCCATGCGACGCGCGCCCCGTCGGGCGACCACGTCGGCTGGCGGTAGATGCGCAGCTCTGCGCTCTCCTGCGTGAGCGGGACGCGGTCCGTCCCGTCGGGGCGGACCGTGTAGAGGTTGCCGTCCGAGGCTTGAACGGCGATGCGGTTGACAGGCGTATTGGAACGCGCGGCAAGCGGAAGGCGCGTCGCATCGGGAAGCGAGTCGAGGGCTTGCGGCTGCTCCAGTGGGGGCAGGAGCGCCTGCATCTGCGGCAGCTCGACGTCGGTGACGGAGCGCAGCACCTGGTAGACGGCGAAGCCGGTTACGGCCGCGCAGAGGCAGAGGACGCAGGCCAGGACGAGCAGCAGGATCAGCAGCGGGAGCCGGGATTTTTGCATGAGCACCTCGGATGAGTCGGGCGCGTGGCGCGCAGGGAGGATGATACGGGAGAGGCGAGGGCGGATGCAGTGAGCGGGTGCGCAGTTGCGAGCGCAGATTTGGCTTACGGCAGCGGGAACGCCCAGCAGCCCGGCCCGTGCTGCGCGTCGTATACGGCGAGGGCGGCGGCGGGATCGGCCTGTATGTCGGGCGGCTGCTGGCGCACCCACCAGTTGAAATCGGAGACCCAGGGCAGACCGGTCATCACGGTGCGGTGGAACATGATGCTGAGGACGCCGCCGTCTCGCGCGAGGCCGGACGCATGATAGCCTGCCTCGACGCGCGAGCGGTCGTAGTCGACGCGGCGGATGGCGCCGCGCCAGCCAGAGCGGGCGCCGTCGAGCAGCGCATAGCTCGGCCGCGGGTCGCCGTCATATGGCGCGCCCGCAGAACCGGTGTTGACGATGTGATGGCGCGCGACGCGGCGCTCCATCGGGAAGTGCGTGTGGCCGTCGGCAACGGTTGGTTCGGGGATGGCGCGCAGTTGCTCCGCGATCCAGCGGTCGGGCGAGTCGGGGCGGAAGCCGGCGAAGAAGTTATCGGGGAGGCCGTGGAGCAGGCGAACGGGCGGCGCATCGGGGAAGGTGAGGCTGAGTTCGCGCGGGAGGGATTCGATCAACGCGACGTGATCCGGGCGCAAGCGGGCGCGCGTCCACCAGAGGTTGGCGTAGTAGACGCGGTCAGCGTAGCGCGGCTCCATGCGCGGCGTGTCGAGTTGAATCACCGCATCGTCATGGTTGCCAATAAGCATCGGCCAACCGCGCGCGGTAATGAAGTCCAGCGTTTCGGCGGGCCACGCGCAGCCGTTGATCATGTCGCCGAGGACGTAGACCGCATCGGGGCGCGCCGCGTCGATGTCGGCTGCGACCGTTTCGAGCGCAGGCAGGTTGGCATGAATGTCGGATAGGAGCGCCAACCGGACCATGCGAGCGCGTTACTCCGGTTCGGTCCGCTCGTGCCCCTGCGCGACCAGGACGGGCAGCGCGAAGATGATGCCCGAATTGTGCGTGTCGAGCCGGCCCAGCACGCGCTCGGTCGCGTCGAAGATGCGGCCGGGAGGGATCGCATCGGGCAGGACGGTAAAGAGCGTGCGGTGGTGGCGCTCGCCGTGCGCGAAGAAGTCGCTCAGCCGCGGGAAGATGTGGGTGTCCTCACGCACGCCCGCCCGCGCCATGTGTCGCGCCGCGCCGGCGCTCTCCAGGATGGTGATGCCGGGCGCGCCCGCGTCCCACCAGGCCACGAGCATCTCATCCAGCTTGTCGACGTTTTCCAGAACCAGGATAACCATTGCGGGCACAGGCGCCTCCCTCAAGCTTCGCTGGCGGCCGGTTCCGAAGGCCGCTGCCGCGCAAATGCCGCGCGCAAGAGCGGCGGCGTGACGAGCGTTGTCACGAGCACCATGATGACGGCCACGGTGATGATTTCCTGCGGCACGAGTCGCTGAGCGACGAGCAACTGCGCCACGATCAGGCCGACCTCGCCGCGCGAGATCATGCCGATGCCGAGGCGGAACGACTCGCCGTTGCTGAAGCCGCCAAGCTTTGCGCCGAAGCCGCTGCCGATCACCTTCGAGATGATCGCCACGAGCGTGATGATGATGGTCAGCCAGACAAGGTCGCCGCTGAGCGCGCGCAGGTCGGCGTGCAGGCCGATGTTGACGAAGAAGATCGGCACGAACAGGCCGTAGGTGAGCGCGCTGATGCCCTCCACAATGCGATGGCGCAGGTGCGAGCGGCCCGCGAAGACGCCCGCCATGAAGCTGCCCGTGATCATGGCGACGCCGCCAATGACTTCGGCGGACCAGGCAAAGAAGAGCGCCAGCACCACGGTCGCAGCGAGCAGGCCCTGGCTGATCGGCAGGCGGTCGATCAGATCGAGCGCGCGCGGGATCAGGAACCAGCCGGCCGCGCTGTAGACCGCGAGGAAGAGGATCAGGCGCAGGATCAGGATGCCGACCGCACCCGCGCCGCCGCCCGCGCTGCCCGCAATCGCAAGGAAGATCGAGACAAGAAGGATCACGACCACATCGTCGACCACGGCCGCGCCGAGCAGCGCGATGCCTTCGCGGGTGCGGAGCACCCCCAGCTCCAACATGGTCTGCGCCGAGATGCTGACGCTGGTCGCGGTCAGCAGCAGGCCGATGCCGATGGCTTCGACCGCCGGGTAGCCGAACGGCAGCGCCACGCCGAGGCCCATGACGAGCGGGACTGCGACGCCCATCAGGCCGGCCAGCACGACGACCTTGCCGGAACGACGCATGGCATCCAGCTCGACCTCCAGCCCGGCCAGGAACATCAGAAAGATGACGCCGATCTCCGCGAACTCATTGATGGTCTCGGCCAGGTTGGGCGACGTGAAGAACGGCAGATGCTGCAAGTCGATGAGCGACGGGCCGAGGAGGAGGCCGGCGAGGATCTCGCCGAGCACCGCGGGCTGGCCGAGCTTGCTGCTCAACAGACCGGCAAGCTTGGCCGCGGTGATGAGAATGCTCAGTTCGAGCAGGAGTTGCAGGACCGGTGACATGGCGCCCCTCGTTTCAGCCGACAAACAGGCGCCATTATAACAGAGAGTGCGGAAGAGGACACGAGACGATCCGCAGATTGCGCAGACGAGCGTCGAGATAGTCGGCGCTCATCTGCGCAATCTCCGTAATCTGCGGAGGATCGCCGCTTACCCTTCGGAAGCGACCGGTCCGCGGCCGTCGCGCCAGCCCATGCGGCGGAGGGCGATCACCCGGCCGATGGTCTCAAAGTCGAGCAGGCCCTCGAAGGAGTTGCCGCAGTAGACTGCGGCGACGGAGGCCTGCGCCTCGGCCATGCGCTCGCGGGCCGCGACGAGCGTGCTGTCGCACTCGACCTGCACGGGCGACATCTGCTCGACGAACTGATCGACCGTGCCGCGCTTGCCGCCGAGCCACTGCGCCTGCATGCCGCGGCGGGTGACGACTCCCTTGAACTGGCCGAGCTCATCCACGACCGCGATGGAGGCATAGGGCAGACGCACGAGCCGCTCGAACGCGGTGTGGGCGGGGAGGCTGGCCGGGAAGACGGGCGCCTGGTTGTCGATCACCTCGCCGACCGTGATGCCCCGCAGGCTCTCGCGCTGCGTGACTTCCTGACTCTCCGCGCCGGCGCCGAAGAAGATAAACATTGCCACGAGGGCGAGACCGAGGTTGCCGGTGAAAAGGCCGAACACGCCGAACGCGATGGCGAAGAGCCGGCCGACCGTGGCCGCAATATTCGTCGCCTGCGCGTACGGCAGCTTCAGGGCCATCAGCGCGCGCAGCACGCGCCCGCCGTCCATCGGGAAGGCCGGGATCATGTTGAACACGAGCAGCGACGCGTTGATGACGACCAGGAAGGCGACCAGGTTGAAGAAACCGGGCTGCGCGATGGCCGGCAGCGCGAGGCCGTCGCCAGCCTGCCACTGCTGGGCCATGCCGTAGAGCATCACCGGCGCAAGCACCAGCGCGAGCGCGAGATTGACCGCCGGGCCGGCGAGCGCGACAATCAACTCCTGGCCGGGCTTGTCGGGCATGCGGTTGAGCCGCGCGACGCCGCCGATGGGCAGGAGCACGATGTCCTGCACCTTAATGCCGAAACGCTGCGCCGCAATGGCATGTCCAAACTCGTGCGCCAGCACGACGCCAAACAAAACAATGGTGAGGAACGCGCCGTAGAGCCACCCCTCCGGCCGTCCCCCGCCCCAGATTAATGCGCCCCAGATGAGCGCAAACACAAACGTGGCATGCACCTTGACGTCAATGCCACGCACCTTTGCGATTTGCCACGACCAACCCATGCTCGGACTCCCTTCGCCTGCGACGCCCGCGCGTCGCGCACCCTTAAAGACGCTGACAGGCGGCAGATCGTTGCCTTGCCCATCCTTTTTCGCATTTCCATGTGTCAAAAATATATCAGCGAATGGTCAAAATCACGGTGACGCGCGTTCCTATTGCCGGAGATAGTTTTTACAAAGCTTATACAGCAGCGTGAGAGAGAAACCCGACGGGTTTTTAAAACCCGTCAGGTCTCAGTTACCTGCGCGCCTGTTGTTATGAAAAGTTCGATTCTTCCGCTATAATTGACAACGTTGTGTCGCGGCGCTAGACTCTTCGCGGAGGGATGAGATGGCGGACGACATGGGGTTGATGCAGTTAATGTACGGCATCGCGCATGCCGTGAACAGCAGCCTTGACCTGAACACCACCCTGCAATCGGTGCTGCGCGCGATCCAGGAGTCGCTGGACGTACGCGCGGTCGTCATCCGTCTGCTGAACGCCGACGCGACGGAGTTGCAGGTGGCCGCGCACGTGGGCGTGAGCGATGGGTTCCTTAAGAGTGTGCGCACGAAGATCACGCCGGGCAGCGTCCACGAGCAGGTGTTGAGCGGGAAGACCGTGCACGTGGAGAACCTGGCTGCGGCAGGGGTCGGCGAGCCGGCGCGCGAGAGCCATGAGCTGACCGACGAGCAACTCCACATGGAGCAGCTCGGCGGGTTTCTCGCCATCCCGCTGGCCGTGCGCGAGCGAGTGTTCGGGTCGCTCGATATTTACTGCACCGCGGGCTGCGGCTTCGCCGACACGGCGGTGACCGTGCTCCACGCGTCGGCGGACCTGGCCGCCATTGCCATCGAGAACGCGCGGTTGCACTCGGCGCTGTTCCGCATCGCAGCCGCGCTCACCTCCACACTGGAGTTGCAGCCGTTGCTCAAGCAGGTGCTGGAATCGACCGTCATGGAGATGAATCTCAAGGCGGCTTCCGTGCGTCTGCTGGATAAGAAGCGGCAAAAGCTGGAACTGGTGGCGAGCTACGGGCTGAGCGAGTCGTACCTGGCGAAGGGCGCGGTGAGCCTGGAGCGCAGCCGCATCGACCAGCGCGTGCTGGCGGGCGAGACGGTAATCCTGTACGACGTGATGGGCGAGGAGGGCTTCCAGTATCAGGCCGAGGCCCGCGCGGAGGGCATCAGATCGGTGCTGGCCGTGCCGTTGCGGGTGAAGGAGACGCCCGTCGGGGTGATGCGCGTCTATTCCGCGCAACCGCGACATTTTACGCAGGTCGGCGTTCATTTCCTGCAATCGGTCGCCGGCCTCGTGGCCGTCGCGATCGAAAACGCGCGGTTGTACGAAGCGTTGCAGGCCCGCTATGAAGGCTTGAAGGTCGAAGTGTCGGAGTGGCGGCGGTTCCTTAGCCTCGGATGAGGCGCCGGGGGTGAGGCGACGATGCCGTGGTTCTGGCTGGGGCTGTTTGGGATTGGCCTGGGCGCGGGGACGCTGGGCGCGCTGCTCGGGCTGGGCGGGGGCATTTTCCTCGTCCCTGCGCTCACGCTGATCTTTGACCTGCCGGTGCGAACGGCGGTCGGGGTCAGCCTGATCGGCGTGATTGCGACCTCTGCGGGTGTGGCGAGTGTGAGCCGGCCGGGCCGCGGCGCGGACATCAGCCTCGCGCTGCGATTGGAAATCGCAACCACGACGGGCGCGCTGCTCGGCGGGTTTGCGGCCGGGCTGCTGCCGCAGCAGTGGCTGGCGCTGCTGTTCGCCTTTGTCGTGCTGGCGACCGCGGTTTACACCTATTCGAAAACGCGCAAGAAGCCGGGGGCGACGAGCGAGCCGGAGATCGAAGACCTGTTTCGGACGGACTACAAGCCGAAACGGTGGCGCGTGGGGTTGAGCTTCTCGGCGCTGGCCGGCGCGCTGTCGGGGCTAAGCGGCATCGGCGGCGGGTTTATCAAGGTGCCGGTCATGTACTCGGTCATGGACGTGCCGCTAGGCGTGGCGACCGCGACGAGCAACTTCATGGTTGGCATTACCGCCGCGGCGAGCGCGATGCTTTACTATAGCCGCGGGGATATTGACCCGCTGGTTGCGGTGCCGACCGCGCTCGGTGTGTTCACCGGCGCAATGGCCGGTTCGCAGCTTGCCGGGCGGCTGCGGGCGGACACACTGCGAAAGATGCTGATTGTGCTGCTGGTGCTGATTGCGGCGCAAATGGCGTATAAGGGAATCACCGGGGGCTAAGGCGCGTGCTGGATGAACTCATCTCCGCGCGAACTGATAAGCAGGACCACGGGCGAAGAATCGCCCTGCGCCTGCAGCGGATTGCGCGCGTGATCGTTGCGCCCGCGTCCGCGCTGATGGTGCTCGGCCTGGTCTGGTACGCCGCGGTCAACGGCGCGCCGACCGCGCCGGCCGGTCACTCAGTCGTTCATCTGAACGAGCTTTTCACGCGGGCGGTCGCAACGCCGCTCGGCGCCATGAGCATGGGGCTGTTGGCCCTCGCGCTCCTGCCGATGGTTAATGTGCTCTATATCCTGGCCGACAGCCTCATCGTGAAGCGGTGGGCTGACGCTGCGGTGGCGGCTGTCGTGGCAGGCATCCTGATACTTGGACTGATCCTGGGTCGCGCATGATTTCAAGAAAATTGACTTCGCTCATCGGTGTGGCGCTGCTGGCGCTCGCCGTTTTCCTCCTGGCTGGCTGCAACCGCGCCGCGCCAACGCCCACGCCCGCGCCGGTCGTGCCGCCCTTTAGCCGGGATGAGCTCCCGGCCGACGCTGCGGTGGCGCAGGTTGAGGCGAACCGGGGGGGCGCAATCGCGCTCCTTGACAGCGCGCAAGTGACCCTGCCGCCCGGCGGGCTATCAGCCGATGCGCAAGTGACCTTCCGCACCGCCACCGACACCCCCGGCGTGCCGATCCCGTCGAGCATCCTCGGCCAGGCATACGAGCTGGTGGTCGAGGGCGCGGAGCTGACCGGCGTCGCGCTGATCAAGCTGCCCCTGCCGCCCGGCGTTACGCCCGACCAGTATAAGATCGCACCCTACCGCTGGAACGGCCGGTTGTGGGAGCGCGTGGCGACGCGAGAGTCCGCCGGGGGCGTGCAGTTTGGCGTTTCTGAACCAGGCGTGTTCGCGCTGCTCGGCGAGTGGCGGCAGGCCGACGCGGCGCTGGCGCTCGTCAAGCCTGAGACGCTGCCGGGGCAGCAGTCCATCCCGCTCACCGTGGTCGGGCAATACCGCTACGCAGCCGTGCCCGCGCTGCAGGACGGGCTCGTGCCCGCCCAACTGGTGTTGAAGCAGGACACGTCGGGCGGCGCGGGGCTGGTGGCGGGCGATCCGAACCTCGACGTCACCATCGGCGAGACGACGCTCTTCTTCAAGCCCGATCCCGCGCAGAGCGAAGGGTTAATCGAGTTCAACCACGTTTTTGACGTGCTGCCGGGCCTCTTACAGGTGGACCCAGGCGTCAACACACGCTTCTATGCCGTGTTGACAGTGGAGGACTCAGCCGCGCCGACGCGACGGATCAGCACGGGCGTGGATTACACGCAAATCCTGCCAATCCAGTTGCAGGAGATGAAGGTCATCCGGCCGGTGCTCCAGGGCGAGGAACGGCTGGCGCTGCGCTGGAAGGTCTCCCTCAACGGCCTGACGTTCCAGACGCCGCCTGCGCCCGGCCCGGAGCTGGCCCTCCAGCCCATCATCGACCAGGGCGGGGTTGGCGAGTACAAGATCGTGCTCGAAGCGCAGTCCGACGGCGAATGGCGGCCGATCAGCAACGAGGTGAGCGTGCAGCTTGCGCTGCGCCCCACCGCGACGCTGGAACCCGGCCAACCGACCGCAACGCCGGCGCTGGTCGCGATCGCGACGCCCGGCCCGGTGGTCACTGCGCCAGCCGTGCCGACTCGACGTCCCACGCCGAGCGGTGGCGGCGGAACTCAACCGCGCGTGACGCCCACCGTGACGGCAACCCCGACAGTTCCGGTGACGCCAACGGCAACGCGACCCGACTGGGCCAACGTGTTCCGCGCGGACAAGTACACGATTGCGCCGGGCGAATGCGTGAACCTGCAATGGCAGGTCGAGAACGTCATCTCTGTGACCTACCAGGGGCAACCGACGACCGGCAACGAGACGAAGCGCGAGTGCCCCACGCAGACGACGACGTACATCCTGCGCGTGCAGAGCGGCGCGGGGACGCAGGAGTACACGGTGACGATCCAGGTGGCGGCTGCGGGACAGGCCGCTGTGACGTTCACGGCGGACAAGTATACGGTGGCGCCGGGCGGTTGCGCGACGCTGAGCTGGAACGCAACCAACGTCAAGGAAGTGCGGCTCAACGGCGAGGGCGTCATGGGCGTAGCCACGAGGCAGGTGTGTCTCAACGAGACAACTGACTACGAGTTGACGGTGCTGGACAACAACGGCCAGACGACGAGCAAGAAGCTGACGATCACCGTGTCGCAATCGCCCGCGGTCGCGACGGGCTACGCGTTCTGGGCCGAGCAGTACACGCTGCCGCCGGGCGGTTGCACGACGCTGCGTTGGAACGTTCAGAATGTGCAGTCGGTGTTCCTTGACGGAAAGGGCGTCACGGGCGTGGGGTCCGAGCAAGCGTGTCCGATTGGCTCGCAGTTCTACACACTCGAAGTCATCGACTCGACCGGGACTGCGAAGCTGCTCGAGATCATCGTGAGCTCAGACGATCCGGGCCTGGCGCCGAATGAAGTCATCATCCAGGGCATTGTCAACGCGGTTTCGCGCGTCAACGACGTCGACCCGGTGGAACAGGGCGATCAGCCGGGTTACAACGTGGTGATCGACGGAATTCGCAACCTGTTTGTGGGCATGCCCGGATTCAATCAGGCTAACGTGACGGTGGCCGTACCACAGCAGGCCGTTGACCTGGGCGAAAACGGGCCGGTGCACTGGCCGCTGCGAACCGGGCAGCAGGTGGAGTTGCGCGCGACGTGCGACGGCGCAAATTGTCGGTTCGACCCTAACAGCCTGCACTATTTGTACTGGCGGTCGCAGTGACCTTTCCCCCCGTCCCCTCTCCTGTCGCAACAAGAGGGGGTCGGGGGAGAGGCCGTTCTGTGGTAAAATAGCGGCGTCGCGGTTTGCCATCTTCTTCAGGAGGCGTTTATGACCCGTGTCGTCGCGGACACCACTTGCGGGCTTCCTCCCGACATCTACCGACGCCTGAAACTCCCCATGATCCCCCAGGTGATCAACTTCGGCGCGGACTCCTATCGCGAGGGCGTGGACATCGACGCGGCGGGCTTCATGGCCCGGCTGCGCGCAGGGAAAGAGCTGCCCAAGACCGCCGCACCCTACCCCGGCGATTTCATCGAAGTCTTCAAGGAGTGCGTCGACGCGGGCGAGAGCGTCGTGTGCATCCATCCCTCTGCGGACGTGAGCGGCACGGTGCGGTCGGCGGAGATCGCAAAGCAGGACTTCCCCGGCGCGGACATCCGCATCATCGACACACGGACCATCGCCGGGCCGCTGGCGTCCATCGTGCTGGCCGCGGATGCGCTGGCGAAGCAAGGCGCGAGCGCGGATGAGGTGGAGGCGCTCACGCGCAGCCTCATGCCCCGCGCGCGTATCTACTTCCTCGTCGATACGCTCGAATACCTGCGCCGCGGCGGGCGGATCGGCGGCGCGTCCGCGCTCGTCGGCACGGTGCTCCAGATCAAGCCCATCCTCACCTTCCGCGAGGGGCGCATCGACCAGTTCGAGAAGGAGCGCACCAAAAAGAAGGCGCTGGCGCGCATCAAGGAGCTGGTCATGGCCGAGGCTGCGCCGGGGGCCGAGGCGCACGTCAGCGTGATGCACGCGGACGCGCGGGCGGAGGCGGAGGAGTTAGCCGCGGACCTGCGACGGTCGCTCAACGCGGGCGAAGTGCTGGTCATGGACCTTGTGCCGGCGATCATCACCCATGCGGGGCCGGGCGCGCTTGCGTTCGGTTTTTTCGCGCCAGCCTGAGATAAACCTATGCCGCTCTCTATCATCAAGGTCGATACTTCGTCGCGCCGTGACGTCAACCGATTTGTCGAGTTGCCGTGGCCCATCTACCAGGGCACGCCGCAGTGGGCGCCGCCGCTCGTCGACGATACGAAGTTGATGCTCAACCGCAGGCGCTACCCGTTCTACCAGCACTCCACCGCCGACTTCTTCCTTGCCGCGCGGGACGGCCGCGACGTGGCGCGCATCGCCGTGCTGGACAACCGGCACTACAACGAACACTGGGGCAGCAAGACCGCGTTCTTCTACCTGTTCGACGCGTTCGACGACGCAGAGGCATCCGCCGCGCTCTTTGCCGAAATCGAGAAGTGGGCGAAGGGCCGCGGGCTCAACAAGATCGTCGGCGCGAAGGGGTTTTTGCAGGGCGACGGCATCGGCGTGCTGGTGGATGGGTTCGAGCATCACCCCGCGGTCGGCATCCCGTACAACCACGCGTACTACGGCAAGCTGATCGAGGCCGCGGGGTACGTGGGGCAGCGCGACTTTCTCTCCGCGTACCTGCCGGGGAACGCCAACCTGCCGGAGCGCGCGCACCAGATTGCGGACAAGATGATGGAGCGCCGAGGGTTCTCCATCAAGACCTTTGGGAGTAAGAAGGAGCTGGTTGCGTGGATTCCGCGCATCATCGACGTGTACAACCAGACCTTCGTCGATAACTGGGAGTTTAACCCGGTCACAGAAGCGGAGGCGAAAGTGATCGGCGACCGGCTCCTCCAGATCGCGGACCCGAAGCTGATCAAGCTGGTCATGAAGGGCGACACGATCGCGGGCTTCCTCTTCGGCTTCCCCGACATCTCCGAGGGCATCCGCAAGGCCAACGGGCGCATCTGGCCGTTCGGATGGATTCACCTGCTGCGAGACATGAAGCGCACGAAGTGGATCAACCTTAACGGCGCGGGCATCCTTGCGCCCTACCGCGGGCTGGGCGTCAACGCGATCCTGTACGTTGAGATGGAGCGGACGATGCGCAGCGGCGGCTTCGAGCATGCGGACATCGTGCAGATGGAAGAGCACGTGTTGACGGTTGCGGACGCGCAAAACATGGGCGGGAAGATCTACAAGCGCCACCGCATCTACGAAAAATCTATCTGAGGCGAACGGCGGATGACACCAGACGCGCGCAAGAAAATACTGATCCTCTCCGCGGACGCGGGGTTCGGCCACAAGGCCGCGGCGAACGCGATTGCGGAGGCATATAAGCTCAAATACGGCGACCGCTGCGAGGCGACTATCGTGAATCCGCTCGATCATCCACGCGCGCCCGCGCTGCTGGTGAACGCGCAGGACGACTACGACCGGATGATCCAGCAGTCGCCCGACTTGTACCGGGCCGGCTACCAGGCGTCGGACGGCGCGGTGCCTGCCGGCATCGCGGAGCAGGCGCTGACGCTGATGCTGTACACCGTGCTGCGCGACCTCCTCGGTCAGTTTGAGCCGGATGCGGTCATCACGACTTACCCGCTCTACCAGTCGCCACTGGCAGCCTTACGCGGGCTGTCGCGGCGCGGGGCGCCGTTCCTCACAGTCGTGACGGACCTGGCGACGGTGCACCGGCTGTGGTTCCACGAGAACGCGGAATACTGCCTCGTGCCGACGCAGGCTGTGGCGGAGAAGGCGCTGGAGAGCGGCGTGCCGGCGGAGCGCGTGGAGATCACCGGTCTGCCCGTCAATCCGCGGCTGGGTCAGACGGTTGACAAGGCCGCGCTGCGCGCGAAGCTCGGATGGGGCAACGACCGGACGGTTGCGCTCTTCACCGGCAGCAAGCGCGTCAAGAAGCTGGAGCCAATCGCGCAAGTGCTCAACCACTCCGGCCTTCCGCTGGAACTCGCCATCGTCACCGGCGGCGACGAGGACTTGCGGATGCGGTTCGAGCAGAACGAGTGGCACCTGCCCGCGCACGTCTACGGCTACGTGAACAACATGGCCGAGATGATGCAGGCGGCCGACTTCATCGTGTGCAAGGCGGGCGGGCTGATCGTGTCCGAGTCGCTGGCGGTGGGGTTGCCGCTGCTGCTGGCCGAGGCGCTGCCGGGGCAGGAGACGGGCAACGCGGACTATGTCGTGCAGGGCGGCGCGGGGATGCTGGTCAACGATCCGAGCGAGGCGCTGGTGCAGGTGTTCCACTGGCTCGACAAAGGGCGCGCGGAGCTGGAAGTGGCTGCGACCCGCGCCAAGGCGCTCGGCCGGCCGGACGCGGCGATCCGCGTGGCGGACCGTGGGCTGGAGGTGGCGATCAACGGCCCGCGGCCGGTGAGCCGTGGGCTGGTCAGCCAGTTGCCGCGGCTGCGGGAGTTGTTGGGAGTGGCGGGGGAGGCGTGATGCGCGCGCAATGAACTGGATCTTCCTCGCCATCCTCATCGCTGCCATCCTTCACATCATCGAAGAGTACGCGTGGCCGGGGGGGTTCCCGGCGTTCATGCGACGCATGGCCCCGCAGTTCGCCGCGGGCGTGACCATGCCCTTCGCGATCATCATCAACGGCGGATTTCTGCTGCTGTGCGCCATCGCCGCGCTGCTGTGGCCGCGGGCCGTGGTGTTCTGCCTGTCGGTTGCGGCGCTGCTCGTCGTCAACGGGCTGACGCATATCGGCGGAAGCGCGCGGGGGCGCAGGTACGCGCCCGGACTGGCGACTGGAACGCTGCTCTATATTCCGCTGGGGCTCTATGCATTTGGTCTTGCGCTGTTGAGGGGGCTGGTTGGCTTGCAGGAGGTTCTCATTGCGGCGCTGATCGGCGTCGGATACGCGGCCATCCCGATCATCTGGTTGGGACTGCGGCGATTAGCGCAGCGCGAGACCTGACGGGTTTTCCGAAACCCGTCAGGTCTGTCATTCGGCCTTATTCCACTCATCCTCGCGCGCGAGCGCGTCGATAGCCGCATTCTGCGCGGCGAGCTGCTTGCTCGGCCCCTTGCCCTCGCCGTAAACCGTGTCGTCGATGGAGACCTGCACGCGGAACACTTTCGCATGATCCGGGCCTTCCGCGGCAATGGTGCGGTAGCGCGGGGTGACGCCGAGCGCGGCCTGCGCCAGCTCCTGCAGGCGGCTCTTCGGGTCTTTGTCCTCGACCTCAGTGCGCGCGCCGCCCAGTTCGTCCTGCATCATGGGCAGCACAAAATCGGCCACGGCGGTAAGATCCTTGTCGAGATATAACGCGCCGACCACCGCCTCGAACGCGGCGCAAAGGGTGGCAGGGCGCGCACGGCCGCCCGTCTCCACCTCGCCGTGGCCCATGAGGAGCGCGCTGCCGATGTCGAGTCGCGCGGCCAGCCGCGAGAGCGTCTCGCGGCGCACGAGGGCGGCGCGGAGCGCGGTCAATTCGCCTTCGGGCGCGTCCGGGAACTTCTGAAAGAGATAATCCGCCAGCAGAAAATCGAGCACTGCGTCGCCGAGGTACTCCAGCCGCTCGTTGTCCTCCCAGTCCACGTCGCCATGCTCGTTCAAATAAGACCGGTGCGTCAGCGCGGTGCGCAACAGCGTGCGGTCCTTAAATGAAAGGCCGTTGCGCTCGCTGAACTGCTCCAGAACCTCTTCGACGTCCTGCATCCGTTGTCCCCTCCCCCGATTCGGCGCGCAGTATAGCACAGCCGGGCCGCTTTGTCATTCGATGGCCGCGATGTATAATGCCACGTCTGAATCAGACAGCCCCAGCCCTCGGCTGGGGTTTTTGTCGCAACCGCGCAGGAGAGTCAGTCGATGGCATTTGGGTTCTTTCGCAAGACCCCCGAACAGAAGGCCGAGGACGAGGCCAAGATTCAGCAGAGCCTGACCAAGACACGGCAGGGCTTTTTCGGCCGCGTGAGCACGTTGTTCCAGGCGAGCGACATCACCGACGACACGTGGGACGAGTTGGAGGAGATCCTTATCCAGGCCGACCTCGGCATTAACACCGCCACGGGCGTGGTTGAGCGGCTGCGCGGCCGTGTCGAGCGGGACCGCATCAAGCGCGTGGACGACGTGAAGGCCGCGCTCAAGGACGAGCTGGTCGCGCTGATCGAATTTCCGGCGCCGATGACCGTCGAAGAGCCGCGCATGTTGACCGTGGTGCTGATCGTCGGCGTGAACGGATCGGGCAAGACGACGAGCATCGCCAAGCTGGCGCGCTACTACAAGGCGCGCGGCAAGCGCGTCGTGCTCGCCGCGGCGGACACCTTCCGCGCGGCGGCAATCGATCAACTCAAAATCTGGGGCGAGCGGACGGGCGTGGAGGTGATCGCGCAGGGGCCAGGCGCGGATCCGGGCGCGGTGGTGTTCGACGCGATCCGCGCGAGCCAGGAGACGCGCTCCGCCGACCTGCTCATCATCGACACGGCGGGCCGCCTGCACACGAAGTTCAACCTGATGAAGGAGCTGGAGAAAGTGCGGGCGGTCTGCGCGCGGCAGGTGCACGAGGCGCCGCACGAGACGCTGCTGGTGCTCGACGCGACGACCGGTCAGAATGCGATCAGCCAGGCAAAGGCGTTCAAGGAAGCGGTGGAGATCACGGGCATCATCCTGACCAAGCTCGACGGGACCGCGAAGGGCGGCATCGTGTTCGCGATCAAGGAAGAGTTGGGCTTGCCGGTGCGGTTCGTTGGGACAGGCGAGAAGGCGGACGACTTCGCGGAGTTCGAGCCGCGCGCGTTTGTAGATGGGATTATGGGGTAAGGGTAAGGGACGCCCCACGGGAATGCGCGCGACGCTACGTCTGCGACTTGAAGTCGCAGGCTGATATGCGAAGTCTGCTGAAGCAGACTGGCGCAGGAAACAGATGACCTCGCTTCTCATTACAGGCATTTCCGGTTATGTCGGACGGGCCGTTGCCTCGCTGGCAACGGCCTCCTTTGCTTCCGTCACCGGCACATATTTCCGCAAGCCTCCCCTCAATTCCCCCGGAAGCGTCAATGCTGTGCGCGCCGCAATTGATGAGGTTCCCGCGCTGATTCGCGAGTTACGCCCGGACGTCGTGCTGCATACGGCGGCTGCGTGGCGGACGGAGGATGAGGCGCGAGCGGTGATCGTGGAGGGGACGCGCCGGATTGCCGAGGCGTGCGCGGAGACGGGCGCGCGGCTCGTTCATATGTCGACCGATCTGGTGTTTGACGGCGAGCATGGGCCGTATTCGGAAGCGGATGCGCCTGCACCCGTGAACTTCTATGGCGCGGCGAAGGCGGAGGCCGAGCGCATCGTAGTCAAGACGCTGCCCGGCGCAATTATCGTCCGCACGTCGCTCGTCACCTGCTTCGACCCGCCCGACCCGCGCACCGAACCGATCCTCGCCGCGCTGCGCGGAGAGCGCGAGCCACTGACGCTCTTCACCGACGAGTACCGCTGTCCGGTGCGGACGGATGACCTGGCAGCCGCGCTGGTCGAGCTGGCGCAGAACGACTTCATCGGCATCCTGCACGTCGCCGGGCCAGAGCGGTTGAGCCGGTTTGAGCTTGGGTTGCGTATCGCCGCCTGCCACGGCGTCAATCCCGCGACCGGAATTCGCGCCGGCCTCTCCACCGACAGCGGCATGATCCGCCCGCGCGACTGCTCTCTCCGCATCGATCTTGCGAGGCGCGTCCTGCGTACTTCTTTGCGTCCTCTCCCGAACCCGTAAGGTATCGGTGTTTGCGCAACCTTACTCACCCCCTTTTTCGCAACTTGACCCCTGCAAAGAGCGGCGTATAATGCGTGCTAGTTAGTCACAAACAGCTCATACACGGGGTCAACGGATAAGCAGGTGGTGGACTGCAAAGCGCCGAAGGTTGGCGCGTACGCACTCACGGTAGAAAAGCTGGGTGACACCGCCGTGCCAATGTCACTTTGCCAGTGTTTCGCAAGATGACACGCACTAGCATCTTCTCTTCTCTCGGAGGGTTCTCACCGTGAGTCAGTACGCTGACAAGACCATGACGTGCCGCGACTGCGGCAAGCAGTTCACCTTCACGGCAGGTGAGCAGGAGTTCTACGCGCAGCGCGGTTTCAGCGAGCCGCAGCGCTGCGCCGAGTGCCGGCAGGCGCGCAAGGCGGGCCGCGACAGCGGCAGTTATGGGTCGTCCGACTACGGCAGCAGCCGCGGCGGGTACGGGGATTCAAGCTATGGCGGGCGCTCCGGCGGTTACTCGTCGGGCGGCGGATATGGATCAAGCAGCCGCGGCGGCAGCAGCAGCGGCACGCGGCAGATGTTCAAAGCGACCTGCGCGGATTGCGGCACTACCACCGAAGTGCCATTCGAGCCGCGGCAGGGCCGGCCGGTCTACT
>CAZPTI010000049.1:0-22259 GCA_964588925.1 uncultured Anaerolineales bacterium | reverse complement strand
GCGCGCGCGGACACCAGCATTTCGGGCACGAAGTATTCGTTTTCCTCGAACAGGCGACCCACCTCGCCCATCGCAGCGATGAGGCCTTCCTTCAGGATGACGTCGGGGGCGACGCCCTCGGCGATCGCAGCCTTTACGCCGGCCTGCGCGCCTGCCGCATTGCCGTCGAGCACGGCTTGATAAATGGCTTCGAGTTGGCTCACGGTTCCTCCTGGGACAAACTCGGCGAGAGTGGCTCGGCAGTACGCCGGCGTCCGGCCGGTCTGCCTGCAGTTACGATGCGATGATACACGGGATAGGGTACGCGTAACAATGACCTTAATCAGCAAGGGGCCACTTTGTTTCTTTGTCTGCGCACGGCTATAATGCTGACTGCCGCAAGGCGTCCGTTTTAGCCACAGAGCTCACCGAGGCAGCAGAGAGCCTCTGCGCTCTCTGAGTTCTTTGTGGCAAAGACTGATAACCCGCAAAAATCCAACCCCGGATTTGAGACACACCATGCGCACCAGACGAAACGCCGGAGTCCTGTTCCAGCCCGACGCAGGCCGCGCGCTGCAACGCGGGGCCGCCAAGATGATCGCCGCGGTGCGGCCGACCCTCGGCCCGCGGCCGCGCTACACCGCGGTCGAGCGCGCCACCAGCGGCGGTCCCGAGTTGCTTGACCAGGGCGCGACCATCGGCCGGCGCATGCTGGCGCTGCCCGATCGAAACGAGGACATGGGCGCGATGCTCGCGCGGCATCTGATGTGGCGCATGGAGGAGCGCGTCGGCGACGGCTCGGTGACGGCGGCCGTGCTGTTCAAGGCGATCTTCGAGGCCGGGCGGACGTATGTCGCGTCGGGCGGCAATGCGATGGCGCTGCGGCATCACCTGCAAGCCGCAGAGCGCGTCGCGCTCGCCGAGCTGGACACGCTCGCCGTTAAGGTCGAGGGCAAGGAGATGCTCACGCGTCTCGCGATGGCCGTTTGCTTCGATGCCGAACTCGCGAAGGTCATGGGCGAAATCTTCGACATCATCGGCGAGTATGGCGGGCTGGACATCCGCAAGGGGCGGGGACGCGACCTGGAGCGCGAGTACATCGAAGGCATGTACTGGGACGGCGCGCTGCTCAGCCGCGATCTGGGCACTGACCTCGCGAAGCTGCGCGCGGAGCTGGAGGACGCGGCCGTCCTCGTCAGTAACCTCGAAATCAACAACACCCTTGACCTGGCGGAGTTCCTCTCCCGCTGCGCGCAGGGGGGCATCAAGACGCTCTTCATCGTGGCGCGGCACATCGCGACCGAGCCAATGGGCCTGCTCACGCTCAACAACAACGCGGGCCAGTTGAAAATTGCGGCGGCGCGTATGGCAATGGCAATCGACACCGCGCACGATGACTTACAGGACCTCGCGATTCTCACCGGCGCGCGGTCTTTGCATCAGGACGCGGGCGACACGATCCGCTCGGCACGGGTGGAGGATCTCGGCAAGGCAAGGCGCATCTGGGCGGATAAGGATTATCTCGGCGTGGCGGGAGGCGGCGGCGATCCGCGCCGCGTGCGCGCTCACCTCGCGGAGCTGCGCGGGCAGTACGGCCGCGCCTCCGGCGACGCCAAAGTCGCGCTGCGGCGGCGCATCGGCAAGCTGCTCGGCGGCTCGGCAACGCTCTGGATCGGCGCGGCGACGGAAGCCGCGATGGAGACGCGCAAGGCCCTTGCTGACCGCACCGCCGAATCGCTGCGCGCGGCGCTGATCGAGGGCGCGCTGCCGGGCGGCGGGAGTGCGCTGCTGGCGTGCCGCCCTGCCTTGCGCGCATGCGGGGCAAATGCTGCGTCGCCTGACGAGAGGGCCGCATACCGCATCCTCACAGCCGCGCTCGAAGCTCCGACCAGAACGATCATTGCCAATGCAGGCGCGGACCTTGCCCATGCGATGGCAGGCATTGAGAGTGCGCCGCGTGGCTACGGTTACGATGTCGAAACCGGACAGGTCTGCGATATGGCGCGGGCCGGCGTTCTTGATGTGGCAACCGTAACGCGGCTGGCGTTGAGCAGCGCCGTTTCCGCAGCCGCAATGGCGCTTACGACCGACGCGCTCGTCCACACCGACTTTGGCCGTCAGGCCGCGAACTACACCCCTTGAGACGACCATGAACGACGAAACGCTTGACCAGGATTTGCTCCAGCAGGAAGACGCGGAAACCGGCGTGTATGCGCTCGCTGCATCTCCCGCTTTTGACAACGACGAAATCTGCTTTGCCGCGACTGCGACCGGGCTGCTTCGCTCCTCGGATCGCGCCTCTACGTTCAGTGATGCGTATGCGTCGCTGGGGCTAACCGAACCCCTCGGAACGGCGGCAGTGGCCCTTTCGCCCGCCTTCCGCTCCGACCGCACCGTATTCGCGGGCGTTTACGGCGCGATTCTGCGCTCGCTCGATGCCGGTCTCACGTGGCACTACTCGCTGCTCCGCACGCCCCCGCCGGTCGTGACCGGCCTCGCGGTCTCGCCTAGTTACGAAGAGGACGGCATCGTATTCGCCAGCACGCTGGAGGATGGCGTCTTTCGCTCCGCAGATCGCGGCAGCCGTTGGGCTGCATGGAATTTCGGGCTGATCGACCTCGGCGTGCTGTGCCTGGCGGTCTCTCCCGCCTTCGCGCAGGACGAGACGCTTTTCGCCGGAACCGAAACCGGCCTCTTCCGCAGCGCGAACGGCGGCCGCGCGTGGCGGGAGTGCGGCCTGCCCACCGACTTAGCGCCCGTTCTTAGCCTCGCCATTTCCGCTGACTACGCGCAAGATGGGCGGTTATGGGCCGGAACGGAGTCGAATGGGCTATGGACGTCGGCGGACGGGGGCGCAAGCTGGTCGCCGGTGGAAGGGTTGGCGGAAGGCGCAGTTAACGCAGTGTTATGCGGCAGGAGCGAAAACGGCCCTGCGCTCCTTGCGCTGATCGGTGATACGCTTCAGTTCTCGGCGGATGCAGGCCAGTCGTGGCGAGAGGCGCGTTTGGACTTGCCGGAAGGGGTCGCCGCCATGTGCGCGGTCTCGCCCGAAGGTCTGACGACGGGCGCGCTTGCGCTTGTAGGGTGCTCGGACGGCGCGGTGCGGAAGGTGATGCTGTAGCAACTAGCCTGGCCTGCCATGACCACGATTTCGCATAGTTAAAAATCATTTCATCCTACGTCCCGTTACCGTCCATACAGATTGCTATACGAACCCCTCCTTCTGCGCGGCTAGATCGGGTTTTCGCTCTCGTTTCGACCGTGCGCAACCGCCTCTTCCAGCTCCCTGAGCAAGGTGTTCAGCTTCTCTGGCCCCATGCCCCGCGCGGCAGCAGCCTGGCGCAGCGGCTCCCATTCAGGGACGGGCGAGTCTGTCCACGGGAGGCCGTGCCGCTCGAAAATCGCTATGGTTTCAGGAAATGCGCTCGCAATCGCCGTGACAGATAGCTCCGCGGTGATTTTCGCGATAGCAGCGGAGTCGCGCCTGGCAATCCGTGGGGGTGTCGGCGCTTGTTCGGATCGCGCAACGCCCAACAGACGCGCCGCATTGAGGCCGAGAACGTCTGCCTTGACCTCTTCCGTCAGGTTGAGCGCGTCGATCTCTGACAGAAACGGGCGGAAGTCCGGCTCCGGCTGGCGACGCGGGTAAAGGCGCAGCGGGTAATCGGATGCGTAGAGCAGTTTGCGGTGATCGACCGCCGCGAGCGCGGCGCGGAAGATGCGCTCGGTTGGGAAGAGCAAAGGCGAGGCCGCCGTGTCGTACCAGACGTTGCGCAGCGCCTTCTGCGCGGCCGGCATGAGCTCGTTGAATAGCAGCCCCCCGCCCCAGTGCGCGAGGATCAACTTGAGTTCCGGGTAACGCTCGGCCAGCCGGTAGATGTGGCGGAGCGGCGTCGTGGCCTTGCCCGCGTAGTAACGCCCGACCTCTTCATTAGTATGCAGGTTGACGGGGACGCCGTAGTCAATGCACCGCTCGACCACCGCGAGAAAGTCCGGATCGTCCAGCCGGTAGCCCTGCCCGTACGGCCCCAACTCCCCCACTCCGAGCATCCCCGCATCGACGCAGCGCGCCAGCTCGTCGAGCGCGGCCTGGCCGGCCTTCGGCTGCACCATTGCGAACGCCAGCACGCGCGCCGGGTAACGCCGCATGAGCGCCAGCGCCTCATCGTTCGCCTCGACGCAGCCCTCGTGCCGCCGCCGGTACTGCCCCATGATGACAACTTTATCCAGCCCCGCGCGATCCATGTCCTCAATCATGCGCTCTGCGCTCGCCCACCCTTGCGGGCTCTCCGGCCCCATGAGCAGGCCCCAGTATGGCTCCTCGCGCGTGAACTGATCCAGCCGGTCCTGCAACTCCGGCGGCGCGTAATGAATGTGCGCGTCGATCTTCATACGTTCCTCACGATGCCGCCTACGGCGCAGTGGTGGTCTGACCGAGAATGAACTCGGGCTGAAGCAGGATCTGCTGCTCGCCCGTTGCTTCCCCGTCCAGTTGCTCCAGCAATAACGCCGTTGCGGTTTCGGCCAGTTGCCCGATTCTCAGTTCAACGCGTGTTGGTTCAAAAGGAAGAAGACCACTCCCCAGGCCGTGCGCCAGACAGACAATCGACAGCTCATCGGGCACGCGCCGCCCGGCGTCCTCAGCCGCCAACTTCGCGCCCCACCCCGCCCACTCGCTCCAGGCCACGATGCCGGTGACATCCGTCCGCTCGCGGAGCAGGCTGCTGGCGGCTGCCTGCGCGCTGCGCGTCGTCGGTCCTGCTGCGGTCGTCAACAAACGAATCCGTCGTCGCGCACAGGCTAGTTCGTACGCAGGGAGCGCGCGCGCCATCATGCCATCTCGCGCATCTGCCGGTTTGAGAAAGGCGATCTTCTGATGTCCTAACCGGTTGAGATGATCGACCGCGAGGTCGACTGCCGCGTCAATGTCGACGTCGACGAAGCTTAGCCCGGCATTATCCGCCGCGCGGCCGATCAGGACAAATGGCAGCTCACTTACCCGCGCCACATCGACCCGCGCGTCGCGCAGCCCCGCATGCAGCAGCAACGCGCCGTCGAGCAGGCCGCCGGCAAGCAGGTCTGCAAGCGACCTGAACGCATCCGGCTCCGGCTGAACCAGCGCCAGCGTGTATCCCCGGCGAGCAACCACGCGCGCCGCAGACGAGACAAACGGCGTGTCAAGCAGCGTGATTTCTTCCTGCCCCGCCGGAAACACCAGGCCAACTGCGCGGCTGCGTCCTGCGGCCAGCCGCTGCGCGACAGGGTTGGGCCGGTAGCCCAGTTCCGCAATCGCCGCTTCGATGCGTTGCCGCGTTTCCGGCGCCACCGGCCGCTTGCCGCTGAGCGCATGCGAAACTGTGCTCTTCGTGACCCCCGCCCGCGCGGCCACTTCCGCTATCGTCGCTTTAGCCATTCCCGCGCCTCTTGCTATATGAAATGAGTAAAACCGGTTTGACTCTGCCATCATAAATCAAACCGGTTTGCGAGTCAAGGCGCAAATGAAACATGACCGTGGTCATTTATCGACGTTTGAAGACGTTTCCTCGCTGTGAGAGCGTTCTCACGCACAGAACTCTGGGGCAAAAAAAGACCCGTCAGGTTTAGGAACCTGACGGGTCTGGCGCAGCGAGAGGAAACTATTACAGCAGTTCGCTCACTCCAAGTGCCGCAAGCCGCTCCGTGGTCGGCACGCCATCCGGCGTCCACCCCATCAGCCCGTACCACTGCTGTTTTGCGCGTTCCAGTGTCGCCTCGCTGATCTCCACGCCCGCGGCCGGGCCTTCGGTGAACGGCTGCATGATGCGCTTTGGCAGTCGATCATCGGCCGCGGTCAGCCCCTCGCGCAGGTTGAACAGGCGGCACAGATGCTGCGCCCGCTCCCCCACACGCAGAATCTCGTCCGGCGTGTAGTCAAGCCCGGTCGCGCCGCTGAGGGCTTCCGACAGGTGGACGTAGTTGTAGGGATAGAACAGGCACGTCACTGCGCAGTCGTTGAAGTGCTTCCAGTTCACTTCGTGATAGAACAATTCAACCTTCTTCTCGTCGAGCGTCGTAACGGGCATGGGATCCGCGCGATACACCGCGCCTGCCCGGTCGAGCGAGCCGCCGGGGCTGGTGTATTCGACATCGTGAAAGTTCATCATGTGATCCGCGCCCACCGGCGCGACCGCGTAGCCGAGTCCCAGCCCAACCTTCGTGCGCGGCTCGTGCATGGGGAACTCCAGCCCCTTGACCTCGACGAGATAATCCGCCGAGTCGCGACCCACCCACTGGCTGATGCGCTTGCTGCCCTGCGCCATCATTTCCCCGAACCCGCGGCAGTGCGCGATCATGTCGACCGCCTCGACCATTGCCTCCGCGTCACCCCAGCGCGGCAGGAAACCGCCCGTTTCGACCGCGGTCAACAAGCCGCGGTCGACCAGTTCCATGACGTAGGCAATGGTCATGCCGGTGCTGATCGTGTCCATGCCCCACCGCGCGCACAGCTCGTTGGCCTTCGCGACCGCAATCAGGTCGGTCACGCCGCACGCGCTGCCGAACGCGCCGAGCGTTTCGTACTCCGGCCCGCCGTACGCGCCCTCAATCGTGGTCTTGTCCGCCAACGTGGTCTTCATCAATGGCTGATCGGGGAAAGCGCGGCCGTCGTACTCGACTACCTGCTTGCAATAGACGGGGCACGCCTGGCACGTGTCGCGATCCGTCCGAATGGTCGCGGCCATTAGCTTGCCGTCGATGCTCTTTGCGTCGGGGAAGCGCGGGTCCTGGAAGTTGCGGACTGGCAGGTTGCTGCTCTTCTCATGGTGGTACACGCTGCCGGGCGTGCCCATCGTGATCGCCCACTCCATGCTCTGCTTGTAATCGCCGCCGAGCCACTTTGCGACGGCCATGAGCCGCGGCCGGTTGCCCTGCGGCAGGTTGTGCGTCCCGCGCACCGCAACCGCCTTGAGGTTCTTGCTGCCCATGACCGCGCCCAGCCCGTTACGGCCGGCCGCGCGGTTGATGTCGTGCATGATCGCAGAAAAGAGCACGCCGTTCTCCCCGGCCACACCGATCTGCGCGATGCGCGCCTTGCCGTCGCCGAGTTCCGCCTTGATAGCCGCATCCACGTCCGCCGTGTCGCGTCCCCACAGGTGCTTGGCCGGGCGAATCTCGACGTGATTGTCGCGAATGACAAGATAAACCGGACGGTCCGCGCGGCCGTGGATGACGAGCGCGTCATGGCCGGTGCGCTTGAACTCGTGTCCCCACCAGCCGCCCGCCTCCGAGCTGGCAATTGCGCCGGTCAGCGGGCTTTTCGCCCCCACCCCGTGACGGCCACTGGCAGGCAGGTTGGTTCCCTGCAGGATGCCCGGCGCAAAGACGAGGATGTTGTCCGGGCCGAGCGGATCAAGCCGCGCCGGGGTGTAGCGGAGCAGTTCCCACGCCACCAGCCCGCGCCCGCCGACCAGCCGCGCATACACTTCATCGGGCGGCGTTTCCAGCCACTGTCGCCCGTCCGTCAGATCAACGTGCAGGACCTTCCCCCACGTTCCGCCAATTGTCATCTCTCTTCCTCCCACTTCTCGTTCCGCTCACCCGCCACCGAGCGCGGGCATGAACTCCACGGTGTCATCATCTGCCAACTTCGTCTGCCAGTCCGCCAGCCGCCCGTTGACCAGGATCACAAGTCCTGTCCGGCGCTTCAGCCCCGCCGCCTCAGCCGCCTCGCCAACGGTGGCAGCCTCCAGGCGCGCTTCATTTGACGGGATCATATCCTCCGCAATAACCAGCACACTCACGGTTCGGGTTCCTTCTCGCCTGGTCAACCAGACCGGCTCTCCTTTGTGGACATTTGCTCAACTAATATAACCCTGGTCCATATCCAGGTGCATAATCTGCCCTACAAACTGACCTTCCCAGGACGCGCGAAGTCCGGGCTGTTCGCCCGGACTTCGCCAATCCCCTCATCCCCTGACTATACCCCGGCTCGGTCGGCCTCCAACGCCCGTAAGAACGCGGCCGACGAACCTTTGCTATCAGGTTACAGTCACCAGTTGCATCGACATCGCCGGCGCGGTCGCTGCTTCGCCCTGCGCCTGCCAGACCTGCACGTTCGCTTCGATGTACTGCTCACCCAGCAGGCGGGCCACCGAGACCCGGTGATGCCCGTCGCGTATGTAGTACACGTCGCCAACCTGCACGAGCGAGACCGCCGGGAGGCTAACCCCGCACAGCCGCGCCGCGTATACGCTCACCCACCGCTGCTGGTTCGCATCCGTTAGCGGCAGGAAGTCGCAGTCGAAGTCGCAGACCCGGCACTCGCTGCCCACGATCTTCCTGACGTCAACCGTCATGCAGCCCGCTTCGTGCATCGATTCGATTGGCTTCGACTTCCGCACGTCATCCAGGTCGAGCAGAGCGCGCGAGCGCCCTGTGAGCCTGGCGAGCAGCCGCTTTACCTTCGCCCTGACATAGCTGTTGTGAAACTTTGAGACCGCTCTGGCGATGACCCGGCCATCGCGATCACCCTTTGGGTCGGATGTTGAGGCTATCGAGCGCGCTTGATAAGCGCCATAAGCATCGTACACAGGAAGCCTCCTCGGCCCACCGGCTCTGCCGGTCCATCGTTGAGCTTACGCCATCCCCATTGCCAGCGCCGGCCGGCCGGCGAGGGGGGCAGTGCGGCTGCTCGACCGCGCTTCCGGCCGCGCGTCCTTCGCCTGCAGCGCGTCGGCCATTGCGGACCGCGCCCGATGCAGGCGGCTCTTCACCGCGCTGACCGTCGTGCCGGTCGCCTCCGCGATCTCCTGATAGGAGAGGTCGTACCAGTAGAGCATCACGACCGCCGCGCGATCCTTCGCCGGCAGCGTGTCGATCAGGGCCTGCACGTCCGCGGCCCGCTCCTGCTGCACCGCAGCATCTTCCGGCCCGACGCGCTTCTCGCGGAGCATCGGGTGCCCGGCCAGCGGCTCGTCGTCGATGTCGACCCACGTCACCCGGCGGCGGCGCAGCCGGTCGATGCAGTAGTGGCTCGCGATCGAGAAGATCCAGGTCTTGAACGACCGCTCGGAGTCATACCGATGAAACTGGGTGTACGCCCGGAGGAAGGTCTCCTGCGTGGCGTCCTGCGCCTGGTCGGCCTCGCCCAGCATGCGGTAGCAGAGATTGTAGATCGCCGTCTGATAGGTCTGCACCAACATGGTGAAGGCGGCCTGATCGCCCTGCCGGGCCAACGTGATGATATCCTGCTCGCTCATGGTGTGACTCCCTTATCGCTCACCGGCCACCGCGTCCAGCGCCTGCAAGAGGCGTGCTGGTGGCTCCCCTTTGTTGACAAAAGCGTCGGCGCCTGCTTCGAGCGCCTGGGCTTCGTAATCGCCGTACATGCTCAGGACGATGACCTTGATCTGCGGCCACCGGGCCTTGATCGCCCGCGTTGCCTGGAGCCCGTCCATCTCCGCCATCACCACGTCCATCAACACGGCGTCGGGCGTCCAGCTCTCTGCCAGGGCCACCGCCTCCCGCCCGTTCGTGGCCTCCTTCAGCGCCGCCACACCGGGCAGGGTGCTGACGAGAGCCTTCATGCTCTGGCGGGCTCTGGCGAGGTCATCGACGATCAAGATCCTGATGCTCATCTCTGCGACCTTGCGCTGCTTCTGAGTTCACTACGTGCCGTGTCGCAGCGTCACGCATAAGATAGCAGCCGGGGAGCAAACGCGCATCGGGATAACTGAGGGAGTCGGGGTACAAAAAGAGACCACCCTGATGGGTGGTCTGGTGAAGGTTACGGGTAGGGGCGTCTACTGGTTTTCTGGTATGCCACAAGATGCGGTTTTTGCCACGGAGGACACAGAGAACGCAGAGAGGAAACTTCTCTGCGTTCTCTGTGTCCTCTGTGGCAAAGATCAGGCGTCTTCTCCAAACGACGGAATATCATCGAGCGACGCCAGCCCCTCGCGCAGCGCGAAGAGCGCGGCCTGCGTGCGGCTGGCGAGGTGGAGCTTGCCCAGGATGTTGCTCACATGCGTGCTGACCGTTAGCTCGGTGATGACCAGCTTTTCCGAAATCTCCCGGTTGCTGCGGCCCTGCGCCACCAGGCGCAGCACCTCCATCTCGCGCGCCGTTAGCGGATCGGTGGTCGGCTGATCCTTCGAGGGATGCGCCAGCTCGAAGAGCACTTTGCTGGCGATGGATGGCTCCAACGAGGGCTGCCCTTTGTGCACCTGCCGAATGGCCTGGAGCAGCTCGAACGGGCCGGAATCCTTGAGCAGGTAGCCGAGCGCGCCGGCCTTGATCGCAGGGAAGACCTTGTCGTCCGCTGCGAAGCTGGTCAGCACGAGGATCTTGACCCCCTTGAGTTGCGACGTGATCTGGCGCGTCGCCTCGATGCCGTCGATTTTCGGCATGACGAGGTCCATCATCACCACGTCCGGCCGCAGCGCCTGCGCCTTGGCAACAGCCTCCGCGCCGTCCGACGCCTCGCCCACTACTTCAAAGTCCGGCTCGGTCGCCAGCAGCGCCGCGATCCCCTTGCGAACAATCGCGTGATCGTCCACCAACATTACCCGTATCTTCTGTGCCATGCGTGCTCCATCCTGCTGCGCAAGTCAGGCGACTTGCGCTACAATATCGACCGGCGCTTCGACCGTCACCGTGGCGCCCTTGCCAGGCGCGCTATCAATCGTCAGGCAGCCGCGAACACGCGCAGCGCGCTCGCGCATCCCGCGCAGACCGAGGCCGCCACCCTCCACGGCCAGTTCCGGCGCAAATCCCTGCCCATCATCGCGCACCTGCAATCGCATCATCTGCGGCCCGTAGTTGAGCGACACCGTCACATTCTTCGCCCGCGCGTGCTTGAGCGTGTTGTTAAGCGTCTCCTGCGCGATATGGTAAATCTCCTCTTGCAGCGCGGGCGACATGAGCGGCGCGTACTCAACCCCTTCCTGGACAAGGCTCGCGCGAATGCCGCCGCGTGTCTCGACCGCCTGCAAGCGCGCATTGATCGCGCCGGCCAGCCCCATCTTCTGCAAGTCCATAGGCCGCAGCTCGAAAATCAGGAGCCGCATCTCGCGGAGCGCCTCCTGCGACGTGTCGCGCAGGTCGCGCAGGTGCTCCGCCGCCATCTCCGTCGCGCCGGACGACAGCAGCCGGGCCGCGGCCTCCGCATACAGCGTCACGCTATACAGGTTCTGCGTCACCGAGTCGTGCAGTTCGCGCGCAAGGCGGTTGCGCTCCTCCGCGGCGGCCGACGTCTTCGCCTGCTCGCGCAGTCGCGCAGCGTCGATCGCGAGCGCGGCCTGATCGGCCATTGTCTGGGCGAGGCCAATGTCCTCCTGGCTCACCGGGCGGGGGTCATGATAATACAGCGAGAGCGTGCCATAAGCATTGTCGCCGATCATGATGGGCACCGTCAAGAGCGCGCGGAACCGCCGCACCACTTCCTCCACCAGCGCGGCTGGCATGGTCTTCGGCAACTCCTTCCGCTCGCGCAGCACTTCGAGGAAGGCAACGGTGTCGGGGATGAGGATCGCGCGGCGCTCGGCCAGCGCGCGGCCCGACGCAACCGTGCCCGGCTCGATGCGCAGGTGCTGGACAAAATCAGCCGTGAGGCCGTGGTGCGACTGCGGCGCCAGGATGTTGCTCACCGTATCGAGCCGCATCACCGCGCTGCCGTCCGCGCCCAGCATCTGACACGCCTGCCGCGCGATCAAGTCGAGCGTTTCATACAGCGACTGGCCGGAGTTGAGCACGGAGAGCACCTCGCGCAGCCCCTCGGCCACGCGACGGCGGCGCTCCGCCTCGTCGCGGCGCTCCTGCTCCTGCTCGTAAAGCCGCGCATTGTCGATCCCCACGCCGATTTGTCGGCCGATTGCCATGAGCAGGCCCGACTCCTCTGGCGTCAGCGCGCGCGGGCGGCTGCAACTGAGCGACATGCTGCCCACAAGCTGATCCTTGGAGATGAGCGGAATGGTCACGACCGTGCTGAGTCCCTCGGCAAGCAAGATCGCCTTGAGCGGCCCTTCATCAAGATCGTCCGGTCCCCATACTTCGGGCTGCTGCATCTCGCCCTTCACGTCGGGCAGAATCTGGTCGATAGGGAGCTTCTGCACCGCCTCGATGAACTGCGGCGAGTGGTTACGTTCGGCAACCAACTCCAGGAACTTGCCCGACTCGTCGGTCACGTACACGGCGCCGTGGTCGCAGCCGACCATCTCCGCGCTGACGGCGAGCGCATCACGGGCAATTTCCCGCAGTTCCAGCGAACGGCTCACCACTCCCGCCACCGTGTTCAGCGCGATCAAGGCACGCGTCCGCTCCTGCACGCGGCGCTCCAGGTCGCGGTACGCGGCCTGCAAGTCCTCCTGCGCGCGGCGCTCCTCCGTGATGTCATCCAGCATCGCGATGCGGTACAGCGCCTTGCCGTCCGCCTGCCGCGCCAGCGTCACGGTCAGCCGCCCCCAGATGACCTCGCCGTCCTTCCGAATATAGCGGCGCTCGATCTGGTAACGTTCGCGCTTACCCGCGTGCAGTTCCTGGATCAAGTCCTCGCGAATCGCGGTGTCTTCGGGGTGGATATAAGCCGTTGCGGGCAGCGTGCGCACTTCATCCGGCGCCAGGCCGAGGATGCGCGTCACCGCGGGGTTGACCTCGACCAGTTCGCCGTTCAGGTCTGAGACGACGATGCCCACGTCCGCACTCTCGAACAGGGTGCGGAAGCGCGCTTCACTTGCGCGCAAGGCCTGCTCCGCGTGGCGCGCCTCCACGGCCACACCGACGAGGTGCGCGATAGAGCGGATCATCTCTGTCTCGTCTTCGGTGGCCTTGTGGGGCGCCAGATGGTAGACAGAAAAGGCGCCGAGGCCCACCCCCTCGCTGTTGACAATCGGCTCGGCCCATGCGGCGCGCAGACTGTTTTGCAACGCGTACGCGCGCGTTTCGGGGTAGGCGTCCCAACGCGGGTCCGTCGCGACATCCTCGATGACGACGCGCTGACGGCGGCGAACCGCGGTCGCGGAAGGCGTCTCGTCCTGGCTGCGGCCCATCAGCGTTTGCAGCAACTGGACAAGTTCCATGCCGAGCGCGCCGACCGCAGCGGGCTCAAGCTGCCGCGTGTTGTCGTCCACCAGCCACACGACGCACCGGCTGCCCGGCCAGTGTTCCTCGATGGAAAGGATCAACTCGCGCAGCCGCTCGTCCAGCCCCTCGCCCGAGGCGATGCCTTCGAGAAAACGGCTTTGCGCATGCAAAATGCCCTGGCTGCGCTTGAGTTCCGAGATGTCAGTGTTCGACCCGGCCACGCGGTACGGCTTGCCGCTGGCGTCGCGCAGGGCCATGCCGCGCATCAGCAGCCAGCGATACGCGCCGTCCTTGCAGCGCAACCGGTGCTCGACCTGGAGGGTCGGGCTCTCGCCCGCCATATACGCCCGGAAAACTTCTTGCACCCGCGGTTTGTCGTCCGGATGGGCCAGCGCCGGCCAGGTGTCCTCGTGGTTCGGCAGCTCGTCGTCCGCGTAGCCCAACATGCTCTTCCAGCGGGGGGAGAGGTACACCTTGTTCGCGCGCAGGTCCCAATCCCAAATGCCGTCATTCGCGCCGGCCATGACCAGCTCAAGCTGCTCGTTCTTGCGACGCAAGTCATCATAGGTGGCCGACAACTGTCGCGACATGCTGTTGAACTGGTCGACAAGCCGCTCAACCTCGACGAAGGAACCGGACGGAATCGTTTCGCCGAACTTGCCGCCGGCCACATCCTGCGCGGCGGAGGTCAGCCGGTTGATGGGCTCGATAATGCGGCGTACGCCCCACGCCACGACAACGGCAGGCACCAGCACGCCGAGCGCCAGCAGCGCGACAAGGAAGCGGCGATAAGGCGCGGTAGGCTCCATCAGCGCGTTCCAGCTCGTCTCGCGCACGAGGCCCCACGGCGTGCCCGGCACAGGGGAGTGGCTGGAGACGACCGCTTCTCCCGCCGCCTCGGCCCGCTGCGCGCCGCTCCGCCCTGCGTTGACCGCCGCAACCGCGGGCGTTTCTTCAAAGCTGGCGCCAATCTCATCCACGTCGGAGTGGTAGATCGCCCTCCCGTTGCTGTCGACCAGCACCGTCTCGACGCCCGGCCCGGCCCGCAGGCGAATCACGCTGCCGTAGAGCGCGCTGGTCGTGGTGGCGCCCACGCGGAACATCCCGGCCAGCGCGCCGAGCAGCTCGCCCGAATCGTTCGTCACGGGCGCGGCCATCACCACCACATCCTGACCGCCCGCCCCGTCCTGAGCCACGTCGCTGAAGGCCGGCTGGCCTGCGCGAACGACATCACGGAAGTATGAGCGGTCTGACCAATCCTGACCAAGAATGTCGTCACGCGGGGGCTGGGTGGCGATCACGCGGCCGTAGTTGTCGAGCGCTACCACCCCTGCATCGAAGGTGACGAGGCGGTTCGCCGCGCCGCGCAGCGTCTCCTGCAATACAGTGCGGTTGCGATAGGTCGCGCTCAGGCTGCGGCTGACATCTTCGAGCACGTCCGTGTAGTCGCGTAGATGGGTGGCGAACTGGTTGGCCGAGAGGCGCGTCAATTCCTCGCTCTGTTGCAGCACGAGGTCCGCGGTGCTGCGCTGATACGCATAGAACGCGACCAGGGCGACGGCGAGCAGAATAATCGCGGTCGGGACAAAGGACCAGGCGACGATTTGCGCGCGCAGGCTACGCATCAGGCGGAGTGGCATCTTCACCGGCCAGGGGTTAGAGGGTTGAACCGGCCGCAAAAGGAGAACGCTTTGCCGCAGAGGGCTGAGAGTCCTGCGACTCCGCTACGGTTCGCTTGGGATGCTCCGAGCTCTCTGTGGCGCAGACGTTTTCAAATGCGCAAAAAGTTCAGTTCATTTTACCACGAGTTGCGCCAGCGCGTCCACCTCCGCAAGCCAGCTCGCCGCGCTCGCGTCTGAGGGCATGCGCCAGTCTCCCCGCGGCGAGAGCGCGACCGAGCCGACCTTCGGCCCGTCGGGCATGGCGGAACGCTTGAACTGCTGCGAGAAGAAACGGCGGTAGAACATGCGCAGCCACTTGAGGATGACGTCCGGCGTGTACACGCCCTCGAAGACGTGCGCCGCCAGGTAGAAGACCTTTGCCGGCGGGAAGCCGTAGCGGATGGCGTGGTACAGGAAGAAATCGTGCAGTTCGTACGGCCCGATCGTGTCCTCGGTCTTCTGCTCCAACGCGCCTTCCTTGCCAAGCGGCAGCAGTTCGGGCGTGATGGGCGTTGCGCTGATGTCATGCAGCACGCGGCCCGCCTCCCCGCCGAACTCCTCGTCCGCGGCCCAGTCGACCAGGTAGCGCACAAGCGTCTTCGGCACCCCGGCGCAGACGTGGTACATGGACATATGATCGCCGTTATACGTGGCCCACCCCAGCGCCAGCTCGGACAGGTCGCCCGTGCCCACGACGAAGCCGCCGATCTGGTTCGCCACGTCCATCAGAATTTGCGTGCGCTCGCGCGCCTGGGCGTTCTCGTAGGTCACGTCGTGGACATTCTCGTCGTGGCCGATGTCCCTGAAGTGCTGGCGGACCGCGTCCGTGATAGGGATGGTGCGGAAGCCGACGCCGAGGTGTTCGGCCAGCTTTTCCGCGTTGCTCCGCGTGCGCGTCGTGGTGCCAAAGCCGGGCATGGTGATCGCGTGGATGCCCGTCCGCGGCAGGCCGACGATGTCGAACGCGCGCACCGTGACCAGCAGCGCCAGCGTGGAATCGAGCCCGCCGGAGAGGCCAATGGTGACAACCTTACTGCCCGTGTGCATGAGGCGTTTGGCGAGGCCGGTGGCCTGGATATTGAAGATTTCGCGGCAGTGCTCTGCGCGGCGCAACGGATCGGACGGGACAAAGGGCATGCGCGCGAGCAGCGGTCTGATCAGGGCCGGTTCGACAGTGCGAGCGGCGCCGGGCAGCTCGAACGCGACGCGGCGATATTCGCGCACCGGCTGCGCGGCGGAGTAGGTGTTGCTCCGCAGCCGCTCGCCTAACAGCCGCTGAACGTCGATGTCGGCCACGGCCATTTGCGTGCTGAACTTGAAGCGCTCCGTCTCGGCCAGGATCGCGCCGTTCTCCGCGATCATCGAATGGCCGGCCCACACCAGGTCAGTCGTCGACTCGCCCGGCCCCGCTCCCGCATAGAGATACGCGGCGAGCGACCGCGCGCTCTGCTGCCGCACCAGGTCGCGGCGATACTCCACCTTGCCGAGCAACTCGTTGCTCGCCGAGCCGTTCAGCAGCACGGTCGCGCCGGCCTGCGCCATGTCGCCGCTTGGCGGGCTGACCGCCCACAGGTCCTCGCAAATCTCAATGCCGAGGACGAAGCCGGGCAGGTTATGCGCGTCGAAGATCAGGTCGGGGCCGAAGGGAACTTCGACCTCGCCCACGCGCACCGGCTGCGCCACGCAGCGCGCGGCGGGCGTGAACCAGCGTTCCTCGTAGAACTCGCCCGTGCTCGGCAGGAAACTCTTCGGGACCAGTCCGACGATGCGCCCGCCGGCCAGCAGCGCGGCGACGTTGTACAACTTGCCCTCCACGGCGAGGGGCAGCCCGACGACCGCGGCGATGTCCGCGGCCGCGGCGGCCTCCGCCAGCCGCGCCAGCGCGGAGAGCGCATCACGCAGGAGGAGCGGCTGGAAGAAGAGGTCGCCGCATGAGTAGGCGGTGATGCACAGCTCGGGGAAGAGCGCCAGCCGCGCGCCCTTCGCCGCCGCGGCAGCCATCGCTTCGATGATTTTTTCGGTGTTGAATTGAACATCGGCGACGCGCAGTTCCGGGCTGACGACTGCGACGCGGCCAAAGCCGAAATCAGCCGGCGAAAAAGGAGTGTTTGTCGGCATAGGTGCGGCTCCATCCATCCACAATGACAACGCTGCCAGTGTATCACGGACAGCTGTGTTGCGCGAGTTGTCTGGACTGCCATCCGGCCGTGCGGATCGCATTTCGATGCAACCCATATCCGATTGTGACGTATAATTCCATAGACGGGAGGCGCTCGATGCAACATTACGACTTCATTATCGCTGGCGGCGGATGCGCGGGGTTGACGCTGGCTTACCAGTTGCTTCACAGCCCCCTGCGCGACCGCTCCATCCTTGTTATCGATCGGGACGACAAGGACCAGAACGACCGCACCTGGGCCTTCTGGACCGACCGACCGACGCCCTTTCAACCGGTCGTCCATCGGGAATGGGACCGCCTGCGCATCATCACCGACCGAGGCGAGCACTTCCTGCCCACCGATCCCTGGCGCTATGTTATGATCCGCGGGGACGACTGGTATCGCCACATCCGTGGCTTGCTGGCCGAGCATCCCAACGTGACGTGGCTTAAGGCGCCGGTTAAGCGGATCGAGGATCGGGAGGACGGCGCGGTGGTGTGGTTTGATCCCGACGGCAACGGCCCGGAACCTGCGCAGCCTGTCCAGGGCAAGTGGGTGTTCGATAGCATGTTCAACATCCACGCGTTCAAGCCCGACACGAGCCGCGTTCGCTACCTTCAGCAACATTTCAAGGGCTGGTTCATCGAGACGCCCCAAGATCAGTTTGACGTGTCCGCGGCGACCTTGTTCGACTTCCGCACGCCGCAGGAAGGCGAGCTGCGCTTCTTCTACGTCCTGCCGACCTCCCCGCGCTCCGCGCTCGTAGAGTATGTGGGGCTCAGCCTGGTCGACTTCGACTCGCTGCTCGACCGCTACATCCGCGAAATCCTTGGCGCGCACGTCTACACGGTGGTGAGCGACGAGATCGGCGTCACGCCCATGACGGACCACGTCTTTCCGCGCTCGGCCGGCCGCCACGTGATGCGCATCGGCATCCAGGGTGGGCTCGCCAAGCCCACGACCGGCTACGCTTATACGCGTATCCAGGACGACACGGCGGCCATTATCGCCTCCCTCTGTGAGTGCGGCCACCCGTTCGCCGTCCCGCCGACGAGCAAGCGCGTCTATCGCTGGCTCGATGCCGTCATGCTCCAAGTGATGCGCACGGATGCGACCTGTCTCAAAGGGACGTTCCAGCGCATGTTTAGCCGCAATCCCGGCCCGCGCATCTTTCGCTTCCTTGACGAGCGCGCGTCAGTCGGTGATGCGCTGGCGCTCATCATGACCCTGCCCAAGCTGCCGTTCGTCCTCGGCGCGGCGCGCGTGGCGCTCACGCGCTTACGTTTGAATCGACCTGCCGCCGTAACATCGGCGCGGCATCCCGGCGCCGCCTCGCCCTCGTCGAACCATTTGTAGCGCGTCCTAAAGCGCGTCGCGCCCAAATCTGCGTTTCCGCGCCAACCTGTGCTATACTCTGCTCCAGTTGCCTGTCTTAGCATCTGGAAACATCCATTTGAGACGACCCGGACCCCTCCTCACCCTACCATTTGGCATTCTCTGCCTGTTGCTGCTCGGCGGCTGCGGGCAGGTCATCACGCGCGCGACGCCGACGCCGTCCGCCACACCGACCGCGCGCGTCGCGGCAGTCACCATCGCGGCCACCACCCGCCCTACCTCCACCCCTGCACCCTATACGCCTGCGCCCACGGCAACACCGACTGTCACTCCGACGCCGGTCATCTACCGTATCGCATCGGGTGACAATCTGCTCAAGATCGCAACGAAGTTCGGAGTGAGTGTGGCGGGCATCCAGGATGCGAACGGGATCACCGACCCGCGCTCGCTCCGCGTCGGCCAGGAGCTCATCATCCCCGTCGAAGAGGCGGACGCGCCTGCGGATGCGACCCCCACGCCCGAAGCCACGCCGCTCCCCTTCCAGGTCGGCAATCTGACATTTAGCAACACGCCGCTGGGCGGGCTGTGGGCTTTCGGCGAGATCGTCAACTCGTCCGGCACGGAGCTGGAGCAGGCGGGCGTGACGATCGCGCTGCTCGACGAGTCCGGCGCGGTAGTCGCGCAGGAGCAGACCTTCGTAGGCGTGGACCTGCTCAAGCCGGGCGGCAAGGCGCCGTTCGCCGTGCGCTTTGCCGCGCCGCCGCAGTCGTTCAAGAGCTACCAGGCGCTCCCGTGGAAGGGCGTGCAGGGGTACGTCGGGAGCTACTACCTCGACCTCGAAGTGCGCGCGGCCGAGGGTTCGGGTGAGCGTTACGCCACGTACACCGTGAACGGCAAAGTGGCAAACGTGGGGCCGGAGGACGCGGTTGAAGTGACCGTGACGGTGACACTCTATGACGCGCTTGGCCGCGTGATCGGCATGCGCAAGGGCGTGCCGGAGCACAACGTGATTCCGCGCGGCGGCGAGACAACCTTCTCCCTGGAACTCACCCCGGCTGGCGGGCCGGTGGCGAGCTTCGACGCGCAGGCCCTCGGGCGACGCCTGCCCACCCCCACCCCATAGGCGGCAACCATGTACGTAGCAAGAGACGCCGGCGTCTTCTACCGTCTGGTTCAGCGCTTCCTCTGGTTTTTCTTCCACCTGACTATGCGCCTGCGCGTAACAGGCGTCGAAAACGTGCCGCTGACCGGCCCGCTCATCATCTCGCCCAACCATCTCCACAGCCTCGACATTCCGCTCGTCGGCATGGGCGTGCGGCGGCGCACGGTCATCCTGGCGGCCGACAAGTGGCAGGGCAAGTTCGGCGGCTGGGCGATGGAACGCGTGACGAGCATCATCTATGTGGCGCGGGGGGAGCCGGACCGTGAGGCGCTGGCCGCGTCGCTGAAGGTGCTGAAGGCAGGCGGATCGCTTGCGGTCGCGCCGGAGGGCACGCGCAGTCGCCAGCCGGGCTTACAGAAGGGGCATGACGGCGCGGCTTACCTGGCGAGTCGCACCGGGGCGACGATTGTGCCGGTGGCCGTGTGGGGGCACGAGAAGGCGTTCGGCGAGTGGCGGCGGCTGCGGCGGCCGGTCGTGCGCCTGGTCTACTGCGCGCCGATTCAACTGCCGCCAGAAGCGAGCCGCGCACGCGCGCCGGAGTTGGAGCGGTATACGAAGCAGGTGATGCGCTCCATTGCTCAGGAGATGCCGGAGGAGTATCGCGGGGTGTACGCGTCTTAAACTGGGATTCTTGGGATTAGGAGATGGACAGGATGGCGGCAGGAACCACAGTTCGCGCTCCAAACGGAGGACAGGGGTTTTTGCATGAAGATCTCACTTATCGCATCATTGGCGCGGCGATGAGGGTGCATTCGGAGCTTGGGAACGGGTTTCAGGAAGTTATTTATCAACGGGCGCTGGCGCTGGAATTGGGGTGCAGCGGTCTGCGCTTCGAGCGAGAAATGGAAATGCCGATCTATTACCGGAACGAACACATCGGCACGCGGCGAGTCGATTTCTTCGTCGAAGGCGCAATAATGGTAGAGATAAAGGCGGTCATCCAGCTTGAAGACGTTCACCTGGCGCAAGCGATCAACTATCTCGAAGCCTACAAAATGTCCGTCGGCCTCCTGATCAATTTCGGGTCGCGCTCACTCGATTACAGACGGCTGCATAACAAGAAGCTGGAACAGGGACGCGCAAAAGTCTGAACTGGGATTTTGGGGATTCCAGGATGGGCAGGATTCGTCCCGTCAATCTTGTTCATCCCGTCATCCCCAAAATCCTAGTTCAGACTTCCTTTGCCAGCGCGGCCCACTCCCCCAGCGTCAGTGTCTCCGCACGGCGCCTGGGGTCAATTCCCGCGCGGCCCAGCCACGTCTCGACCTCCGTAGGTGCGATGCCCATACCAGCGGCCAGTGAATTTCGCAGTTGCTTCCGCGGCTGACTGAACCCTGCGCGCGCCACCTCGAAAAAATCGTCCGCCGTTATGTCACTTGCAATCGGCTCTCTTCTGTGATCCAACCGCACCACCGCCGACTCCACCTTCGGTGCGGGGTAAAACGCGCCGGCCGGAATCCGCGCCACGATTTTCCCCGTCGAGTAGAACTGCGTGCCGAGCGCCAACAGGCTCATTTCCGGCGGCTGCGCGACCATCCGCTCCGCCACCTCGCGCTGCACCGTCAGGACGAGCACGTCGGGCGCGGGATCAGATTCGAGCAGATGGCGGATGGCCGCAGACGTGATGTAATAGGGCAGGTTCGCGACCACCTTGTAAGGTCGCCCCTCAACCAGTTCAGCGGGGTCTGTTTCGAGGATGTCTGCATGGACGATAGTCACGCGCGGTTGCCCGGCAAAACGCTCGCGCAGGAACGGTATCAACCGGTTGTCCAACTCAACCGCAATCACGCGGCCGGCCTGCTGCGCCAGCAGTTCGGTCAATACGCCGGGGCCGGGACCAACTTCGAGGACGATGTCATCCGGCAACAGGTCAGCCGCCGCAACAATGCGCGCGCGGTGCGCGGGGTCGACGAGGAAATTCTGCCCCAGCCCCTTTTTCGGGCGGATGCCAAGCGCGGCGAGCTGCGCGAGAAGGGAAGGGTCAGGCATTGGCGTCGTAGAGGATGGTCAGCGCGACGGAGTCGGCCGCGACGCGCTCTTCCAGCCGCGTGACCGACACCAGCTCGACCGCGCAGCCGCAGCGCCGGCTAAGTTCGCGTTGCCAGCGGAGCCAGTCAGTCAGTTCAATAACCGGCGCATTTGGCGCAAACTCAACCAGCAGGTGCGGATCACCGCTCATCTCGCCCAGCAGCGCAACGCGACTGACGCCGCGGGGCGATAGCAGATCGCGCGCAGCGTCAGAAAGACATGCCAGGAATCGCCGACTCATCGAATCTCGCGGCTCGCTTACCTGTGGATACCCGATTCAGGCATCGTCAGGCGCTTCATCAAACCATTTGGCTACATGCGTTTCCAGTTCCGGTAAGTCTACTGTGACGATATCCCATACCCTATCGAGATCGATGCCAAAGTACTCGTGGGTAACTCTGTTCCGCATACCGATCACCCGCTGCCAGGGCACCTCAGGATGCGCTTTCTTGAAGTTCTCGCTGATCTGCCGGCAGGCTTCACCAACTACCTCAATTCTACGAACAACGGCGTCCTGCAGTAACTGATCCTCGTCCAATTGAGTGTAGGTTACGCCTTTCATATACGAACGCACTCTTGCGATAGAATCGAGAATGTCACCGAGATAAACCTTATATCGCTACGCCGCGCCATAGACCACCACCTTCTCAGACTCGATGTACGGCCGCAAGTGGCGGCTTATGCCGCGATCGGAAACTAAGTCCACCCTTCTGCCCACCACCGCACTAAGCTTCTCCTCCAACTCAATCCATCCGATGAGACCCAGAGGCTTGCGCGTCGGTGACTCGAACCGCACAAGCACGTCAAGATCACTCTCCGGCGTTGCTTCTCCGCGCACAACTGAGCCGAAGAACGCAAGTTCCTCAACACCATAAGGCA
>CAZPTI010000048.1:0-23043 GCA_964588925.1 uncultured Anaerolineales bacterium | reverse complement strand
ATGTTGGAGGGGGACGCGGTGCGGTGGCTGCCGTGGTTTGGCGCGGCGGTGATGGTCGCAGTGGTGGGCTTCTTCGTGGGGTCAAGACCCGACGGGTTTCGAGAACCCGTCGGGTCTAGGCGCGCGAGAATTTTGCTGGCGCTGTTGGTGGCGGTTGTCATCCCGGTTGGGCTGGTGCTGGCGCTGGCGAGCCGGAATCCGAAGTTCAACCCGCGCTACCTGATGGTGGCGTCGCCGGCGTATTTCCTGCTGTTGGCCGGTGGCGCGGCGGCGTGGTGGTCAGCGGGCGGGCGCGCAAAGTGGGCCGGCCGTGTGCTGGCTGTGGCAGTTGCTGCGGTCGTGTTCGCTTCGTCCGGTGTGGCCGTACGAAACTGGTTTGACGATCCCGCGTTTACGAAGGCGCAATGGCGCGAGGTCGCAGCATATGTGAAGGCGAACATTGAGCCGGATGAACGCGTCCTGCTGGTGTCAGGTCATGCCGCGCCCGCGTGGGAGTACTACGCGCCGGAACTGCCCCCCGTGCGTCTGCCCGGAATCGACATCCTCGACGTAAAGGCCGTGCTCGACTTTGACACGGCTGAACCCCTCGGCGAGGCGCTCAACAGAAAGGACGGCGCGTGGCTGGTGACGTGGCAGGATGAGGTGGTTGATCCGATGGGCGTCGTGCCGCATTTGCTGGATCGCGCGGGGACAGAGCAGCCGGTCGACCGGAGCTTCTGGCGAGTAGGGTTGCGGCATTGGAAACTTGACCCGAATGCTGCGTACGCAACCTCACCGGAGCCTGACCACCCGCAGGGCGCGAACTTCGACCACAAGATTGCGTTGCTGGGGTGGGATGAGCCGCGGGACGGTGAGCTAACCGTGTACTGGCAGGCACTCAACGCGCTGCCTGCCGATTACCAGGTGTCGCTCATTTTCGAGGACGCGTCCGGCCGCGAGTTGGGCCGGTGGGATGGGCGGCCAGCGGGGTACGACTATCCGACATCGCGCTGGCGCGTGGGCGCGCTCGTGTTCGGGCGCTACCCGATTCCGCAGGAAGTCGGGCAACCGGGCCAGCGATACGCCACCGTTGCCATCTATTCCTCCGATGCCCCGGACGGGCTTGACCTCCGCGACGTGGCCGATAATCCAGCAGGCAAACGCATGCGATTCGGGCCGTTTTAGCGCTTCCCTTCCCCCTCCAACTTGCTACAGTCTCCGTTTGTTGAATTTTGTTGAATTTCCCCTATTGACAGCCCCTGGCGCGCGTGTTATGGTTCTTCTTGTTGATTTTTGTTGAACTTCAACAAGTTTCAACACCCCTTCTCCCATTCTTTTGGCGGAGCGGGCCAGTGATCACTTTCGAGCGACGCCAGCGCCTGGTGGAACTTCTGCGGCAGCAGCCGGGCATTCGCGTGCCGGAACTGGCGCGGGCGCTGGATGTGTCCGAAGGCACCGTTCGCAACGATCTTACTCACCTCGAACAGACCGGCGCGCTGACCCGCGTGCGCGGGGGCGCGGTGGTGCGCAAGGAAGTCGCCCTTCCGACAGAGCCTCCACCGGCCAACGGCGAACCGGTGACGAATCAGATCCTCAAGAGCGTTATCGCGCGCTGGGCCGCCGATATGGTGGACGACGGCGACTCGATTTTGCTCGACGCCAGCACGACCGTGCGCTCGCTCGTGCCCTACCTGCTCAAACTCCGCAACCTGACCATCGTCACGCACAGCATCGAGACTGCGCTGGAACTTGGGAGTAACCCGACGCACACGGTCATTCTGCTCGGCGGCGTGCTGCGGGCGAACGGAAAGCGCGTGCTGGGGCACCTCGGCGAGGCAAACCTCGAACAATTGCACGTGAAGACTGCCTTCCTGTCGTGCGTCGGGCTGTCGCTCGAGGCGGGGCTGACCGAGTCGGACTACGCGGAGGCGCAGCTGAAGCGGAAGATGATCGCATCGGCGGACCGCGTGGTGGCGTTGGTGGATTCATCGAAGTTTGGCGTGGTGGATCTGACTTCGTTCGCGACAGTCGGCGAAGTGGACCGCATCTTTACCGACAGCCAACTGGACCCGAAGCGCACCGCTGAACTGCGGCAGACGTGCGCGGTCGTGACCGTGTGCGACCGGGATAGCGTGACTTCGTTCTCCCCTTGCGAAGGTGACCACCGTCACGCGCGCATCGGCTTTGCGAACCTGACTGAGACCGGTGTTTCCTTTGCGATCGACGTGCGGCGCGGGCTGGAACGCGCGGCGAAAAAAGCCGGCAACATTGACCTGGTGTTAGCCGATAATGAGTTGAGCGGCGAAACCGCGCTGCGCATCGCGGACGAACTGATTGCTCGCCAGATCGACCTTGCCATCGAGTACCAGATCGACGAGCGCGTGGGCAGCCTGATTCAGGAAAAGTTCGACCGGGCAGGCATTCCCGTCGTTGCTGTTGACATCCCGATGGTCGGCGCGACGTTTTTTGGCGTCAACAACTACCAGGCAGGTTATGTCGCGGGGCAGGCGCTGGGCGAGTGGGTGGCTGCGCACTGGCAGGGACGCATCGACCGCATCTTCGTTCTCGAAGAGACGCGCGCAGGCGCGTTGACCGCGGCGCGCATCCAGGGGCAGTTGGACGGATTGACAGCCACCGCGGGCGAGGCCGCTGCTGACCGCATCACGCGCATCGACAGCGGCAACACCAGCGCAACGAGCGAAACCAACACGCGTGCTGCGCTCAGGCAGACCGAACCGGGCACGCGCATTGCAATGATCTGTTTCAACGATGATGCGGCCATCGGCGCAATTGCCGCCGCGCGCAGTCTCGGCCGCGAGGACGACATCGTCGCGGTCGGCCAGGGCGCGGACCGGCTGGCCCGCGAGGAACTTCGGCGGCCGAGCTCCCGCTTGATCGGCACAACCGCCTATCGCCCCGAGTTGTACGGCGAGCAATTGCTTGCGATCAGCCAACGCATCCTTGCGCGTGAACCGGTCCCCCCGGCTGTTTATTGCCAACACGTCTTCATCTCGAAAGAGAATGTTGACCTCTATTATCCCGAACCAGCCCAACCAGGAGAAGTTCCATGAATTCCAAGCAACGCGTCCACGCCGCGCTCACGCGCTCCGCCCTGCCCGACCGCGCCCCGCTCCAGTTCGACCTGTCGCGGTCGCTGCTGGAGCAGTTCAGCGCAAGGACGGGGATCCCCGTTAACTACACGCGCTCATACTATGAGGATGTGACGTATCGCATCTCGGCAAATGAGCTTCGAACCGCGCTCGGCAGCGACTGCGCGATCGTCGGCGCAGGGTTGCCCGCGGGATACGATCACCCCGAGACGGAGGACGGCTGCATCATCAACGAGTTTGGCATGAAGATGAAGGCCGGGTTGCTGTACTACGATGTCATCGGCATGCCGTTTGCCGGGAATGTGACGCCGGAAGAAATCCACGCATTTTCGTGGCCCGATCCGCTGGCCGCGGGACGCTTCGACAACGCAGTCCGCGATATCGCAAAGTTCGGGCAGGAATATTTCATCGTGGGCGACCTCGAGCTGACGCTGTTCGAGATGGCATGGCACATGACGGGCATGGAGAAGTTCATGGTCGACATGAGCTCGGGCGAGGAGTACATCGGCGCGCTGCTCGATCACGTGATGGCCTGGAGCGCGGGGATCGGACGGAGGCTCGTGGAGTTAGGCGTGGATGCTATCTGGACGGGCGATGATTTCGGCGCGCAAAACGGCATGCTCGTCTCTCCGCGCATGTGGCGCAGGTACTTCAAGCCGCGTATGGCCGAGTTGTGGCAGGAGTTGAAGCAGGCGAACCCGAACGTTTTGATCTGCTACCACTCGGACGGCGCAGTTGCCCCGATTTTGAACGACTTGATTGAAATCGGGCTGGAGGTGTTCAATCCGGTGCAGCCCAATGTGCCGGGACACGACCCCGAGGCGCTGAAGTCGACGTATGGCGATCGGCTATCGTTCTGGGGCGCAATCGATCAGCAGCAGTTGCTGCCATTCGGCACGCCGGAACAGATCGAGGCGGACGTCAGGTCAAAGATCGAGATTCTGGGCCGCGGAGGCGGTTACATGGTCGCCCCCGCGCACATCGTGCAGGCGGATACGTCCGTGGAGAACGTCGAAGCATTTATTGCCAGCGTGAAGAAGCACGGCGTGTATACCCGGTAAGAGGTTAGACGAGACCTGGCGGATTACCGAAACCCGTCAGGTCGGGCGCACTCATTTCCAGATTACCGTTCGCATTTGAGGAGGCACGATGAAACGTGTTGGTTTTCTGCTAAAGGTCAAGCAGGAGATGATTCCGGACTATGTAAAGCACCACGAGGCGGTCTGGCCAGAGATGCTGGATGCGCTGCGGCGGACCGGCTGGCGCAACTACTCCCTGTTCATGCGTCCCGACGGCCTGCTGTTCGGCTACTTCGAGACGCCCGACAGCTTCCAGGCCGCGCTGGACGGGATGAGCCAGGAGGAGATCAACGCGAAGTGGCAGGACTTCATGGCGCCGTACTTCGAGGGGATCGGGGGGCACGCGGACGAAAACATGGTGGAGTTGCGCGAGGTGTTCCACCTCGACTGATCCTCTTCGAGCAGAAGACCTTTCGCCACACAGGACGCAGAGGGCTCAGAGGTTGTCGCAGGTCCGCAACAGGCGGTTTGCGCGCTACAACTTTTGGACCCTTTGTGTTCGCCACCCGACGACGAATTTCGCAACTTGCGTTACGGAACAACGTTTCTTCATCGAATCTTTATAGAGGTGTGCTATAAGTTACTTCATATCTCTTCCTTAAAAGGACAACAGAATGACCCGATTCGCCTTAATGCTCACCGCGCTGGTGGTCGCCTTGACGGGCGCACTGGCCCAGGTTGGGCAAGCTACGACACCGGGCGCACTCCCTTCGCCCGCGAATGCCCGCGCGGCAGCCGTCGCGCCCGCCGCGCAAGCGCCGACGCCGGAACCCACCCCTGTCGACGCCAGCCGCCTCTCCATCGAGTTCCTGCGCGAACAGGAGTATCCCGGCAGCGACATCGTTATCGAGCAGAAGCTCGCGCCGGGCGCGAGTTACGACCGCTACCTCACGTCGTATCGCTCGGAAGGGCTGAAAATTTACGCGCTCCTCACCGTGCCGCGCGGTCAGCGGCCCGCTTCGGGTTGGCCGGTGATTATTTTCAATCACGGATACATCCCGCCGACGCAATATCGCACCACCGAACGCTATGTCGCTTACGTCGACGGCTTCGCGCGCGCCGGTTACATCGTGTTCCGGCCCGACTACCGCGGCCACGGCAACTCGGATGGCGCGGCGACCGGCGCGTACGGGTCGCCGGGGTACGTGATCGACGTGCTGAACGCGGTGGCTTCGATGAAGCGGTACGAGGGAGCGGACCCGGCGCGCATCGGCATGTGGGGGCACTCGATGGGCGGGTGGATCACGCTGCGCGCGATGGTCGTCTCGCCCGACATCAAGGCCGGGGTGGTTTGGGGCGGTGTGGTGGGCGCGTATGAGGACCTGCTTGCCCACTGGCGACGGAACCGTCCGGCCGCGCCTCCCGGCTCCGGCACAACCCGCGGCGGCTGGCGCAACAGCCTCGTGCGCCAGTATGGCGAACCGTCCGAGAATCCGGCGTTCTGGCGCAGCCTGTCGCCGAATTACTTCCTGACCGACTTGTCGGGGCCGATCCAACTGCACCACGCGCGCGGGGATGCGTCCGTGCCGGTGAAACTATCGGAGATCCTCGTCGAGCAGGGGAAGCAAGCCGGGATGCCCGTCGAGTTGTACGCGTATCCAGGGGATAACCACAATATCTCCGGCAACTTCGGCCGGGCAATGGCGCATTCGGTCGCGTTCTTCGACCGATGGGTGAAGCAGCCGGTGAGCCTGCGCGAGACGAGCGGGCCAACCGTGTACCCGCGCGTGGATAACGTGAACTTACGCGCCGCACCCAGTACCAGCAGCGCAGTAGTAGGGCAACTGAGCATCGGCGAAAGCCTCCCCATCGTCGGCAAGAACGCGGACGGGAGTTGGTGGCGCGTGCGGACGGACACCGGGACCGCGTGGATTGCGGCATCGGTTGCGCTGGCGGCAAAGACCGCAGAGGTGCCTGTTGTAGCGGCAGAGGTACCGCCGAGCGGCTAAAGCTTAAAGTTTTCGCAGAAAAGCCGGTTTCCTGTTGACAAGAATAAATACACGTTGTATATTTACAGTGTAAATATACAACGTGTATTTATTTGGAGCAAAACAGTGGTGAGACCGAAACGAGAAGAAGCCCTGGGCCGCAACGAAATGGTCGAGCGGATTAAAGCCGCAGCGCGGCAACAGATGGCCGAGCACGGCACGGCAGGACTGACCCTGCGCGGCGTCGCGCGGGAGCTAGAGATCACGGCCCCTGCCATCTACAACTACTTCCCGCGGCTGGACGACCTGATCACCGCGCTGATCGTGGATGCGTTCTCCGCGCTGGCAGAGGCGGTGCGGGAAGCCGAGGCCGGCGTCGAATCAGAGCGCGCCGCGGACCGCATTGAGGCGATGGCCCTGGCATACCGGGCGTGGGCCGTGGCGCACCCGGTTGACTTCCAGTTGATTTACGGCAACCCGATCCCCGGCTACGTTGCGCCCGCGGAGATCACCACGCCGCTGGCGCTGTCCGCCTTCCTCGGCATGTTCCGCTGGTACATGCAGGCGTACGCGAGCGGACAATTGCGCGTGCCGCCGGAATACGCGCGGCCGCCGAAGGAGATCGACGCGGTGCTGGCGCGGCTGCAGCGGGACAGCGGTGCGGAAGTTCCCGCGGAAATCGCCGCGCTGCTCGCCAGCAGTTGGGCGCGCATCCACGGGCTTGTGATGCTGGAGTTGTTCGAGCACATCCAGCCCCTCGTCGGCGATCCGGCCGAGTTTTACCGGTATGAAGTCCGAGCTTTGCTAGAGCGCCTGGGGCTTCGCAGTTTGGGGCAGACGCCCCGTAAGGAGTAAGAAATGGCTGAGTTGCATGTGGTGTTCGGCGGGGGGCCGCTGGGCCGCGCGGTGGCGGAGGCGCTGCTGGCAAACGGCCGCGAAGTGGTCGTGGTCAGCCGGAGCGGGAAGATGGCGCAGGCGCCAGCGGGCGTGAAGCTGACCGCTGCCAACCTGTACGATGCGAACGCGGTGCGGGCGGTGGCGCAGCGCGCGGTCGCCGTCTATCAGTGCGCGCAGCCCGCGTACACCGAGTGGCCGCAGAAGTTCCCTCCGCTGCAAGCCGCAATCATCGAAGGGCTGACCGGTGCGGGGACGAAGCTGGTGATCGGCGACAACCTGTACATGTACGGCGAGGTGAAGGGACGAATTCGCGAGGATCTGCCGTATGCCGCAACGACCCGCAAAGGCCGGGTGCGGGCGCAAATAGCGGAGGCCGCGCTGGCCGCGCACCAAGAGGGCCGGGTCCCCGTGGCTATCGGCCGCGGTTCAGACTTCTTTGGGCCGTGGGTGCTCGACTCGCTATTTGGCGACCGGGTGTTTCCTCCCGCGCTGCAGGGCAAGGCCGCGAACTTTGCGGGCAACCTGGACGCGCCCCACACGGCAACGTACATCAAGGACTTCGGCCGCGCGTTGGCAGTCCTCGGCGAGCGGGACGAGGCGCTCGGCCAGGCGTGGCATGTGCCGAACGACTGCCCGGAGATGACGCAGCGGCAATTCGGGGAGATGCTATTTCGGGCTATCGGTAGACCGGCCAAGCTTGCAAGCACCGGAAGGGTAATGATGGCGATTGGCGGCCTGTTCATCCCGGCCGCGCGAGAGAGTTTCGAGATGATGTACGAGTTCGAGAAGCCGTTCATCGTGGATTCGAGCAGGTTCGAGCGGGTGTTCGGGATGCGCGCGACGCCGATAGAACAGGCCGTTGCGGAGACGGTGGCGTGGTATCGGAGCAGAGAAAACTGAACAGAACGCTGATCGAACTGATTGAACTGATGCGCATGATCCTTCTTAAAGATCAGGAAGATCAGTTCCATCAGTTCCATCAGCGTCCCATTCCCCTCACCCTGGCCGCAGAATCACCAGCAGCAACAATAGCGCCGCGATCACGATGACAACCGGCAGCAGCGGAAACTCACGCTGCCCGGCCTGCTCCCACTCTTCCCTCTCCCATTCATCCCGTTGTGGCGCCGAGCCGTCCATCAGTAGCCTCCTGCGCTTCCCCGCCTGTCCCTTGCATGGATAAACGTGCGCGCGGAGGCATTTTGCGACATCGGCAACCGAATTGCGCCGGACACGAAAGCTCCCCCTGCGCCGTTGCAGGGGGAGGCCTTGAACCGTTAGCGGCGCGCCTGCGCCTCTGGTGGCGGTTCGAAGTATACGGTTACGCCCTCAAGCGGGCCGGACATATCCCACCGTTGAGCCAGTTCCCAACTGATGTCGGCCACCCAGCCGCGCTTGCGGAGATTGTCGCGGTGCTTCTTCTCCGCGCAGTCAACAACCATGAGCGGGCCGACGATCTCGCCGTTCGGGTGCTTAAGCCAGACTTTGTCGCCGATGTGCTCCGGGTCGATCAACGCGACCGCGTCGACGCACTCCGGGCACTCAGGCACATGGCCTTTCCAGACCCGCCAGTTCCACACTTTCTTCATCAGGCTGCTGGCCCCCGGTTTTTTGGGAGCGGCATAGTAGGTGACTTCACCGGTGAATGTGATCGGCTCCGTCGCTGTGAGGAGCCACGTCAGGAAAACTGTCGCCAGAAGCGTCAAATCTTCCTCCTTTGGGGATTTCGGCGCCACGGCCCCGTCGTTGGGACGCCGATAAGAGGAATAGACGCTTCGGATTGCGATTTGTTCCAGTTGTTGGAGAATTCGTTGGCAAACGCATTAATGCGCTAAAGATGCGCAAGCGACGCGCGGATAGCGGCCTCCGCTTCCACGACCAGTTCCCGCTTTGCAATAAGCGCAGCCAGGGCTTCGATGTCTGATGCGGTCTCGCGGTCACGATGAAGGAAGGCGGCAATCGCCCGGATACGCTTATACCCAAGCGCGCCAGCCGGACTCAGCCGCGACACACCGTCCGGGCGCAGATCCACCGCCTGGGCAGCGGTCAGTAACTCAATCGCCAGCACGTGACGCACATTGTCCAGGATTTCGCGCGTATGTCGCGCGGCGTTTGCGCCCATGCTGACGTGGTCCTCCTGGTTGGCGGAGGACGGGATCGAGTCGACGCTGTCGGGGTGGGCGAGCGTCTTGTTGTCGGAGACGAGCGCGGCGGCCGTGTACTGCGCCATCATCAGGCCGCCGTCGAGGCCGCTGTTCGGCGCAAGCATCGCGGGCAAGCCGTTGCTCAACTCAGGCGTGACCATGCGGAAGGTGCGGCGTTCCGCGATGTTTGCGACTTCAGCCATCGCAATGCCCAGCAGGTCCAGCCAGAGCGCCGGTCCTTGCCCGTGAAAGTTGCCGCCGGAGAGCGCGCGGAACGAGCCGTCGGGCGTGGGGAAGATGAGCGGGTTGTCCGTAGCGGCGTTGATCGCGGCGGAGAACCGCTGCTGGATGAAAGCGACCGCGTCCAGCGCGGGGCCGAGCACCTGCGGCGCGCAGCGGAGGCTGTAGGCGTCCTGCACGCGGTCGGGGTCGGAGTCGACGAGGCGGCTGCCCGCGATCAACGCGCGCAGGTTCGCCGCGACGCGCTGCTGGCCCGGCTGGTTGCTGGCCGCATGAATGTCCGCCTCGAACGCGGCCGACAGGCCGGTGAGCGCCTCGATGCTGAGAGCCGCGGCAATTTGCGCGTGGGCCAGCAGGTTCTCGGCGTCGTGGACGGCAAGCGCGCCGCATGCGGCCATAAAGTCAATCCCGTTGGAGAGCGCGAGCCCCTCTTTCGCCAGCAGCACCGGCCGCTCGATGCCCGCGCGACGCATCGCCTCTGCGCCGTCCAGCAGCTCCCCGCCGCACCACGCCTTGCCGCTGTAGCCGTGCGGATCGTCGCCGTCCTGGCTCAAGACGACGGCAATATGGGCGAGGGGCGCAAGGTCGCCGCTGGCGCCGAGCGAACCCTTCTCCGGCACGAGTGGCGTGACGCCCGCATTGAGCATGTCGATGAGCGTCTGCGCGATCAGCGGGCGCACGCCGGAGTTGCCGCGCGCGAGCATGTTGGCGCGAATCGCCATCATCGCGCGGACGACTTCGCGCGGGAGCGGCTCGCCCACGCCGACGACACAGAGCACGACGAGATTGCGCGAAAGCTGCCGGGCTTCGCTTGCGCTGATTTGCCTGTTGGCGAGGGAGCCAAAGCCGGTGTTGACGCCGTAGATGATACGGCCTTGCCCCTCAATGGCGTCGATGACCCACTGGTGCGCTGCCTGCATACGCACGCGAACGTCGTCCGAGAGGGGCGCGACGGGCGCATCATCGCACGCAATGGCGACGAGTTGCTCGATGGTCAGGTTGTGGCCGGTAAGTTCGATCATGGGGCCTCAGTCGATCAGCGCAAGCTCGATAACCTGCTCGCTGGAGAAGTCGTGGACTTGCAGGTAGTAGCGCGCGACGTCTTCGAGCGCGGCGAGCGGCACCGGGCCGACGATCTCTGTGCCGGCAATGGTGACACCGTAGCGCGCGGCCTCGGCGCGAACGGTTTCCAGGACGCGCGGGATGGGGGTTTTGCTGTAATTGATGAGGTTCATCGACACCTGCGCCATGCCTTTGTCTTCCAGCAGCAGGCCCATCGCTCGAACGTAACGGTAGCCGCCGCTCACGTGGCGGATGGCCTTCGCGATCTTGTCCGCAATGCTCACGTCGTCGGTGCGCAGGTTGACGTTAAACGCGATCAGGGGGAACCGCGCGCCGGTGACGAGCGCGCCTGACTTCGCATTGAACTCCGCCGGCCCCTCGTCGGGCGCCCACTCGGGCAGCTTGAGTTTTTCTTCCAGCGCCTCGTACTCGCCCTTCCGGATGTCGGGCAGGTTCTTGCGTTCGGGCCGCGTGGCCGCGTCCTCGTAGTAGTAGACCGGCACGCCCAGTTCTCCCACGTACCGCCCGAACTGCCGCGCGATCTCGACCGCCTCGGCCGTCTCGACGCCGCGCACGGGGATGAAACCGGCCACGTCAACTGCGCCCTGCCGCGGATGGCTGCCCTTGTGCTGACGCATGTCGATCAACTCGAAGGCTTTGGCGGCAAGGCGCTTCGTGGCTTCGAGGACCGCTTCCGGCTCGCCAACGTACGAGTAGACTGAACGGTTGTGGTCGGGGTCGCTGGAGTAGTCGATGAGCTTCACGCCGGGGACCGAGCGGACCGCGTCCGCGACTTGCTCGATAATGTCTCGGTTGCGGCCTTCGCTGATATTGGGTTCGCAGAGCAGGATTTTCTTCACGTCGACACACCTCCCTTCTAGCGGCAAGTATAGCGCAAGAAGGGGACTGACGCGAGAGTGATTACAGGAGATCGACCGTCGCCCCGGATGCGCGCAACGCAGCCACCTGCTCCTCAGCCGCATCACAGCACGTCACGATGCGGCCGATGCGGTCGAGCCCGGTGATGAAGCCGGTTGCTCGCGCCCCGATCTTTGAGGCGTCTGCAAGGAGGATGGTCTCGCGGCTCAGCTCGATCGCGCGGCGCTTCAGGGGGATTTCCTCGAAACCGTAATTCGTGACGCCGGCCTCCGCAGAAACACCGGTCGCGGCAATGAATGCTTTGTCGAAGCGCAGGTTGTAGGCGGCGAGCGCGTCGAGCGCGAGGACGCCGCCGAACATCTGCGTGCGGTGGTCGAGCAGGCCGCCTACGCCAATGACCGTCACCTTCTCCGCGCCGGTCAAAATCCGCAGGATGTTCATGCCGAAGGTGACGACGGTCAGCCCAGGAACCTCGCGCAGATTGCGGGCCAGGCATTCGAGCGTCGTGCCGCCGTCGAGGATAAGCGTCTCGCCCGGACGGACGAGGGTGGCGGCATACGCGCCGATCCGCTCTTTCTCGTCACGGTGCGTGGTTTCGCGCTCGGCGAAGGGCGCCTCACGCGCGTTGGGCGGCGTGACCGCCCCGCCATAGGCGCGCACCAGCAGATCGGCCTTGTGCAGCTCGTTCAGGTCGCGCCGGATTGTGGACGCGCTCACGCCGAACCGGTCGGCCAGCTCGCCCACTTCCACGCTGGCGCGGTCACGCACCGCCTCCAGAATCAGCCGCCGTCGTTCCGCTGCGTACATGCGCTTGTTCCTCGCGTTTCTTGTCCTCCTTATACCACAATCCCGCCTGAATTGCAAGCATTTCTGCTCGTTGTTGCTCGTTCCTGCTTGACAAGCGCCTCGGATCGTGATAGATTGACCATGCGACGCGCGCCAGATCGCGGCTGCAATCCCCTGGCGAGAAGACCATGCCCGACTCATTGACCCTCCACCTCGGCGTGAAGACCGACCCGGTCCAATATCGCTACAGCTACGAATGGCTCTTTCGCCTGATGGCGGATGAGGGCGTGCAGCACGCGCAACTCGGCTCCTTCTTCGAGCTATACCAGCTTCCCGACGAGTGGTTTGTCGACCTGCGCAAGCTCGCCGCCTCGTACGGTGTGCGAGTTTCAGGCGTGTTCACGACGCATCGCGAGCTCGGCGGCTTCTTCCGCGACGAGCCGGGCTGGCAGGAAGCGGCCATGCGCTCGTTCCGGCGTATGATCGAAATTGCTTCGCTACTCGGCGCAAACTCGGCGGGGTCGAATCCCGGCTCGGTGCTGCGCGACCGGATGCAGGACAAGGCGGCCGGCATTCAGCGTTACATGGACGCGATGCGCGAGCTGCTTCGGTATGCGGCGAAGCTCGGTGTGCCATATGTCACGGCGGAGCCGATGTCGGCGCTGGCCGAGCCGCCCACCATGCCCGACGAAATCCGCGCGATGGGCACGGAGCTTTGCAGCTTTGTGGCAGCGAATCCGGGGCGGACCGCGAATTTCGGCTACTGCGTGGACGTGGCGCACGGGTATGCCGATGCGGAGCGCCGCGTGCGCTGGAACCACCTTCAGTTGTTTGAGGCCACCTTCCCCTGGCTTCAGTGCATCCACCTCAAGAACACTGACGCGCACTACGACGCGACGTTCGGGTTCAGCGAGGCGGAGCGCGCGCGCGGCATCATCGACATTCCCGCTGCGCGCGATCTGCTGTTGCGCAACGCGCACCTCCTGCCCGTACGCGAGGTTGTCGGCTATCTGGAAATCGGCGGGCCGAAGCTCGGCCGCGACTACTCCGACCCTCGGCTCGAAGCCAGCCTGCGCGCGTCGCTGCGCTATCTGCGAGAGACCTGGCCCATCACCGTCCCCATTGTCGAGACAGAGAAATCATGAGCGAAACGATGAACGCGCTGGTGCTCCACGCGGTGGGCGACCTGCGCCATGAGTCCGTTCCTGCGCCCGAGATTAAGCCGGGCTGGGCGCGCATCCATGTGGCCGCGGCGGGCGTGTGCGGCTCGGACGTGCCGCGCGTGTTCCACCACGGCGCCTACCGGATGCCCCTGATCCCCGGCCACGAGTTGTCGGGCGTGATCGAGGCCATCGGGCCGGAGAGCGACACCGCGCTTAAGCCCGGCGATCCCGTCGTCATCTTCCCGCTGATCCCATGCCGTAAATGCCCGTACTGCGAGATCGGCGCATACGGCCAGTGCGTGTCTTATGACTACCTCGGCTCGCGCACGGACGGTGGCTTCGCCGATTACGCGCTGGCGCCCGTCGCGAACTTGCTGCCCGTGCCCCAGGGCGTGAGCCTGGCCGACGCTGCGCTCACCGAACCGGCTGCGGTCGCGCTGCACGCGCTGCGACAGGGCGACGCGGCGGTCGGCGACCGGGTCGTCGTGCTTGGCGCGGGGCCGATCGGCATGATGATTGCGCAGTGGGCGACGCTGCTCGGGGCGCGGTGCGTGCTGCTGGTCGACATCGACGCGCGCAAGCTGGAACTCGCGCGTTCGCTTGACCTCGGCGCGACGTTCAACGCGCGAGAAGGCGATCCGGTGGAGTGGGTCCAGCAGGCAACCGCCGGCCGCGGCGCAGACCTCGTGATCGAGGCCGCAGGCGCGCCGCAGACGTTCGAGCAGGCGCTGCGTATGACGCGTCCCCTGGGCCGCGTCGTGATGATGGGCAATCCAGCCGGCGACGTGCGGCTGCCGCAGGCAACCGTGTCGCAGGTGCTGCGCAAGCAACTGACCATCCGCGGCACCTGGAACTCGTCCTTCGCAGCCGTCCCGCTCAATGAATGGGAGGTCGCGCTGGACATGCTGGCCGCGGGCCGCCTGCGCCTCAGCCCGCTCATCTCGCACCGCGTGCCGCTGGCGCAAGGCCCGGCTGCGCTCCAGATGATGCGCGATCAGAGCGAGTTCTTTAATCGGGTGGTGATTACCAACGAGGAGCACTCATGAAAGCAGCCGTTTATTCCGGGTTGAATCAGATCGCGGTCCAGCAAGTGCCGGACCCCGTCATCGCCGATCCTTATGAAGTCATCCTAAAAGTGCATACCTGCTCCGTGTGCGGGTCGGATTTGCGCATCTTCCATCACGGCAACCCGCGCGTTAAGCCGCCACAGGTCATTGGGCACGAGGTGGCGGGCGAGGTGGTCGCGCTCGGCAAGGATGTGAAGCATCTGAAGGTGGGTGACCGCGTTGCGGTGGGGGCGGATGTGCCGTGCGGCGAGTGCCACTGGTGCCGCGAGGGGTTGGGCAACAACTGCCAGATCAACTACGCCATCGGCTACCAGTTCCACGGCGGGTACGCGGAGCTCATGCCGCTCAACGCGACGACCGTGCGCTTTGGACCGGTGCGCAAGATTCCCGACGGGCTGTCGTACGAAGTCGCCGCGATTGCCGAGCCGCTGGCGTGCGTCATCAACGGGCTGGAGATGTCGTACATCAAGCTCGGTGACACGGTGACGGTGATCGGCGCGGGGCCTGCGGGCATCATGATGATGAAGCTGGCGCGCTCGTTCGGCGCGTCGCGCGTGATCGGCGTGCAGCGGTCGCGCGGGCGCATCCCGGAGGCGCTGCGGCTGTCGGGCGCGGATCACATCGTCTGCTCGCAGGACGGCGACCCGGTCGAGATGGTGCGGGAGCTAACCGGCGGCGAGGGGTCGGACGTGGTCATCACCGCAAACTCGTCCGTCGACACGCACCTGCAATCGCTCAAGATGGCGCGGCAGCGCGGGCGCATCAACTACTTCGGCGGGCTGCCCGCCGGCACGCCCAACGTCGAGATGCCGACCAACCTGATCCACTACAAAGAACTGCTCGTGACCGGCTCGCATGGCTCCGTGCCGCGGCAGCACCGCATCGCGCTCGACCTGCTGGCGCGCGGGGTGATCGACGGCAAGGCGCTCATCACGCACCGCTTCCCTCTGGACGAGATCGAGACGGCGTTCGCAACTGCGGAGGGGCATAGCGGGTTGAAGGTCGTCGTCAGCCCGACGGGAGAATCCGAATGTTAGCCCGTCCGGTGACAATTGCCGCATCGGTCGCGTGCGCGAATTTCCTGCGGCTGGAGGATGACCTGCGCGCCCTCGAAGCGGCGGGGGTCGACTACCTGCACATCGACATCATGGACGGGCAGTTTGTGCCGAACTTCTGCCTGAACACGGACATTATGAAGGCCGCGCGGCAGGTGACGGCGATGCCGATGGACGTGCATCTGATGGTCGAGCGGCCGGAGCGGTACATCGGGCCGTTTATCGCGGCCGGCGGGTCGATCATCGCGGTGCACCAGGAGTGCGTGACGCACCTGCAACGGACGCTGGCGGAAATTCGCCGGTTGGGCGCGCGGGCGGGCGTCGCGCTGAATCCAGGCACGCCACTGCAAACCATCGAATACGTCATGGAGGACGTCGATTTCCTCCTGCTGATGACCGTTAACCCCGGCTTCTACGGGCAGAAGCTCGTGCCGTCCGCCCTACGCAAGATCGCGGACGCGCGGGCGCTTTGCGAGCGGCACGGCCGGGACATTCCGATTTGCGTCGACGGCAATGTGAGCCTGGAGAACGCGACGAAGATGGTGGCCGCGGGCGCCGACTTCCTCGTGGGCGGCACGTCGAGCGTGTTCATGCGGGGCGGGACCATCGCCGAAGGGACGCGGCGCCTGCGCGAGGCGACCCGGCAGCCCGTAGCAGGCTGACACGAGGGAGAAGACATCATGTCGAACATCACGCCGCGCGAGCGGGTGTGGCAGGCGATTCGTCACGAGCAGACGGACATCGTGCCGTACCAGATCAACACGACCATCCCGGCGCGCGCGAAGCTAGAAGCCCACTACGGCACAAAGGACCTCGACGACCTTCTCGGCAACCATATTGCCCGGTACAAATCGCGGCTCGAGTATGACCCGCTGCCCGCGCCCGGCATGTTCGCGGACGAATGGGGCGTGGTGTGGAATAAGACGGTCGACAAGGACCTCGGCGTGCCGGACAACCGCGTGCTGCAAGAGCGCGACCTGTCGGCGCTGATCGTGCCCGATCCGCTCGACCCCCGGCGCTATGCTGGCCTGCCTGCGTTCTTCGCCAAAAATCAGGACCGCTTCAAGCTGTTCAGTGTCAGCTTCTCGCTCTATGAGCGCGCGTGGACCGTGCGCGGCATGGAAGCGCTGATGACCGATATGGTCGAAGCGCCCGATTTCATCGAGGCGCTGCTCGACCGCATCTTCGAGTGGGACATGGCCGTGCTGGACGAAATGCTGAAGCGCCCGTTTGACGGCGTGCTCTTCGGCGACGACTGGGGCCAGCAGCGCGGGCTGATGTTCGGCGCGAAGCGGTGGCGGCAGTTCATCAAGCCGCGCATCAGCCAGATGTACCGGAAGGTGGCCGACGCGGGGGCAGCCGTCTGCATCCACTGCTGCGGCAAAGTGCAAGACCTGTTCCCTGAGTTGATCGAGCTTGGCTTGCAGGTGTTCAACCCGTTTCAGCCCGAGGTCATGGACCTGTGGGAGATGAAGGCGAGGTACGGCAAGGACCTGACCTTCTATGGCGGGGTGAGCGTGCAGCAGTTGCTGCCGTTCGGCACACCGGACGAGGTGCGCCGCCACGTGCGCCGGATGCTGGAAGAGCTCGGGGAAGGCGGCGGATTCATTATCGCGCCGTCGCATGAGATGCCGGGGGATGTCCCGCTGGAGAACATGCTGGCGTTCATCGAGACGGCGCAGGGGCAAGCCTGAGCAACCCTTCAGTGGATGTGCTGCGGGATCAACATGCGCTGGTTCGCATCGACGAAGCGGGCTCGCCTTCTCCACAAGCTTCTACACCCCATGCAATGCGCTTTCACAAGAAAATACAGGTATTGACAAAGCATCACAATCATGTTATTCTCCCGTTAACTTCTCACAGTCTTTCCTACCAGCCGCGCCACGACCAGGAGTTTCCCCGTTGGAAACCCACATGCGACGCCTGACGATCCTGAACCTGCTCCGCGAAAGCGGGGCGCTGGACGTTGACGCAGTCGCGGCCCGGCTGGGAGTTAGCCCCAACACCATTCGGAATGACTTCAATGCGCTGGCCGCGGAAGGCCAGTTGCAGCGCGTGCGCGGCGGCGCGGCGGCTCTCCCTGCGTATCGCAACGGCAGCAGCCCCGACTACCTCAGCGATGCCTTCGAGCATAGGCTTCAACAACACGCCAAGCAAAAAGAGATCATCGGCCGCTGGGCAGCCGAGTTGGTCGACGACGGCGATTCGCTCCTGTTCGACGCCTCCACCAGCGCCTATGCCCTTGCCGGATACCTGCGCGACCGCCAAAACCTCACAGTCGTCACGAACGGCGTGGAAACCGCCCGACGCCTGGCGCGCAACCCCTCGAACAACGTGCTCCTCCTCGGCGGCCTGCTACGACCCGACGGCGTGCCCATCACTGGCATGTTCACCGATCAAGCGCTACGCGACCTGCGGATTAAAACCGCATTTGTGTCCGCAGCCGCAGTGACGCCGGATGGCGCGTTGACCGAAGGCGACCTGCGCGAAGCGCAGATGAAGACGCAGATGTTGGAGATCGCCGAGCAGGTGGTGCTGTTGCTCGATTCGGCCAAATTCGGGCGGATCGGGTTGGCGTCTTTCGGCCGGCTGGATCAAGTTGACCAGATATACACGGACAGCGGAATTTCGGCGGACGGGTTGGCGCAGTTGCGGGGGGCGTGCGCGCAGGTAACTGTATGCGACGCGAACGGCGTCACCGCGTATACACCCTGCGAACGCGAAAACCGGCACTACGTGATCGGCTTTGCCAACCTGAGCGAGCAGGTGCCGTTCGCGGCGGAGGTGCGGCGCAGCCTGGAGCGCGCCGCGCGCGAAGCGGGGAACGTCGATCTGATCGTGATGGATAACGACCTCGACGCAGAGCGCGCGCTGAAAGTGGCGGATGCGCTCATTGCCGCCCGATGCGACCTGATTATCGAGTACCAACTGCACGTACGCACGGGCGCGGTGCTTATGGAGAAGTTCCGGCAGGCGGGTATGCCGGTCATCGCGGTCGACATTCCGATGATTGGCGCGACCTATTTCGGCGCAGACAACTACCGCGCCGGGCAAATGGCCGGCGTGGCGTTAGGAAAGTGGATCATCCAGCACTGGGGCGGGCAGTTCGACATGGTGCTGTGTCTTGAAGAGGCGCGCGCCGGTATGGGGCCGGCTTCGCGCATCCAGGCGCAGCTCGACATGCTCACGGCGGCGCTTGGCCCCATACCCGATGCGAAAATCATGCACCTTGAGAGCGGGAACTCTTCGACCGTCAGCGAGGCCGCCATTGTTACAGCGTTGGCAAGGTTGCCCGACATGCGCCGGATTGCGGTGCTGACCTTTAACGACGACGCGGCGCTTGGCGCGTTGCTCGGCGCGCGGCGTGTGGGCCGCGAGCAAGACATCGTGCTCACCGGCCAGGGCGGCGACCGCAGCCTGCGCGAAGAGCTGGCAAAGCCGGATTCGCGCATCATTGGCGCAACCACCTATCACCCCGAACGCTATGGCGCAGAGTTGATCCGCCTGGCGCTCAAAATCCTGCGCGGCGAGCCGGTGCCGCCCGCGGTCAACATCGAGCACTCCTTTATCTTTGCGGGCGCGAGCGCGCCCACACCGCTTCCGGCCGCGCTGCCTTTATAGTGGCGCACAGAGCAATTCCACCCGCGCCTCATCATGACCGGCGCGGAACAGCAGGTGAGGTATGACCCAACCCTCCATCGTCAAGCCGGTGCTGCAGATGGTGGACATCTCCAAGCGCTTCGACGCGACCCAGGCGCTTGAAGGCGTCTCCCTGACCCTTTACCCCGGCGAAGTTCACGCCCTCATCGGGGAGAACGGCGCGGGCAAGTCGACGCTGATCAAGATCATGACCGGCGTCCATCGGCCCGACACCGGCGAAATCCTGCTCGACGGGAAGCCTGCGCAGGTGCGCAACTCGCAGGAGGCGCAGACGCTCGGCATCGCGGCGATCTACCAGGAGCCGATGGTGTACCCGGATCTGAACGTGGCGGAGAATATCTTCATCAGCCACGCAGACCGCGGCGCCGTCGTGCGGTGGGGCAAGATGTACGACGATGCGAAGGAAATTCTCGCCAAGCTCGACGTGCACCTGGACGTGAAGATGCCGGCGCGCGGCCTGACGCTCGCCGCGCAGCAGGCGGTCGAGATCGCAAAGGCGATTTCGCTCAAGGTGCGCGTCCTGATCATGGACGAGCCGACCGCCTCCCTGTCGCAGCACGAGGTGACGCAGCTCTTTAAGCTGGTGCGGTCGCTGTGCCGAGAGGGGGTCGCCGTGCTCTTCATCGGCCACCGGCTCGAAGAGGTATTCGCCATCTCGGACCGCATCACCGTGCTGCGCGACGGCAAGTGGATTTCTTCGCGGGCGCGCGCGGAGGTGACGCGCGACGCTGTGATCCGCGACATGGTCGGCCGCGACGTGAAGGACTTCTTCTCGAAGGGCAAGTCAACACGCGGGGAGCTGCTCGCCTCGGTTCGGGGCCTGGGGAAGACAGGCATCTTCAGCGACGTCAGCTTCGACATTTACCGGGGGGAAGTGCTCGGCTTCGCGGGCCTCATTGGCTCCCATCGAACAGACGTGGCGTTGGCGCTGTTCGGCATTGAGCCGGCAGACGCAGGCGAGATCACGTTCGAGGGGCAGACGGTGAAGATTCAGTCGCCCGAGGACGCGCTCAAACTGGGCATCGCGTATGCGTCGGAAGACCGACGGCAGCTCGGCCTGATCATGCCCATGTCCATCGTCTCGAACATTTCCCTGCCAATGCTGAAGAATTATCTCAATCCCATCGGCTTGCTCAAGGGCAAGAAGGAAGCTGCGACGGCTGAAAAGTTCCGCCAGCGGCTCAACATTCGCACGCCTTCCATCTACAGCGATGTGGGCCGGCTATCCGGCGGTAACCAGCAGAAGGTGATGCTGTCCAAGTGGCTGAATGCGGAGCCAAAGCTGCTGATTCTCGACGAGCCGACTCGCGGCATCGACGTGGGCGCGAAGGCCGAAGTGCATCACATGATTTCCGACCTGGCAAACCAGGGCATTGCCGTCATCATGATTTCATCCGACCTGCCCGAAGTGCTCGGCATGAGTGACCGTGTGCTGGTCATGCGCGAGGGGCGGCAGATGGCCGTGCTTGACCGGGCGGACGCCACCGAGCAAACGGTGATGGCCGCAGCGATGGGGCACGCGGAAGCTGCGCTGGCAGAGGAACGGAAGGCCGCACTATGAACAAACTCATCAGCCGCTTCCGGCCGGAGCAAATCCGGCTGCTCTTCCTGCTGGCGCTCATGATCCTGATGATCGGGTTCTTCTCGATCAACATCCCGGGCTATTTCGACGCGCGGTTCGTCAACCGCGTCTCCACCAGCGTCGCAGTAGTTGCGGTGCTGGCCGTCGGGCAGACGCTTGTCTTCCTCACGCGCAATTTCGACCTTTCAGTCGGCTCCATCATCGGGCTGACCGCGTACATCGTCGGCCAACAGTTGTGGCGCCACCCGGAAATTCCGCCGCTGGGCGCGGTGGCGTTAGGCATCGGCGTGGGGGCGATATGCGGCGCGATCAACGGCCTGCTGATCGCTTACGGCCGCGTCCCGTCCATCATTACGACGATTGCGACGCTGGCGATCTTCCGCAGTTTCCTGGTCGAGTACTCGCACGCGGTCCCCATCACCACGAACCTGCTCCCTGACTGGCTCGTCGACCTGTCACGCCTCAGCGTGTTGAACATCGGCCAGATCCAGTTCCGCGTGCTGTTCCTGATCATGGTCGCGGTGGTCCTGTTATTCCAACTCGTGCTGACCTTCCTGCCGTTCGGGCGCCGGTTGTACGCCATCGGCTCGAACCCGGATGCCGCGCGCATCGCCGGCTTCCCCGCGCAGCGCATGGTCTTCCTTGCCTTCCTGATCTCGGGCGCGCTGGCCGGGCTGGCCGGGTTCATGTTCCTCGGTCGCTACGGGAATGTGACCGTCCTGGCAGGCGTCGGCCTTGAGTTCTCATCGGTGGCCGCGGTGGTCGTCGGCGGCGTGAGCAACATGGGCGGCTCGGGCACCGTCATCGGCGCGTTTCTCGGCGCGCTCTTCCTTGACCTGCTCGAGAACAGCCTGTTCCGCTGGCAGGTCATCAGCGAATTCTGGCGCGACGCGATCCTCGGCATGTTGATCCTGGCCGCGGTCGCGCTCGACTATGTCGTCTTCGGCCGCCTGAAGAACCTGTGGGCGCGCGCCGGCCTGCAAATGCGATCGGAAGACGAGCCCAAGCCGGAGGTTGTCACCGATGTCCGCTAATCAAGCCACGATGACCCCCGCAGGCGAGTCGTTTCTCGCCGTTGCCTGGAAGCGCCTGAAGAGCTGGGAGGGCCTGCTGCTGGTCATGCTGTTCGCGATCTTCGCGATCAACAGCTCGCTTGCGCCCGGCTACCTGACGCTCAACAACCAGGTCAACCTGTTCATCCTGTCCATCGAGAAGATCATCGTCGCGTTGATCATGACCTTCCTGATCATCAACGGCGAGATCGACCTGTCCGCGCCGTCGATCATGGGGCTCGCGGCCTGCATTGCAGCCTATATGTTCAGCCGCGGAACCAACTTCGCGACAGCGCTGGTCATCGCCCTGTGCGTCGGCCTTGCCTGCGGCATCTTCAACGGCTTCTGGATTGCGCGCGTCGGCTTGAACTCGCTCGTGGTCACGCTCGCAACGCAGATTTCATATCGCGGCCTGGCGCGCGTCTTCGTCGAGGATAAGTCCATCGGCAAGTTCCCGGAATGGTTCAACCGGCTCGGCCAGCAGGATCTCATTGGCCCGTTCCCATTTGCGCTCCTGCTCTTCTTCTTCCTCTTCGTCATCGCGCTGATCATCCTGCAATACTCCGGCTTCGGGCGGCAGGTGTACGTGATCGGCAACAGCAAGGATGTGGCGCGATTTTCCGGCGTCAAGGTGCCGCGCGTCAAGTTCACGCTGTACCTGGCGTCGGGCGTCATCTCCGCGCTGGCCGGCCTGCTGCTGGCGGCAAGGCTCGGCGCAGTGCGCGGCGACCTCGCGGACGGCTACGCGCTGGACATCATCACAATGGCGCTGCTGGGCGGGGTGAGCATCTTCGGCGGCTCGGGCACACTGTACGGCGTGTTCCTGTCGATCATGATCATCCTGAACATCCGCAACGGTATGGGCCTGGCGGGGCTTTCCGGTCACTTCCAGACAGGCGTGATCGGCGTGCTCCTGATCTTCTCCGTGCTGGGGCCGAACATGATTAACCAGGCCCGTGCCGCTGTGAACCGCCGGCGGTTGCAGGCGGAGCTTCGTAAACGCGCAAGCTGAGACATGCGCCATGCGCGCAGAGAGGAGCGCCACACGAAAGACTTGCTTGAACATCCAACCCTTTCTTGTGTGACAGTCTGTTTCACGTCTACCAGGAGGAGATACGCATGAAGACACGGATTTTCCAGATCATCGCCGCGCTGACCGTCCTCAGCATGCTGCTCGCGGCATGTGGCGGCGCCCCCGCGCCGGCTCAGCCGACGGCAGCCCCCGCGCCGACCACAGCGCCCCCGACTGAGGCGCCCGCCGCGCCCGAACCAACCAAAGCGGCGGAAGCCCCAGCAGGCGGAGTCGCTGAGGCTACGCCGGGCGTCGCAACCGACATGATCCTGCTCCCGAAGTTCATGGGCA
>CAZPTI010000047.1:11045-23136 GCA_964588925.1 uncultured Anaerolineales bacterium | reverse complement strand
CGCGGCCGATTACGGGCAGGGCGCGAACACGACGATGGCGCAAATGGCCGCGGAGGCGCTCGGGATCAGCCGCGACCGCGTCGAAGTGATCAACGCGGACACCGCGCGCGTGCCGGACAGCGGCATCCAGGGTGCGTCGCGCGCGACCTATTTTGTCGGCGGCGCGGTGATGCAGGCCGCGCGCAACCTGGCGGCCGAGGCGCTCGGCATGGCCGCGGAACTGCTCGACCGCGCGCCGCAAACCTTGCGCTTTACGGGAGAGCGCGTCGTGGCGCCCGACGGAGCGAGCGTGGCGTTGGCGGAGGTTGCAGCCGAGTTCGACCGCGTTGGCAAGTCGCGGCGGGTGCGCGGCGCGTTCGACCTGAACGCGCATTTCCCCGCGGAGACGCGGCCGACCTACGCGCCACTGTTCGTGACCGGCGCGCACCTGGCCGAGGTGGAGGTCGACCTGCGCACGGGCGACGCGCGTGTGCTACGGATGGCAGCTGCGCACGATGTGGGCAAGGCGGTCAACCGCCGCGACGCGGAAGGACAGATCGAGGGCGCGCTGCTGATGGGCGTCGGCGCGGCGCTGATGGAGGAGGTGCTGCCCGGCCACACCACCGGCTTTGCCGACTACTACATACCGACGATCAAGTCCATGCCCGAGATCGAGGTTCACCTGATCGAGCGGACCGGGCGCTTCGGGCCGCTCGGCGTGAAGGGGCTGGGCGAGGCGGCCATGCTGCCAGCGACGCCCGCGATCATCAACGCGATTTCGCGCGCGATCGGCAGGCGGATTCGCCGCGTGCCCGCGACGCCTGAACGCGTGCTACGCGCGATTCGCGGTGAAACGGCATGACGGAATACCTCTTCCCTGCCACACCCGAAGAAGCGGTCGCGGCGCTGCTCGAAGCAGAGGGCCGCGGCATCATTATTGCCGGCGGCACGGACGTCCTGCTCGACATGGAAAAGGGCAAGTGGCAGCCTGAGCGGCTGGTAGACATTACGCGCATCCCCGAATTGAGGCGTATTGAAGCGCGCGATGGCTATATGATCGTGGGCGCGTCCGTGCCGTTTGCGGCATTGCGCGAGCACCCGCTGATCGCCGGCCGTGTCCACGCGCTGGCAGACGCGGCGGCCTCGGTCGGCGCGCGGGCAATCCAAACGAGCGCGACGTGGGCGGGCAATCTGGTCCAGGCGATGCCTGCGGCGGACGGCGCGATCATCGCGGTGGCGCTTAATGCGGAGGCGCGCGTGCTCGACGCAAGCGGCGCGACGTGGCATCATGTCACGGACCTGTATCTGGGGCCGGGGCGCTCGAAGATCGACCCGACGGGGCAACTGCTGACGCATATCCGCTTTCCATTGCCTGTGTGCGCATGGGGCACCGCGTGGCGCCGCGCGGGCAGAAGGCCGTCGCTTGTCCTGCCGACGCTTAATTGCGCGGCGACGGTGACGCTGGATGGCGAGAGCATCGCTGCCGCGACAATTGCGATGGGGCCTGTTGGGCCATGTCCTTTGCGCGCCAGGGATGCGGAGGCGTTTCTGCGCGGACAGGCGCCTTCGCCCGAGGTTCTGGCCGAGGCGGCGCAACTGGCCCTCTGCAATGCGCAGCCGCGCAGCAGCGCCTTGCGCGCGTCGCGGGAGCACCGGCTGGCAGTGCTGCCGGTGCTGGTGGAAGAGGCGCTGACCGTGGCGGCGCAACGAGCGGCTGATTCACCGAAGACCTGACACGTTTCGGAAACCCATCAGATCTCGATCCATGAACGGAGTAACCCACGTGACCCTGCAAAGCAACTACACATCCTACGACACCCCCCGCTTTCGCAAGCTCTCCGACGACCAGACGGAGCGCCTGCACCATGCCTCGCTCGAAATCCTCGACCGGACCGGCGTCGTGCTGTACGAGCCGGAGGCGGTCGACTTGCTGCGCCGCAAGGGGCTGCATGCGGAGGTAGTCGACGAAGGCAGGGGCGCGCGCGTGCGCATCCCGCCGGGGCTGGTCGAGTGGGCGCTGACGATGGCGCCGAAGCGCGTCGTGCTGTGCGACCGGCACGGCCGCCGCGTCATGCCGCTGGAGCGCAACAACGTCTTCTTCGGCCCCGGCTCGGACTGCCCCAACGTGATTGACGTGCGGACGGGCGAGCGCCGGGTCGGGACGCTGCGCGATGTGGAGGAGGCGACGGTCGTCTGCGACGCGCTGCCCCACATCGACTTCCTCATGTCGTTCTGCATTGCGACCGACGTCGACCAGACCACCTATGACCGCCACCAGATGCGCGCGATGCTGGCGAACAGCATCAAGCCGATTCTCTTTGTGACGATGGAGTTTGCGGGGACGCGCGACGCCTTGCTGATGGCCGAGGCAGTGGCCGGGGGTGCAGAGGCGTTGCGGCGCAACCCGCAGGTCGCGCTCTATATTAATGTGACGCATCCGCTCCGGCACAACGCGGAGGCGCTGCAAAAGCTTCTGTTCATGGCCGAGCGCGGTCTGCCCACCACCTACACGCCGGTCGTGCTGCGCGGGATGAGCGGGCCGGTCACGGCGGCGGGCGCCATCGCAATGGCAAACGCGGGCGAGTTGGCCGGGCTGGTCATTGCGCAGCTCAAGCGCGAGGGCGCGCCGGTCATCCTGACGGGTGGCGTGAATGATATGCTCGACATGCGCACGATGGTCGACTCGTACACCGATCCGCAGAACCGCGTGATGCTGGTCGAGCTGGCCCACCGGTACGGACTGCCCATCTTCGGGCTGGGCGGGTGCAGCGACTCGAAAATCCCCGACGAACAGGCCGCTGCCGAAGCCGCATTCTCCATCATCCTGGAAGCGCTGGCCGGCGCGCAGATGGTGCATGATGTGGGCTATCTGGACGGCGGCCTGACCAACTCGATCGAACAGATCGTGATGTGCGACGAGATGATCGGGTACGCGAAGGCCTTTATGAAGGGGCTGGAAATCAACGACGAGACGCTGGCGCTCGACCTGATCGACGAGATCGGCCCGTTTGGCGAGTGGATGGGCGCGGACCACACGCGGCGACACTACAAAGAGGACTGGTACCCGAAGCTGTTCGAGCGCCGCGCATACGAGGATTGGAGCCGCGCGGGGGGCAAGACGCTGCGACAGCGCAGCCAGGAGAAGGCGCTGAAAATTCTCGCCACGCACAAGCCGGAGCCGCTGCCCGCTGACGTGTTGGCGCGGCTGGATCAGATCGTCGCTGATGCGCGATAAGCGGCGCAGACGTCTGCGCGCAATCGTGGTAGGATAAGGGGCAGCGCAACGGTTCGCTCTGGCGCTGGACGCCGGGTAGCGCAGCCGTGCGCTCGGCTTCGCAGAGTATCAGCGTTCTTTGGCTCCGTTTAGTCACAAGGAGGAAGGCTATGAGGTCCTCGCGAAGGTTCAGCGTCCTGCTGGCCGCCATCGTCATCCTGAGCATGCTGCTGAGCGCGTGCGCGCCGCAGCCTGCCCCGCAGGCCACCACCGCGCCTGCCCAAACGACCCCGGCTCCCGCCGAAGCAACCGCCGCGCCCGCGCAGCCGACGGCGGCGCCGGCCGAACCAACCAAAGAACCCGCTACGGCGGCGCCCGAATCGACCAGCGCGGCGGCCACCACCACCAGCGACAAGTATGGCGGCACGTTGCGACATGCCTACTTCGCCGCCACCATCCTCGACCCCGCGTTCCTCACCTCCATCGCGGACGATGAGATCGGCCGCCAGTGGGGCGACTTCCTCGTCTACACGGACGAGAACAACGCGCCGGACCCGAGCCGCAGCCTCGCGGAGAAGTGGGAGACGAGCGAGGACGGTCTGACGTGGACCTTCACCATCCGACAGGGCGTGCAGTTCCACAACGGCGAGCCGCTCACGGCGAAGGACGTTAAGTTCACCTTTGACCGCCTGCGCGACGAAAAGGTCGGCGCGTCGACGGTGTCCCTCTACTCGATCATCGACGACATCAGCACACCAGACGACTACACGGTCGTGATGAAGCTGAACAAGCCGAACCCGGACTTCCCGCTCGACCTGGGCGACTATCACGCGCTGATCGTCTGGAGCGGCACCAAGGATTTCAAGACGGAGCAGATCGGCACCGGGCCGTTCATGATCGAGAAGTTCCTGCCCGAAGAGCGGCTGACGTTCAAGCGCAACCCGAATTACTGGATGAAGGACGCGGAGGGCAACCAACTGCCATATCTTGACGGCATGGAGTTCATCTTCTTAGGGGAACCATCCGCGCAGGTCGAGGCGCTCCGCGGCGGCCAGGTCGACTACGTGCTCTACCTGCCCGCGGAGTCGGTCAAGACGCTCAAGGAAGACCCGAATATCCAGGTGCTCGAAAAGCCATCGAACACGACGTGGGTCATCCGCATGCGCTCGGACAAGAAGCCGTTCGACGATCCGAAGGTGCGGCAGGCGTTCAAGCTCGCCACCGACAACGCGGCGATCCTCGCGGGCGCGTTTGAGGGCCTGGGCGTCGTCGGCCACAATACGCCGTTCGGCCCCGGCTACGCGGACTTCTACCTCGACGCGCCCGATCCGGTGCGCGATGTGGCAAAGGCGAAGCAGTTGCTAACCGAGGCGGGGTACGCCGACGGGCTGAAGGTGACGCTGACCGCGCAGGATAGCTCGCCGGTGCCCGCGATGGCGACGATCCTCAAGGAACAGTGGGCCGAGGCGGGCATCGACGCGGACATTCAGATTGTGCCGTCGAGCGTCTACTACGGCGCGGACAACCTCTGGATGGAAGTGGACCTGGGCATCACCGACTGGGGTTCGCGCGCCTATCCGCAGCCCTACCTGAACCTGGCGTATGTCTGTGGCGGGGAGTACAACGAGAGCCACTGGTGCGATAAGGAGTTGGACGACCTTGCGGCGAAGGCAGGAGTGGAGATGGACCGCGCGAAGCGCGCGGATCTCTACAAGCAGATCCAGCAAATCTTCATCGACCGCGGCCCGATCATCGTGCCGTTCTTTGCGAACAATCTGTGGGGCGTGAGCGCGAAGCTGAAAGGGATCCAGCCGACGAGCTATCTGGGGACGGCATTGGATCTGAGGACTGCGTACTTCGAGAAGTAGGATCGTGACCGCCGGGCGCGCAAGTGGTGACTACGCGCCCTGCGACAAACCGGAGCCGCCAAATGGAGTCACAACTAGAACTGCCTGCGCGACGACCCTCGCGGCTCGCGCTCGCATGGCGCCGCGTGCGACGGTATCCGGCAACAGTCATCGGCATGACAATCGTCGGCTTTTTCCTGTTCCTGGCCGTGTTCGGCCCGATGATCGCGCCTTATCCGTATACGCAGCAGAAACTCACCGAACGCCTTCAGCCGCCGTCGGCGGAACACATCTTCGGCACCGATCAGTTCGGCCGCGATATTTTCTCGCGCGTGCTGTCGGGCGCGCGCGATGTGTTCATCGTGGCGGGCACGGGCACGCTGATCGCAGTGCTGCTCGGCCTGGGGTTGGGACTGCTGGCCGGCTACTTTGGCTCCATCCTCGACGAAATCGCCATGCGCCTGGTCGACGTGCTGCTGGCGATTCCGCCGCTCCTGCTCGCCCTGCTAATCCTTGCCACGCTCGGCCCCTCGCGGGTCAACGTCATTGTTGTTGTCGGCATTTTGTATATCCCGATGGTGTCGCGCGTGGTGCGCAGTGTCGTGCTCGACCTCAAGACACGGCAGTTTGTCGAAGCCGCCAAAATGCGCGGCGAGTCTGCCGCTTACATTATGTTCAGTGAAATGTTGCCCAGCGTCCTTCCTCCGTTGGCCGTCGAATCTTCCATGCGCTTCGCGTACGCGATCTTTCTCGTCGCGTCGCTCGGTTTCCTCGGCCTCGGCGTGCAGCCGCCTTCGCCCGACTGGGGGCTGATGGTGGGCGAGGCGCGCAACTACTTCACGCAGGCGCCCTGGGTTCTGCTCTTTCCCGCGGGGACCATCGCGCTGCTGGTCGTGGGCATCGGCTTTCTGAGCGACGGGCTGCGGCGCATGCTGCTGCCCGGCGGGGTGACGGGGTGAGAGGTAACCGATGAACAAACAGATCGGCGCCGCGAACCGCCCCGTCCTCGAAGTCTGCGGGCTAACCATCACGTACGACACGGAGAAGGGACCGCTCGAAACCGTCCGCAACGTCACGATGAGCATCGCGGCGGGCGAGATTTACGGGCTGGTCGGCGAGTCGGGATCGGGGAAGACCACGCTGGCGCGCGGCATCGTGCAATATCTGCCCGCGAACGGCCATGCGACCGGGGAGAGCGTGTCTCTTGACGGCGCAAACCTGCTGGGCCTGCCCCGCTCGGAGATGCGAAAAGTGTGGGGCTCGCAGATCACGATGGTGCATCAGGACCCGAACACCGCGGTCAATCCCTCCGTAACCATCGGTGAGCAGATCGCGGAAGTCGCGCGGCTGCACCTCGGCATGACGAAGCGGGACGCGCAGGCGAAGGCGGTCGAGATGCTGGACAAAGTGCGCATGCCCGACGCGGAAACGGTCGCGCGGCGTTACGCGCATCAGCTTTCGGGCGGGCAGCTACAACGCGTGCTGATTGCCATCGCGCTGACAACCAACCCGCGGCTGCTCATCATGGACGAGCCAACCACCGCGCTTGATGTGACGACCGAAGCGATGATCCTTGACCTCCTGCGCGATTTATTGGCTGAATACCGCACGGCGGTGCTCTACATCACGCACAATCTGGGTGTGGTTGCGCGCATCTGTCACCGGGTCGGTGTGATGTATGCCGGGGAGTTAATGGAAGAGGGCTTCATCCGACCCGTGTTCAAGCAGATGCTGCACCCGTACACCCTCGGCCTGCTGGGGTGCGTGCCGAAGGTCAATGCGGGCAGCCGGGACGTCACCCTGAACACCATCAAGGGGCGCATCCCCCGACCCGACCAACTGCCGCCGGGCTGCATCTTCGCCCCGCGCTGTCCGCTGATGATTCCGGAGTGCAACGCCGCGCGTCCGCCGCTCGTCGAAGCCATGCCCGACCACCGCACCGCGTGCATCCGGTGGCGCGACTTGCAGGCGCACCCGGAGCGGTATGCCGCAGCCGCGGTGCGCGAGGAACGCGCGGCGCCGCGCGAGTTGGGACCGGTAGTGCTGGACGCGCGGAACATCAAGAAACACTTTCCCATCAGCCCAACGAGCGTCGTTGATGTGTTGGCGCGACGACGGAAGTCGGTGCGCGCGGTGGATGGCATCAGCCTGCGCATGCGCGGGGGTCGCACGATGGGGATCGTCGGCGAGAGCGGATGCGGCAAGACAACATTTGCGCGCTGCATTGCCGGGCTGGAAGAGGCGACCGGCGGAGAGATCGTCTTGGACGGCGAGAGGGTGCGCTACAGCGTGCGCGATCGCACAGCGAGCCAGCTCAAGAAGATTCAGATGGTCTTCCAGAACCCGGACGCGTCGCTCAATCCGCAGCGGACGGTGGGCGAGAGCGTCGCGCGGCCGTTGGCCCGGCTCGGCAACGTCCCAAAAGCGGAGATACCGCGGCGCGTGCGGGCGCTGTTTGCCGCGGTGAATCTTCCGGAAGACTACATGAGCCGGTTGCCGCACGAGTTGAGCGGCGGCGAGAAGCAGCGCGTGGCAATCGCCCGCGCCTTCGCGGCCGACCCAACGCTGATGATCCTCGACGAACCGATTTCGTCGCTCGACGTGTCCGTGCAGGCGTCGCTGATGAACCTCCTCGGCCACCTGCAGGACACGCAGGGGACATCGTACCTCTTCATCTCGCACGACCTTGCCGCGGTGCTCCACCTGTCCGATTGGATCGGCGTGGTGTATTTGGGGCGGCTGTGGGAGTGGGGGCCGCCGGAGGCCGTCTTCGCGCCACCTTTCCATCCGTACACCGAGGCGCTGCTCTCCGCGCTGCCCATCCCTGACCCGGACGCGCGGCAAGAGCGCATCCGGCTGAGCGGATCGGTGCCGAGCGCGGTTGACATCCCCGGCGGTTGCCGCTTCCACACCCGCTGCCCGCGCAAGCTCGGCGTCATCTGTGAGACACAGGAGCCGCCCTGGCAAGACTTAGGCGGCGATCATCACATCTGCTGCCACATCCCGGCCGCGGAACTGGCCGCCTTGCAGACTGCGCCGGTCGACGCAAGCGACTGAGAGGACGGATGCGATGACCACCTACCTGTTGCGGCGGCTCGGCTTCATCATCCTGACCATGCTGCTGGCGTCCATCGTGATTTTCGCGGCGACGCAACTGCTGCCGGGCGACCCCGCCGCAGTCATGCTGGGACAGTTTGCGACCGAGGAGGCCGTGGCAAACCTGCGCGAGGAGCTTGGGCTGAACCGACCGGTTACGGTGCAGTACATCGACTGGTTGACCAGGTTCGCGCGGGGGGACTGGGGCGAGTCGATGGTGAGCAAGCAGCCGGTGCAGCCGATGGTGATGAGTCGTCTGCGCAACTCCGCCATGCTCGGCGCGGTCGCGCTGGCATTTTACGTGCCGCTCGGCATCCTGCTCGGCGTGATCGCTGCGCTCAAGCGCGAGAAGGCGGTCGACCAGGCCATTTCGGCGGTCACGATGGCGTTCGTCGGGCTGCCGGAATTTGTCACCGGGCTGATTCTCATCGCGGTGTTCGCGCTGTCGCTCAAATGGCTGCCGGCCAACTCCTCCATCGAGCCGAACACTTCGTTTATCGACGCGCTCCCGTATCTCATCCTGCCAGCGATTGCCGTCAGCCTGACGAGCCTCGGGTACATGGCGCGCATGACGCGCGCCAGCACGATCGACGTGCTCAAGACGGACTACGTGCGCGCGGCGGAGTTGAAGGGGCTGCCGCAAGGGCAGGTGTTGACGCGGCACGTGCTGCGTAACTCGCTGCTGCCGACAATCACGGTTGTGGCGATGGGCATCGGCTTCCTGATCGGCGGCCTGATCGTCACCGAGCAGCTTTTCGGCTATCCGGGGCTGGGCCGGCTGCTCGTCTACGGCATCCAGCGCCGCGACCTGATCCTCATCCAGGCGTGCAGCATGGTAGTGGTGGCAACTTTCTGCTTTGCGAACCTGGCCGCGGATTTGCTCTACGGCATCCTCAACCCGCGCATTCGCGTTAATAAGTGAAAGAACAGACCCGTCAGGTTTCGGAAACCTGACGGGTCTCGCGCGCTACGCGGGCTTCGCGTACTCGATATACTGGCGAACCGCGGTCATGCCGACGCCTTTGTAGAGTTTCGTCGCAGACGGATTGTTCGCATCCACCCCGAGACCGACGCGCGTAATCCCGCGCCGGTAAAACTCGGCGAACGCATGGCGCAGCAACGTTGCGCCTAACCCCTTCCCGCGATGCCCTTCCGCCACGACCAGTTGCTGCACCCAGCCCTCATCGGGATCGTGGTACTCCCTGCTCATCGCTGCGCCGACGATCTCCTCCCCGCCCACCGCGATGAAGGCCAACGAGCGGTCGAAGTCGGCGCGCTCGACGATGAAACGGCGCCATTCGTCGAAGGGAACCGGCGCGCGGTCGGGGCGGGTGAAAGCGGTATCGATCAAAGCGTGCGCCTCACGCTCGTCGGCTTCCTGCATGATGCGGACCGCGTAGCCTTTGGGCCACACCGCGGGAGGGGGCGGCGCATCAAATTCGATGCGCATCTGCCAGAGGTAGCGCGCTGGCGTGTAACCGCGCTCAACCAGCGGGGCAGACCGGCCTACCTCGCGCATCCACACGACGCTCGGCAGAGCGTGCTGCGCGGCCAGAGACTCGACCAGCGCGACAAACGGTTGCTCCAGTTGCATGCCGAGGTAGTCTGGATGAATGAGCGAGCTTTCGCCGACCTGAACCTTGTTCGGCCGCGCGTGGACATCGGCGTAGGCAACCAGGCGCCCGTCCGGCGCGACCACAACGCGCGCGTCGCGTTCCAACTCGAAGCCGAGGCGCTTCCAATCGCTGCGCAGGTCCTCGATATCCCATTCCGGCTCGCCGTGGTCGGCCAGGTTGCGCGCGACGATCAGGTCCGTGATCGCCTGCTCCTCGTCGGGACGCGGCGCGCGGATCGTGAAGCCGGGGGGCCAGGAAGCCATTGTCACAACACACGCCTTTCTCAAGTCTGTCGCGTTGCTCGCAGCTTTTCAACCTCGTCCAGCAGTTCAAACCACTGCGGTTCGAGCCCTAACTGCGCAACCCTATCGTTAAGATAGTCCCAGTCCAGTTCTTCGTCTACCGTCTGAATGATGCTCCCGATATCCCGCACATGTTTTGTCTGCTGACTGATAGCGTAGTAGCGCAGTTTATAAAGAATTAGGTCTTCCGGCGCATGCACCCAGATTTCGCCCAGCGGAGGCCCGTAGTCTGCGCGTACGCGACGTTCAAACGCCAGACGGCGCAGTTCATCATCCGGGCGCAGCATGAAGAGTTCTGCCTTATAGCCTGACGGCCAGTGAATGGCGTTGATTGCGAGGTCGCCACGCGAACGCAACCACAAGTCAAGCATGACATCAAAGGGAACAAGCATGTCGCGCTTCTGCAACTCATCGGACAGTGTCGGCATTGCTTCCACAGGTAAGTCGACCACTACGTCCAAATCCTGTGTTGTTCTGGCCTGCCCCCATGCGGCTGTCGCGACCGCGCCACCGACCATGTATCTGATCTGCGCCGCATCCAACGCCTCCAGGACGATCTGAACGAACCGGGTGAAGTTAAGAAGCCCATCTGCTTGACTCATCTTGCGCTCCTGACAGCCCGCAACGCTTCGACATCGCTCAGGTCAGGCCGACGGAGCCGGAGCCGATACGCGCTTGTTCGTTCGGCCCACTCGATCATGGATTCCATCTTCGCATATCTCTGCGCAATCGTCAGCCTGCGCGCCAAAGCGATCTGCTCAGGATCAACTTCCCTGACAGCTTCGCGTATTGCAACTCGGGTTCGTTCGTCAAGCATCGCAGTAAGCCTCCGCCTCAATTATAGCACTGTCCGCCCCCGCGCGCATCCGTGCCGCGTGTTACAGTCCTTGCGCGAACCTTGACCTATACTCAAAGCGATTTGGTGTTGACGCGTGAGGAGGACGTATGCGGTCGATCTGGAGCGGCGCGATTAGCTTCGGTCTCATCTACATCCCCGTAAAGCTGTTTAGCGGCAGCGAGCAGCAGGACCTCGATTTCGATATGCTGCGCAAGGGCGACCTGTGCCCCATCCGCTACGTGCGCGTGTGCGAGACGGACGGCGAAGAAGTCGAGTACAAAGACATCGTCAAGGGCTACCAGTTCCGCAAGGGCGATTACGTCGTCGTGACGGACGAGGACTTCAAGCGCGCGGCGCCGAAGAAGACGCAGACGATCGAGATTGTCGCGTTTATCAAGGAGACGGAGGTCGACGCCAAGCTGCTGGAGAAGCCCTACTTCCTGGAGCCGGTGAAGGGCGCGGCGCGGGCGTATGCGCTGCTGCGCGAGGCGCTCAAGAAGACCGAGAAGGTGGCCGTGGCGAAGTACGTTCTTCGTACGCGCGAGCGGATGTGCCTGCTGCGGCCGGAGGGCGACATGATCGTCCTGCTGCAAATGCGCTGGGCGAGCGAGGTGCGCAACCCCGAAGGGCTCACCCTGCCGCCCGCGAACGAAGCTCAGAAGAAAGAACTGGACATGGCGGTCCGCCTCGTCGACCAGATGACCGAGACGTTTGATCCGAACGAGTACACCGACACGTATACTGAAACGCTCAAGAAGTTCATCGAGGACAAGGCCGCGGGCAAGCTCAAGGAGCCGGCAGAGGAAGAGCCGATCCCGTCGGAGGTCACCGACCTGTTCGCCAAGCTGCGCGAGAGCCTGGAAATGGCAGAAGCGCGGAAGTAGGGGTTTGCGCCGCAAGTTGGCAACTTGCGGGACATGACGCATGACGCTCGAAACGTATCGCCAGAAGCGCAATTTCAAGAAGACGCCCGAGCCGCCGCCCGAGGTGAGCGAGAGTTCGCCGGGAGAGCCGCTCCGGTTCGTCGTGCAGAAGCACGCGGCCTCGCACCTGCACTACGATTTTCGCCTGGAACTGGACGGCGCGCTGAAAAGCTGGGCCGTGCCGAAGGGCCCTTCGCTCAACCCGGAAGACAAGCGTCTCGCGATGATGGTCGAAGATCATCCACTGGACTACCGCGCATTCGAGGGAATTATCCC
>CAZPTI010000047.1:0-10945 GCA_964588925.1 uncultured Anaerolineales bacterium | reverse complement strand
CCCTTCCAGCGGGAAGGACGAGAACGCCTGGCTGCTGATCAAGAAGCAGGACGACTTCGCCACAAAGCAGGACGTGCTGCTGTGGGACCGGTCGGTGCTGAGCGGGCGCAGCATGGAGGAGATCGCCGCGGCGCGCGAGGCGGTGTGGCGGTCGAACCGGGATGACGGCGAGGAAGCTGAAGGGCCGATCGAAGCCGAAGCTCAGCCGGCGTCACGCGCGATGGGTTTTGCGCCGACCGTGGCAATTGACGGCGTCGACCTCTCGCGCATCGACCTGACCGGGGCGGCGCAGGCCGAGATGCCGCACGACGTCAAGCCGATGCTTGCCACGCTCACGGACGAGCCGTTCGACCGCGACGGTTGGCTGTTCGAGATCAAGTGGGACGGCTACCGAGCGGTGGCCGAGGTCAAGCGCGGGGACGTTTTGCTCTACTCGCGCAACATGCTGAGTTACAACGAGCGTTATGCCCCCGTGGTGCGTGACCTGGAGAAGCTCAGGTTCGACGCGGTGCTCGATGGCGAGATCGTCGTGCTCAACAAGGAGGGGCGGCCGGAGTTCAAGCTGCTGCAAAACTGGCTGAGCGATGCGGAAGGTGCGATTGTCTATTATGTCTTCGACATCATCTATCTCGAAGGCTACGACCTGCGCAACCTGCCCCTGCTGCGGCGCAAGGCCATTCTCAAAGCGATCCTGCCCGACATGCCGCACGTGCGCTGGAGCGATTACATCGAGCGGAACGGCCGCGCGCTCTACGATGCAGCGCGCGCGCAGGATTTGGAAGGGGTCATCGCGAAGGACGGCGCGAGTCAGTACCGGTCGGGCGACCGCACGGAGGACTGGCTGAAGGTCAAGACGCACCTCCAGCAGTCGGCGGTCATCTGCGGGTTCACCGAGCCGCGCGGCGGGCGCAAAGACCTCGGCGCGTTGATTCTGGGTGTGTACGAGGACGAGAACGGCGAGCCGACGGACGATGACAGCCGCAAGCAACTTGTCTACATCGGCCACACGGGCGGCGGTTTTACGGAGGCCGAGCTGGCGCACGTCAAGGAGCGGTTGGAGCCCCTCATCATCAAGAAGTCACCGTTCAAGGTCGCGCCGCCGACCAACGCGCCGCCCACGTGGACGCGGCCCGAGCTGGTGTGCGACGTGAAGTTTGCCGAGTGGAGCAAGGACGGCATGATGCGGCAGCCGATTTTTATCGGGCTGCGCGACGACATCGAGCCGCTGAGCGTCTGCCGCGAGCTGCCCGTGCCGCTGGCAAAAGCGACGAAACGCCGCTACAAGCGCAAGGAAGAGAAGCCGGAGGTGGTGACGGTCGACGGCCGCACCATCGAAATCACCAACCCTGATAAGCTATATTTTCCCGATGACGGTCTGACCAAGCGCGACATCGTCAGCTATTACCGCGGCATTGCGCCGCTCATCCTGCCGTACCTGATCGACCGGCCCGAGTCGCTGCACCGCTTCCCGAACGGGATCAACGGCGAGAGCTTCTTCCAGAAGGACGTGGGCGGGCAGGTTCCCGGATGGGTCGAGACGGTAGTCATCGGCGATGATGACGATCCGGAAGAGTACCTGTTGTGCCAGGACGAGGCTACGCTCACGCTGATGGCGAACATGGGGTGCATCGAGGTCAATCCGTGGAACTCGCGCTGGCAGCACCTCGACAACCCGGATTATCTCGTGATCGACCTTGACCCGCTGGACATCGCCTTTGCCGAGGTGATCAATACCGCGCTGGAAGTCCACCGCCTGTTCGATGCGGCGGAGATTCCGAACTACATCAAGACATCGGGCGCGACCGGCCTGCACATCTACACGCCGCTCGGCGCGAAGTATCCGTACGAGCAGGTGCGCGAGTTTGGCCGGCTGGTGGCGTACCTGATCAACGACCGGCTGCCCGAAACGACCAGCGTCGAGCGCAGCCCAGAGAAGCGCAAGGGCAAGATTTACCTTGACTTCCTGCAAAACCGGCGCGGCCAGACGATGGCGACGGTCTACTCGCTCCGCCCGCGGCCGGGCGCACCCGTGGCAACCCCCCTGCTCTGGGAGGAGGTTCGCCCCGGCATGACGCCCGGCCAGTTCAACATCCGCACGCTGCCCGACCGGCTCGCAAAGCATGGAGATTTGTTCAAGCCCGTGTTGGGGGAGGGGATCGATATGGTGGCGAGTCTGGCGCGGTTGGAGAAGGTGGCGCGGGCGCGCAGTTGAAACGCCATGCTCGCCACGTGCCAGGCGCCTGGCACGTAATAATCCCTTGGGGACAACCATATGAGACGACGCTTTCCTCTCCTAGTTTTTCTTACGCTGCTGGTCGTGCTTGCCGCTACGCCTGCGCAGGCGGTCACAGAGGCTGCTACGCAAGGCCCCGGCCGCCCGTTCATCCTGCCCTTCGCCGACCCACCCGGCCCGGACACATGGCTGCTCGGCCAGACGTATGGCAACACGGTCGGCGCGTACTTTAACCGCAACACGACCTACCGCTACAGTCAGGGCATCCACTTCGGCATGGACTTTTCCGCGCCGTGCGGCACGCCCATCGTGGCGGTGGCCGACGGTGTGGTCGCGCTGGTCGATGCGCGGGCGTACGGCTCCGCGCCGCATAACCTGATTATCGACCACCCGCAGCTAAAATACGCCACGCTCTACGGGCACCTGTTGGAGCGACCAAAGCTCACGCCGGGGCAGAAGGTGAAGCAGGGCGACGTGATCGCGCTGAGCGGCGACCCGGACGAGACGTGTTCCGGCCGGCCGCACCTGCACCTCGAAGTGCGCGACTATCCGGGACGCGCCTGGAAGTACAATCCGGTGCCGCTGATGCAGGCGGACTGGGACAACCTCGCGCTCATCGGCAACTTCAGCCGCGGCTTCCAGCGTGACCTGGACGACCCGCGCAAATGGCAGCAGTTGGACGATCAGCCACCGGCGGTCTCGGGTGGCCGGCTGCTGAACAACTTCAAAAACCCCTGGCCGAGGACACGATGATGACACGCGCCTTCACCGCAGTTCTGCTTGCGCTCGTAATCGGAAACGCAACGCCGGTCGACCTGGCGGAGCAGATGCGCGCGCTGCTTTCCAGTCCCTACAGAATGCTCGGCATCGGTTCGGTGAACACGCAGAGCGCGCCGGCCCCCGTGCGACTGACGACAGGCGGATGCTGCACGCTCCCGTTCTGGTCGCCCGACGGCAAGGAAATTCGCTACATCGACAGGCCGCAGGGCGGGAAGCTGGGGATTTACGCGGTCAGCCCGGAGAAGGCGGGCGCGGCGCCGGTTCTGGTGTCGGAGCGCGTGGAGGACAGCCGCATCGTTGGGCCATATCGGATCGAGACAACGCAGAACGCGACGACGCTCGTTCGCCTGAGCGACGGCAAGTCATTCCGCGTGCCCGCGCAGGGGCGCAACGTCCACTTCTCGCCCGACTTCAAGCGCATCGCGTGGAGCATCAGCAACGAAAACGCGAACCCGGAGCAGCAGGTCGCGGCGATCTGGACCGCGAACGTAGACGGGAGCAACCCGAAGCGCGTTGCGCAGTTGCGCCGCGGGGGTGTGGGCGGGTGGATTTCAGACGGCGAACTGCTTGTGAACGGGCAGGAAAACAAGACCGGCGGCGAGCAAGTCCTGTGGGCGCTCAACCTGGCGGACGGCAAGCTGCGCGAGCTCGCGCGGGCCGAGCGGCTGCGCAGCGCGATCCTCTCGCCGAGCGGGCGCTGGGTGGCCTTCTATACGACCTTTGCGGAAGCGGGCCAGAACGGGCTGTGGCTCGTGGACACGCAGGGCGGGAAGCCGAACGCGCTGCCGAAAGAGGCGTTCGGCGCATACCAGTGGCGCGCCGGCGCGGAGGGCGACCGCCTCGTGATCGTCCCCTTCCGCCCGAACGCGAGGTATCACGAGTTCTGGCAGGTTGAGCCGGAGACGTTGGCCTTAGAGCAACTCACGCGGGGCGAGGAGACGCCGGTGAAGATCTCGAACGGCGACTGGCGCATCTCACCGGATGGACAATACGTGGCGTACGTGGAGAGCGCGGACCGGAACATCTGGGCGGTGGAGTTGCCTTAAGCTACAGAGGACACAGAGGGCGCAGAGACCTTAGCTCAAGATGCTCTGAGTCCTCTGCGCCCTCTGCGGCAGAAACTCGTTTACAGCCCCGCGCCTTCCTGGAAGCCCTCGGCCAGCCCCTCGATGCCCTGCTTCTTTGGGCGATTGATCAGCGACGCGGCCGTAATCAGCCCCTCGACCACGCCCATCGCGATGATGACCGGCGCAACGCGCGGCTTCGCTTCGGTGAACATGACCGGCGCGGCAACCGTAGCGGTCGCAAGCGCGGTGTCGAGCGCAAGATGGCCTTTGTAGGGCAGCACCTTAACCACGCCCAGCTCGTACTTCGTCAGCATGCTGTAAAGCGCATGGAACGCGGCCACGAACGTGAACATCGTGACCAGGCGCTTCGGGAATTTGAGCAGCCGCGGCAGCGCGAAAATCACCGGCGCGGCGATGTAGTCGATGACGCCGTGCGTCTTGCTGGAAATCAGTTTCATCGATCCTCCCTCATGAAGTCAATCATTGTTGTGAGAACGACGAGGGAGAGGAGAGGGTTCCGCGTGAGACAGACCCGTCGGGTGCGTCACTTCGTGACGGTGGAAACCCGACGGTCTTCACTCAATGCAGCACCATCGGCAGGTAATGCCATGCGGTTGGTGTAAACGGGACACGCGTGGATGTCGCGGTGGGCGTTGGCGTGGGAGTAGGTGTTGCGGGCACGCTGTTCATCACCGCGACCGGCCCGTCGAGGACGTTGGAGTCGATGTTGAGCGTGCTGCTGCCCCACGTTTCGTTGTGCCCGCCGGTGTACTGTCGCAGGCGCTGCTGGTTCACCCACAGCCCGTTCGCCAGCGCGTAGACGTTCCACACGGATGCGTCCGGGGTGTAGCTGTCGTAAATCCAGTGCGCGGCCCAGATCGCATTCGGCGGCGGGTTGAGGTTGGCGAGCAGCTTGAGCGTGGAGCCGGTGCCGTAGACGCCGGCAAGGTTGCCCCGGCTATGGAGGCCGTTCACCCAGCCGGTCACAAACGCCTGCACGGCCGCGTTGCAACTGCCGTCGCTCGTGTTGTAATACTCCATGTCGTAATAGATGATGCTGCCCGTGCCGTCCGGTTCGGTCAGGCCGAGGCGCAAGGCCGTGTCAGCCGCGGCCTGCGCTTCCGCCCAGCCCTGGCTCTGCGCGGTAGCCGGGTCGCGGCTGATGCCGCCGTTGCCGCCCCCATAACATGGCGACTGCGGTCCAACCCACGTGGGGATGAACGTCCAGCCTATCGAAGCGACCGCGCGCAGGTAGTCCGCGCTGAGCGCGCGGTTCGCGCAGTAACGCTTCGAGCCGCCGATGTACAGGTTAGTGGCGCTGTACGGGCTGTTCATGCGCCAGTCCCAAAACTGCTCGATCGTCGCGGCCTCGCACTTGTCGAAACCCTGCCCGATGACGGCCATCGTGCGGCTGCTCATGCCCGCCGCGCTGGCCGCGCCGCTCTGCGCTACGGTGAACTCGCGCTCTGCTTCGACTTCGTCGGGCAGCGGCACGCTGCGCCACGTCTGCCCGCTGTCCGTCGTTGCGTTGAGCGTCATTGTCTGCTTGCAGACGCGCATCGCGCCGTTCTCCGAACATTCGCCGTCTCGTTCAAGCCGCCAGCCAACCTGCGCGTCAACGAATTGAGCATCACGCGCGGAAGGCGCGGCAGCTACCTCGCGCGCCCACGTCTGACCGCTATCTGCCGTGCGCCACGCGGACCATCGCTCGAAGTTACTGCTGGAGACGTGGCGGACGCGAAGGACGCCGTTCGTGTCGGACGCAAAGTCAAGCTCCATGCGAGCAATCGTGAGGTCTGCATCGTCGTCGGCAAAGAGCGCCAACGGCGCATACGACCACGTTGCGCCCCAATCGGGCGTGCGCGCCAGACGCAGAGCGCTCCGTTCGTCGTCCAGTGGACGCCCCAGAATGGCCCAACCTGCGCCGGTCGGAATGAAATCGGCAGCCAGGAGGTATTCATCGGGCAGCAGCGCAGGCATGACGGCCTGCCAGGTCGCGCCGAGGTTGCGCGTCAAGAAGAGGCGGCCTTCCGCAAGCAGCCAGCCGGAATTGCGGTCGATGGGACCATAGTCCCTGGTGTCCTCATGGGTGCCGGAGGAATGAACGGGTGAAAAGCTGGCTGCTTCAAGAAGAGCGGCAGCAAGCAGAAGATATATGAAGCGCATGGCGCGCATTACCTTTCAATTGATGTGTGGCAAGTGGACAAACGTAACAGTGTGCGGAGAGTTATGCCTGTTTTGTGACGGAGGATACCGGTGTTGAGTTCCGCGGGAACGCCGAACGCGGGTTCCGCATTCGGCGTTCCCGTTCACCAGCTTGCGATAACGCGCCGGAAGAAGTCCACCAGCGCGGGCGCGTGATGATCGAACGTGAACAGATGGCGCTGCCGCCAGGTGTTGTCCTGCACCTCTGCCAGCCGCCTGCTGTCGCGCAGTTGCTCGGCCAGCTCATGCATGTCCTTGAAGAACAGCCCCGTGTCCAGTTGCCGCACAACCGTCTGCGTGGCGACGAGATGCCCCGTGTTGTCCCCCTGCAACTGCGGGAGACCGCTGACCGCCAGCGTGGCGAGCCGCGCGGGGATGTTCAGGTCGTCCCAGTTGGAGCGGCGGATTTCGCCGTAGTTCTCGCTCTTGAAGAAGTGCAGCCAGCCCGCATCGTAACGGCTGAACTCCTCCAACCAGCGATCCTGGCTGACGTTGGCGTGCAGGTGCAGGTGGTTCGGCGCCAGCCGCCGCGCCTTCTCGATCCACTCCTTCCACTGCCCCTGCGTGAAGTCGCCGTAGAAGTGCAGGTGGACGCCCTCTTTGCCAAGTTCCTCGACTGTGTGCGGGTGCAGGCCGATGGGCCGGCCGGGCACGACGGTATGCAGCTCGCCATCCTGCGCTGAAATCTTTGGCGTGCGCTCGCCCGCAAACCAGTCGCGCTTCGGCAGGTCGCCGTCGAAAACCATCGTGGGCCGACCATGCCCCTTAATCGTCGGGATGACCGTCTCCGTCCATAGCTGCATCTCTTCGGAGCAATAGATAACGCCGTCGGCCTCGCGGTACAGGTCAACCATCTCGCGCCAGTGACCCTTTTCGAGCGAGATAAACGGCCCCTCCTTGTAGTGCCACACGAACGGCACCCCCGGATTGCCCTTCATCACCTCGTGGCAGAACGGCACCGCCTGCCAGTTGAGCAATGCGTAGATGACATCCGGCTTAAGGTCCTTGACCGCCTGCTGCCAGTTGTCGCGCGACAGATCGGTCACATGGCCGAACGCCAGCGGGCCGACCGCGTTGTACCAGTACGGCTCTTCCATCCACAAGCCGTACAGCCGGTGGCCCAGTTCTTCCAGCGCCAGCACGCGGTCCGCATTGTACGCCAGTTCGCCCACAAGCAGAATCTTCAGCCCGTCGGGCGCGGGGGGCGTGTCGGGGCGCTCTATGTAGCGGGCGTACTGCTTCTCCTCGTCGATAAAATTGCCGACCGTGGTATGGAAGCGCAGCGGCCCCTTGACGTTGTAATACTGGCGGTAGGGCATGATGCCGCCGACCGGCTCGCGCACGATCTTATGGCGCTGCCGCGGGTGCGCCACCCACTCGCACGTGATCTGCCCGGTGTTGATAAACTCCCCATCTGGGTGGAGCTTCGCCCACATCATGCGCTCCATGTCGTCGGTGACGAGCTCCCTGCGCTCCAGCCAGCGCGCGGCGGTCTTGCGGTGCATGGCCTGCACCGGTTGCAGCGCGAAGCCGGGCGCCTGGTCGGGCGAATAGCGATTGTAGTTGTAGCGGACGCCGGAATGAGCAAGAACAGCTTGGGGGTTCGACTGGAGCGCCTCAGCCAGCGAGCGCAGGTGCGCGGCGTAGTAAACGTCATCGGAGGGCAGGTAGGCGATGAACTCGCCCGCCGCATCTTCCAGCGCAAGGTTAATCGCCGCGCCCATGCCGATGTTTTCGTCCAGCCGCCGGTAGCGGATGCGCGCATCGGAGAGGAACGACTCGACGCGCTCCGCGGTGTTGTCGGGCGAGCCGTCGTCGACGATGAGCAACTCCCAGTCGGTCAGTTCCTGCGCCAGCAGGCTTTCGATGGCGCGCTCGATGAAGGCTTCGTGTTTGTAAGTCGGCATGATCACCGAGACAAGGGGCATAACGCGCTTCCTCCTTCAACTCAACCTAATGGCGCCAGCGACGCGCGGGATGGGGTGTTGCGCGGCCATCTCGAATAAACGAACAGGGAACGAATAAACGAATCCCGCGCGCCGCCATTCGCTTATTCGTTCCGCCCGCAGGCGGGGATTCGCTTATTCGAGATGGCCGCACGATGCCCCTACGCGCAACCTCGCAATTCCATCCGCCGCCACGTTCGCCACAATTGTACGTCGATGATCAATCAACTGATGTAAGGCAGCACATACAAGAAGAAGTCAAAAGAAACTTAAGGGAACTCACATATCATTGCAATCATCAGGCCAACTGTGGGACGCCTTACGCTCCGAAACGCGCGGCCGGGGCATAATAACGCGAAGAATTGTATGGAGTGATTGTATCGAGCAGAGAGAGATGAGGACCTTGAACGAGCACAAGCCAGCCGATGTAGACGAGCAACGCGTGCAGTTAGTGGTAGGCGAACAGCCTGTCACAATGGAATTTCTAACGGGCTTCGAAAGCACCTACATGCCGGACCACGACACTGACATTCTTGAGACCACCCGGCACCTCGACCTCTTCGGCCACGACCTTGAACTGGTGGCGAGTGCGGGCATCCGCGCGCTACGCTACCCCGTGCCCTGGCACCGCATCGAGCGCGAGCCGGGCCGTTACGACTGGTCGTGGATGGATTCGGTGATGGCTGCGATGGATCACCTCGGTCTTGACCCCATCGTCGACCCGATCCACCACACGTCGTTCCCCGCGTGGCTGGAGCTGGGCTTCCTCGACGAGCGGTTCGTCAACAGCTACACCGCGTTCGTCATGGCCTTCGCCGAGCGTTACCCGTGGGTCCGGCGCTACACGCCCTTCAACGAACCTATGCCCACCACCTTTTTCTGCGCGCACGAGGGCATCTGGAAGCCTTACGAGGCGCATGAGCGGCAGTGGCTGAAGATGGCGCGCAACGTGGCGTGCGCAGTGTCGCATGTCAGCCGCGCGCTGAAGAGGGCCGACCCGCAAATCGAAATCGTCCACGTGGACACGTGCGAGGCGCATCATGCGATGGACGAGAAGTCGGTGCCGTGGGCGCGCTTCCTCAACGACCGCCGCTTCCTCCTGCATGACCTCATCCTCGGTCGCGTTGGTCCGGGCCATCGCCTGTACTGGTTCGTGGAGGAGCACGGCATTCAGGGCAAGGATGGTATCAGCGAGGAAGACCTGGCATGGCTGCGGGCGAACCCGGCGAAAATCGACGTGCTGGGGCTGGACTATTACAGCCATTCCGAGCAGCAGTTCCACGAATCGGGTGCGAACATCCCCAGTTGCGCGCCCTACGGCTTCGCGGAAGTGGCGCGGCAGTATATCGAGCGCTTCAACCTGCCTGTGATGCTTACTGAGACAAACCTGCGCGGCTACGTATCGGACCGTCTAAGCTGGCTCAAGTACATGGTCGAGCAGTCGGAGCAACTGGTGGCGCAGGGGGTCGACTGGCGCGGGTTCTGCTGGTTCCCGTTTATCGACAGCACCGACTGGGACTCCTTGCTGCGCTGCGCGCGCAACAACCTGGATCCGGTCGGCATCTACTGGCTGGACGAGGCGCGCAACCGGCACGCGTCGGAGTTGTCCGAGGTGTATGCCGCGCTGGCAAAGCATCAGATCACATCGGCGGATGTGCCGGCTTACACCTTCCTGGAGCCGGTTGCCACCGAATTGCAGGGCTTCATGTCGCAGATGACGCATTGGGAGTGGAGGGAGCCTTGACGCCACACCGGCTTGCGCCCGGAGAAGGGCTTGAAAAGCAGTTGCTTTCGGGGTTCCGCATGCCCGTCTACGGCATCGGAACCTGGCGCATGGGAGGAGGCGCGCGGGTCGACAGCAGTCGTGACGCAGAGGACATCGCCGCGCTGCGCGCCGCGATAGAAATGGGCGTGCGCCACATCGACACCGCCGAAATGTACGGCGACGGGCACGCGGAAGAGCTGGTCTGCGAGGCGGTGAAGGGATTCGACCGCAGCCGGCTCTTCATTGCGTCCAAGGCGCTCGGCCACCACCTCCGCCGTCGCGACCTGATCGCGGCCTGCGAGGGGTCGCTGCGCCGGCTCGGCACGGACTACCTCGACCTGTACATGATCCATCATCCGAACGATGACATTCCCGTTGCGGAGACGATGGAAGGGATGGACGAGTTAGTCCGCCGCGGGCTGATCCGCCACGTCGGAGTGAGCAACTTCCGGTCGGAGCGCCTGGCCGCAGCGCAGGCGGTCTCGCCGCAAAAGATCGTGGCGAACCAGGTGCACTACAGCCTGCGCGTGCGCGAGCCGGAACGCGCGGGGTTATTGCGCTATTGCCAGGAGAACGATGTGATGCTGGTGGCGTGGCAGCCGGTGGAGCAGGGCACTGCGGAAGATCTGTTGCATGCCGTCGCGGCAACATATGATGTGACGCCCGCGCAGGCTGCGCTCAACTGGCTCATCTCCCAGCCGAATGTCTGCGTCATCGCGGGAACACGCCGTGTGGAGCACCTGCGCGAGAACCTCGGCGCGCTCGGCTGGCGCATGCAGCCGAGGGACATCGAGCTGCTGCGAGAGCAGTACCATGACCAGGCGGACGTGTCGGAAGTCTATCCGCTGAGGTAAACCGTCGTTTGCCACAGAGGACGCAGAGGTCTCAGAGAGTATCTCTGAGACCTCTGCGTCCTCTGTGGCAAGAAGGCCTATTTGGTGGGGGCAGG
>CAZPTI010000046.1:0-23240 GCA_964588925.1 uncultured Anaerolineales bacterium | reverse complement strand
GCGGCGCCCTCATGCCTGCTCAAGCCGGCTGCGCAGCCATGACGCGACCTCCGCCAGTGGCACCGAAACCTGCTCGCTCGTCGCCATCTCGCGTGCCAGAACTTTGCCTTCGGCCAGTTCGGAGTCACCGATAATGAGCGTGTAGCGGATGCCGGCCTTGTCCGCGCTCTTAAGCTGCGACTTGAGGCTGCGGTTGCCGAAAGCCAGCACTGCGCCGATGTCGGCCGCGCGCAGGTCGCGCGCGAGTTTGATTGCCGTGGTGCGGGCCGCTTCGCCTAGCGGCGAGACCTGCGCACGCGGCGCGGGTAGCGGCGGAGGCTCGACGCCCTGCGCCTTGAGGCTGGCGATGACGCGCTCAATGCCCATGCCGAAGCCAATGCCGGGGGTGGGGGGGCCGCCCAGTTCCTCGATCAGGCGGTCATACCGCCCGCCGCCGCACACCGCGGCCTGCGCGCCGATGCCCTCGGCCCACACCTCAAAAACGGTCTTGGTGTAGTAGTCCAGCCCGCGCACCAGGCGGAAGTTGATGCTGTGGGGCATGTCAAGCGCGTCGAGGTGTTTGCGCAGCGTGGCAAGGTGGGTCGCGCACTCCTCGCACAGGTAATCCACGCTGTGCGGTGCGTCGTTGAGCAGCGGCTGCGCGGCTTCTTCCTTGGAGTCGAGCAGGCGCAGCGGGTTGATGGACAGGCGGCGGCGATCGACGTCGTTCAGCCGGTCCTCGTACTGCTTGAAGTACGCGATGAGCGCCTGGCGGTACGCGGGTCGGCATTTAGGGCAGCCGGTCGAATTGAGTTGGAAATTCAACCCGCGGTAGCCGAGCCGCGAGAGCAGCGTCCACGCGACCGACATGACTTCGAGGTCGACCGCTGGGTCGATCTCGCCGAGCATCTCGACGTTGAACTGGTGGTGCTGGCGGAAGCGGCCGGCTTGCGGGCGCTCGTAGCGAAAGATGGGGCCGATCGAGTAGAGCTTGACCGGCTGCGGCAGGACGCGCATGCCGTGCTCGATGTATGCGCGCATCACGCCCGCGGTCCACTCCGGGCGCAGGGTAATCTCCGCGCCGCCTTTATCCTGAAAGGAGTACATCTCCTTGTCGACGATGTCGGTGCCCTCGCCCACCCCGCGGACGTACAACCCGGTTTCCTCGAAGATGGGCGTGTCAATCTGTTGCAGGCCAAAGAGCGCGGCGACCTTACGCATTTCCTCGGTCACATAGCGCCAGTATGGCTGATCCGCGGGCAGGATGTCCTGCGTGCCGCGAGGCGCCTGATACATGCTGCTGCCTCCACCACCCGGCCTGGCCGGGCCCGATTTCCGCGCCGAACAATGGCGCGGCAACCAGTGGATTATAGCGCAATGAGAACGGATTGTCGAAGCGAACGCGAAGAAGCAACGCCGAAAGGGGCTTGTTGACAATAACTGTTCAAATATGTTACAAAGGATGGGCTTGCCCTGGTTGGCTCTTGCTCCGCGCGATTGGCGGGGGCAACGAAAGGGGATGCGCGTGGAGGAGATCGGCTACCTGGATTTTGATCTGCGGCTTGAGCCCACAGGCGCGGGGCACCGCGCCCGCGTGCTTAACTCGCCTGCGGGTCAGGCCGCGAGCGACTTCATCTTGCCCTTCTCCGACCTCGAGCTCGAAAACTTCATCCTTCGCATGAGCCGTCCTGGCCGCAAGACGCGGCGGTTGGGCGCGCCGGAGTTTGAGGCCGCGCGCGCGTTCGGCGGGCGACTGTTCGAAGCGCTCTTTACGGGCGAAGTGCGCGGCTGTCTTCGCAGCAGTTTAGACGCGGCTGACCGGGAAGGACGCGGCCTGCGCCTGCGCCTGCACCTTGCGGATGCGCCGGAACTGGCGAACGTGCCGTGGGAATACCTTTATAGCCCCGCGCTCAACCGTTTCTTTGCGTTGAGCAACGCGACGCCCCTGGTCCGCTATCTCGATCTCCCCGGCCGCATCGCGCCACTGGCTGTGCAGCCACCCCTTCGGCTGTTGGCGGTTATCGCCAGCCCGAAAGATTATCCTTCTCTTGACGCCGATGGCGAGTGGGAGCGGCTGCGCAGCGCGCTCAAGGAGCTGCAGGACGCGGGGCTGCTCGCGCTCGAACGGCTGGAGCCGCCGACGTTGAGCGCGTTGCAGCGTCGGTTGCGGGCCGGCCCGTGCCATATCCTGCACTTTATCGGCCACGGCGCATTCGACGATGCCGCGCAAGACGGTCTGCTAGTGCTGGAGGATCAAAACGGCGGGGGGCGCGTCATCAGCGGCCAGGACCTCGGGGTGCTGCTGCATGACCATCACCCCATGCGGCTTGTCGTGCTCAACTCCTGCGAGGGCGCGCGAACTTCACGCACGGACCCGTTCGCAGGCACGGCGCAAAGCCTGATCCAGCAAGGGATGCCCGCGGTCCTCGCCATGCAGTTCGAGATCAGCGACCAGGCCGCGGTGGTGCTCAGTCACGAGTTCTATGCTGCGCTTGCCGCAGGCTATCCGGTCGATGCGGCGCTCGCCGAAGCGCGCAAAGCCGTGTTCACGGGCGCGAGCGGCGCAGAGTGGGGCACGCCCGTGCTGCACCTGTGCGCTGCCGACGGGCGCATTTTCGGAATCGCCTCGCAACCCCCCGCAAGCCAGGTCGAAAGGCTCGCGCCCGCGACCGCCAATGTTCGGGTTGAACCGGCGTCAACGCCGGTTCCCACCCGTTCCCGCGTGCCCTCGCGCGCGCTGCTCCTTGCGACTGCGGGCGCGCTGGCGGCTGCGGCTGCGATCTTTGGCGTGCTGCGTTTTGCGCCGGCCGGGCAGCGGCCCCCCGCTGCGTCGACCCCGCAAGCGAGTATTTCTCTGCCAGCGCGCGAGAAGACAACGACTGCGGCAGTTGAGGCAACTTCCAGGCCTGCGGTCCCCGCCACTCAGACAGCCTTGACGGCAAAGACCGCGACCGTTCAGCCTGCAGTTGCGCACCTGGACAAGCTGATTGCGACGCAGCCCAGCGTGTTGAGCAGTTCGAAAAGGGTTTATGATGTCATCTCGGCCGGGGACGGGGTGTGGGCCGCGACAACCGGGGGCCTGGTGCGGTGGCGGCCGGATGGCGAAAGCGCGCTGTTCACCACCGCCGAGGGGTTGCCCTTCAATCACCTGCGCGCGATCCTTCCGATCCAGGACGGCGTTTTGTGGACGGCGAGCAACGGCGCGGTTTCGCGCATCACTCTCCGCGGAGACCAAATCGAGGTGATTGAGAACTTCACCGCCGAAGACGGAGTTGACTTCGGTGAGTCTCCCGTCATGATGCGAGACGCGGACGGATCGATCTGGCTGGCGTCAGCGTATACCGACAACCCGATTGTCCGATTTGATGGCTCGCTGTGGCGCGCCCCTGAACTGCCGCGCGACGATCCCGCGCTGACAGGCGTCCGCCCGCAAATTGGGTCCATGTTGCGCGGGAAGGATGGCGCGCTCTGGCTCGGACTGTGGGAGGATGGCATTTTGCAACTGAAGGATGGCGCGTGGCGGCGGTACGGGAAGGAGCAAGGCGTGCCGGAAGAGGCGATCGCGCGGCTGCTCGAAGACGGCAACGGCGCGATGTGGGCTGCGGCCGGCGACAGCGGCCTGCTGCGGTTCGATGCGGAGGGCGGACAGTGGGAGCGCGTCGAGTTCCAACGGGAGGATGCGCGCATTGTCGACATTAGCGAAATGCCGGACGGACGGTTGTGGGCATCCGGCAATAACTTCATCCTGGAAAGCAGGGATGGCGGAAAAAGCTGGAAAACGGCTGCCTCCTCCGGGGACGGCCTGGATTACCCGCGCAGAGTCGTCCAGGACGATGCGGGCAGGCTGTGGATGGGAAGCGACAGGGGCGTAGTAGAGTACGCCGATGGGCGGTGGCAAAGTCTGGTTCGCGCGGAGGAACTGGCCTGGCACGCCGCAGCCAGCATCAAGGTGGCGCCGAATGGGAAACTGTGGGTGTTGCCGGAATATGGCGGACCGCCCTCTGTCGTCGATCCCGCTACGGGCAGAGCGGCCCCGCCCGACTGGCCGGGCGCGCTGCCGGATGTGATAACACTGGCGTTTGCGGACGATGCGACATGGGCCGGCATGGATGGGAGATTGCTGCGGATCGAGGACGGCGCGGTGGAAACCTGGGAAGTAAGCGACGGCCTTCCAGGTTATCGGGTCAACGTCTTGCTGGCGACAACGGACACGCTCTGGATCGGGGGTTCGGAGGGCCTTGCCAGGCTTGACCTCGCAAGCGGCAATATCACGGGGAAGGTGGACTCGGTGGCCGGACAATTTGTTAGCGCACTGGCGCTGGCTCCTGACCGCGCCCTGTGGGCGGCGACTCATTGGGGTAATGACGGCGAAAACTCGGCGATCTATCGCTTTGGAGACGGAGAGACGCGCGCCTGGACGAACAAAGAAGCTCCTCTCAACAGGCCGCACGTGCGGGCGAATGCGCTTGCGGCGGATGAGGCTGGCGGAATATGGGTTGCTTCGGACAATGGTGTGTTCCGCTGGGATGGCGTCCGTTGGCAAGGCTGGGCCTCGGCGCAAGGCGCCCCTTCCAGCGAGGTCTTCTCGTTTCTGGCCCGCGACGGGGCCATGTGGATGGCGGGACACAGCGGCCTGATCGACCGCTGGGACGCCCGCGGCTGGCGCAACTTCCGCCCGAAAGGCTTGACGGGAGACGCGTTGGCGATGACGATGAGCGAGGACGGTTCATTGTGGATCGGGACAGGCGATGGGCTGCTGCGTTACACGCCAAAGTGAAGGCTGGCTCCTTACGGCAGGAAGCCTGCTATCTAGGCGGGTGCACGCTAAGGTACTGTCGCAGGAACGGGAACACTTCGTCCAGCACCTCGTAGCTCTCCCAACCGGGCGACGCGGCTGCGGCGAAGATCGCTGCGCCGAGCACGTAGGCGTCCTGTTGCAAGTGCGCGTCGTACCAGGCGAGTTGCTCGACGTAGTTGCCCGGCGCGTCGCTGCCCATGCCGAGTGAATCCCAGTACTGCGCAAAGTCGCGCCACCCTTTGCCCTGCGGGCCGGGGCGGTTCGTCAGCAGCCCATCAATGCCAACTTCGGTCAGCAGCAGCGGAATGTCCAGCTTGTTTGGCTGGAGGTAGCCGCGATACACCTTGCGGTAGCGGAGGGTGATCCAGCCTTCTTCTGCCGGATTCACTGCCCAACCCAGCGGGTCCTGCGGCGTGCCAAACTGAATCGTCGGCGCGCTGTATTCGTGCAGGCCCAGATAGCCCTTGTGCCTGATGGCGGCTTCGATGGCGGGGCGGAATTGCGGCCACCATTCCAGGGGCGGATTGCCCGCGCTGAAGTTGCCGATGCACGAGCGGATGCCGGCCGCAGCCAGCAACTCGGTGCGTCGCGCCTCGAACTCCGCCAGCCGGGCCATTTGATCCGGGCTGCCGAGCGCAGGCTCGTTGTACGCTTCCCACGCGTCGATGTTCGCCTTGCGCCGCTCCTCTGTGGCGATAGGCAACAGCATGTCGACGAAGGATTGCGCCGCCGCCCTCGGGTCATTCATTGCGCCCAGGTCCATCTGTGGCAGGTCTATACGGCCCACGATGAGGGTAGACGGCGAGATGGATTTCATCTCCGCAACGAAGTTCGGGTCATACTCCAGCGTCTTGACGAGCGTCACGTTGCCTGTGCGCAACAGATCGAAGATGCGCGGGTCGTTGCGTGTGACGAACAAGCCGAGCTTGCTCGGCGGACCGGGCGGGAAGGGCGTCGCGGTCGGCGTGGGAGTGGGCGTAGGTGGCGGGGTGTTGGTCGGCGGCGGCGTTGGGCTCGGCGTGGCAGTGGGTGCGGCTGTGGGTGTGTCGAGTGGACTCACCGGCGCCGTCGGCGTCGCCAGAGGCGAGAGTGCGGCGGTCGGCGCATCGGTTACTGCCGCAGTCGGGAGGGCGCGCGGGGTTCGGGTGGGTGTTGGCGTCGGGTTCGGCACGCGCGAGCGGCAGCCGCTCACCACGGCTACCATGCCTGCGCCGGCCAGCGCGGAGATGAAAGCGCGCCGGTTGAGCCGGCGCGTCCTTGTGCTCTTGTCGTTTTCCGTCATGCGATTTCTAACGCACCAACCTGTCAGTTGATGCCGAGTCCCTCATCTTTCGGCAGTATTACGATGGGCACGCCCTTCGGGTTCCATGCGGTGAACCACTGCGCATCCTCCGGCGTGAGCCGGATGCACCCTTTTGAGGCGGGATACGCGCCCAGCGCGTCCGTGTCCTCGTAGACCTTCTGCCCGTCCACCAGCTTGTACGGCGTGCTGTGGATCAGGATGTGCCCCGCGTCCTCGAACAGGTACCAGCCCTCATCCGCATAGACGCCGGAGGCCTGGAAGGTGCCCCAGTAGTCGCCGACGAGGCCGTACCACGATAAGGTGCGGTAGCCGCGCGATTCGTCGCCCGTGCTGACCGGCATGATGCGCGCGGGGGCGCCCGGATCCCAGACCGCCATTGTCTGGCTGGCGAGGTCGACGACGACAAAGCGCCGCGTCATGTCCATGCCGTATTTTTCCGCCACTTTGATCATGTGCGGCAGCAGCGGCTCGGTCGTCGGCCGGGCAGTGGGCGCAGGCGCAGGGGTGGCTGTGGCGGTCGCGGTCGGCGCGACCGTTGCGATGGCAAGATCCACCGGCGCCAGTGTCGGCTCTGGCGTTTCGGGTCGGGGCGTACGGGTGGGTGTGGCGGTGGCATCCGCGCCGGCGGCTGCAATCAGGCCGGCGAGTGGATTCCATCGAGCAGCCCGATTCGCACCCCACGCAGCCCAGACCGTCCCCGCAAGCGCGGCGACGATGACCAGGGCCAGGATCAGGATGATGGGAGTGCGCCGCGACGCGCGCGGCAGGAAAGGTTTGTCAGTGGTCATAGCAACAGTGATGGCCGTGGGGGTGCGGCCTAAGCAGTCTTTCTTTGCTCGAAGGCTTGCATGGCAGCTTCGAGTTCTTCCTGGCGCACCGCGACGGTCAGGTCGCCGCGGGTGCGTTCGAGCACGCCGCGCAGCACATCGGTCGTGCGCCGCAGCCCGCCGGTCAGCGCGTCCGGGTAGTCCATCGTGACGAGATGGATGTACACATCGTCCATCATCGCAAGGTACGGTTCGCCCTCGCGCGTGCGGCCCAGGCGAATCAGGTCCAAGATGTAGCGGCGCAGCTCACTGGCAGCTTCGGCGAGGCCGTTGAGGTAAGCGGGAGCCGGCGCCTTCAGTTCCGCGGGGCCGGGCATCTCCTGCCCGCGCACCATCGCATAGAGCGCGTGCGCCTCAACCAGTTCTTTAAGCGCGTCCTGCGTGTAACCCGCTTCGTACATGTCGGCATACTGCGCCAGGTCGGCGGCCATAACGTCTGCGGCCTGCCGCGCGGTGCGCATCAGCTTCTCGGCCTCTTCCCACTCGTGGCGGTGGATGGCGCGGATGCTCAGCGCGCAGAAGCGGATGAGCTCGCGGCTGCGGTTCAAGGTCGTATCGCGCACCGCGTTTTTCGCAGTAAGTTCGGTTCGGATGTCTTCGATGATTTGCGATAGCTCAGGCATAGTCACTTATCATAACCGCTAACGCGACGCAACGCAACTCGTGACCCTTTTGGCGAATCGCCGCGTCTGTGCTATCATCGACAAGCTTCACTCCGTTGCGCTGTTTTGGCGCGGGAAGGATACACGGCGGCCAGCAGGAGACCCGGCGCCGCCCTGACGAGGATAATTACCCTATGCAGTTTCCCCCTGAGTTGCTGAATCAAATCGGTGTGGTGCTGGAGTTCATCGTCGCAGGCGTGGCCGCGCTCACCGTCGCTTTCTGGATCGCTATGGTCGTCTGGGTGTTCCGCGATATCCGCCTGCGCACCCGCGACTTCTTCGCCTGGATTCTCGCCGCGCTGCTGGCGCTCTTTCTCGGCCCGCTCGGCGTGATTCTGTACCTGTTCCTCCGACCGAAGGAGACGCTGGCCGAGGTGTACGACCGGCAGCTTGAGGAAGAGGCGTTGCTGCGCGATATCTCGCTGCGCCGCGCGTGCCCGCAGTGCCAGGCCGTCACCGAGCCCGACTGGCTCGTCTGCCCGCACTGTCGCGCCGAGTTGCGCCGTCTGTGCGAGGGCTGCGGCAAGCCGATGGATTTGAACTGGGTCATTTGCCCGTTCTGCGCGACCGCGCCGAGCGCCGCAAGGCCCCTGCAGCAATACGCGCCGTCAGTGATCCCCGCACCTGCGCCGGTTGCGCCTCCCGTTGCGCCGGAACCCGCGCCCGTTGCGGCCGGGGATGGTTGGGGTGCGCAAGGGTAACCTGCGCAGCCAGATATGGAAGGCCGGGCGCATCAGCCCGGCCTTTTGCGTTTGCGCAGATTTCCGCCGAGGTCTCTACCGAGACGATAATCGGCGAAATCTGCGGAAGGTTTGCGGAGCTACCCGAATGCGCGACTGCTGGCGATGCGGGCAGAGAGCGCAGATGATACTTCCGCGACTGTGCCCGCAACCCGCTGCACCGTCGCCCCTGCCGCGCGCAGTTCGGCCTCCGTGTCCGCGCTCACGTCCGCCGCGCCGCCGATAATCGTCACACTTCCGGCGGCCCGCGCCTCTCCAGCGTTGAACCCGAATGCGGGCTTGAACGCGAGGATGTAATCCTGCGCCAGCAACAAGTGCGCGCGGGTGCGCGGGCTATCGACCGGGCCGAACAGGACGTAATGCTGCACCGCTTTGCCCGCGGCCGGCGCAATCAACTCCGCCGTCGCCTCGTTGACTCCGTCCACTTTCAGGTCGCCCGATGCGACGTTTGTCCCCGCCAGGGCCACGCGGTACGTCCCCGCGGCGAGATTGGCAAAGCGGAAGGTTTCATCCGCGACGACTGTTTGCGTGGCGACTTCCGCGCCGTTTTTGAGCAGACTCACCGTCCGTCCCGCGCCGTTGCGGACGCGCCCCTTGATCGCGCTCTGCTTCAGCACAAGCGTTAAGTCTAGCTGCACCTGGTCGCGGCCGTTCATTTTCGTGACTGCCGACTTGAGGTCCGTGCCTTCCAGGGTCACAACGTACTCGCCCGCGCCCAACCCGGCGAAGCGGTACGTTTCGTCAACGCCCAGCCCCTTGCGCGCGACCTCCTTGCCTTCCTTCAACAGCACCGCGGTGCGCCCGGCGCCGTTGTGGATCACGCCGTAGATCACGCTGTCCGTGTAGACACGCTCGGCGGCCTTCGTCTTAACAAACGTGATGTGGAATGAGTGGTGGAAGAGGGTGTTGCCGGCTGCCTCGTCAGGGTGGCCGGTATGCAGGCCCGTCACGCGGTCCGAGGGCAACTCTTTGCCGGTCAGCCCCAGGCACTCCACTGAGCAAACCTGCCATTTCCACATCGGGAAGTTCGTCCCCGGTTCGCCGGCGGGTTTGTCGACGGTCACGATCTGCTCGCCGCCGTCCCACGTCACGCGCAGCCGCACGCCGTTCACGCGGGCTGCGCTGTCCAGAACATCAAGGTAGATGTGATGGTTGCCGCCGTTTTCCTGCGGAGTGAGGTGATGGACGCGAACCGCCTGCCAGTACCAGGCGCCAGACACGACGTTGGCGGGCTGAATCTGGACGCCGTACCCGGTCGCGTCGTTCACGACTTCGCGGGGCGCTGCCGCCTCGTCAGAAGTATGTCCGCCCTGGACATCGCGCTTGCCCTTCAGCCTGCCGAGGATTTTGCCGCCGGTGTTCTCGCTCATCGCTCAACCCTCCGCGAATAGCTGCGCCAGCGCAGCGGAAATCGCATAGCCGTCGCCCTTCAACCGAGCCACCTGCGCGCCGACAGCGGCCAGCGCGCCCTCCGCTCCGGCGGCCACGCGGTCGCCCACGATAGTGACCCGCTGCGCCAGCTTCGCCTCGTCCAGGCTGAACCCCGCCGCCACTTCGCCCTGCGCGTACTGAGCGATCAGGCCGAGCAGCAGCTTCACTTCGGCGTAGCCGGCGTCGTTCGGCGCAGGCGGCGACGCAAGCAGCAGGTAATGGTCAAACACTTTTGGGCCGGAAGCGGGCACGGTCACGTCGCGCACGACGGTTGCCTCGTCGCTCACGTCGATGTCACGCGCCAGCGGCTCGCCGTCGCCGATTGCGATGGCGTAACGCCCTGCCTGCAAGCCGGTGAACCGGAATGCGCCCTTTGCGTCCGCATCCATGCGCGCGACCTCTTTGCCGTCCTTGAGCAGGCGCACTTCGGCATAGGGCCGAGGCGTGCCATTGGCATTGAGCACGCGACCCTGCAGGACGCCGCGCGGGGCCTGCGTCGGCCATAGCACGTCGGCTACATGCTCGCGCTCCCCGTCCAGGACGATGTTTGATGCCACCACGCCAAGGCCCGCCACTTCGACGGCGTACTTGCCTGCGGGGAGGTTGGCGAAGCGGTACGTGCCATCCGCAGCAGTGCGGGTCGCGCTAACGACGACTGTCTCCCGCTTGAGCGTGACCACGCGGTCCGGCTTGGGCTGCCCCGCGCCGTCGGCGACTCTGCCGCGTACCACGCTGCGCCGTCCCGCCGACAGGTCGATCGGCGCAAGCAGCAAGCGGTTCTCGCCCGTCAGCGACAGGTCGTTTAGCGTTTTGCCTGCAACGGCAAGGCGATAGCGGCCCGGCGGGAGGTTGTCGAAGGCAAAGTTGCCCTTCGCGTCGAGCGGCGTCTGGCGGGTCCAACCCCAGGCCGCGGGCGCATACAACACGGCAACCGCGCCCGCCGTCGCGCCCGTCACGCTGCCGCTCAGCCTGCTTTTAAGTGACAGCAGCGAGCGGAACAAGGCCGCGGGCGCGATTTCTATGTCACTCGCAATCACGCCAACCCCGTCCAGGGTGAGCTTATACTTGCCGGGCGCGACGTTGGCGAACGCGAAGGCGCCGTTCGCGGCCAGCGTGGTCTGGCGCACTGTCCCGCCTGCCAGCGGCGCGAGGAACATCTTGCGCCCGGATTGCCCGCCCGTCACCACGCCGTCAACCTGGGCAGGGCTGCCGACCGGCTGAAGCGCGAAGTTAACTTCGTACGTCACCGGCTGGCCCTCGCGGCCGGGCACGTTCGCAGTGTCCAGCCCGCTCGCCGCGTCGGACGGCCAGTCGCCTTGAACGACCTCCAGGCTAAACTTACCGGGCGTGTGCAGGAACTCGTAATACCCCTTCGGCTTGAACGAATCGCTGCCCGTGACTGCGGTCGGGAAGTTGGTCCCCGGCGCAGCGCCTTCCCACGACATGCGCACTTTGATGCCGTTGACCGGCGCGCCGGTTGCGTCGGAGATGACGCCGTAGAAGATGCGGCGGTTGTTGGTCTCCTCCGGCGGGAGCAGGCGCGATTTTGTCGCACCGTACTTGTAGCCCGCGGCGGTCCCGGTGGTCATCTTGAGGCTCTTGGTTTGCCAGCCGTCGAGCGCGATGCCGTCGATGGTGATGCCAGGGAGGACGAGGCGATAGTTGCCGAGGGTCAGGCCGTCGAACTTGAAACTCCCATCCGCGGCGGTCTTTGTCTTCGCCACCGTCTGGCCGTCGCGGCGCAGGGTCACTTCCAGCCCGGCAGCCGCTCCGCCGGACGGCGTTTGAACGGAGCCAGTCAGGATGCTGGCCTTCCCGCCCGCCAGCGCAATCGCCACAAGCTCGCCCGTCCCTTCCGATGCGCTCACCCCCCGGCGCACGACCCCCCACGGCGCGATGGCAATATCGTAGGCGCCGGGCTGCAAGTTGGCGAGGCCGAACAAGCCCTGGGCGTCCGTCTCGGCCTTCGCTGCTTCTGTCGCACCAACGAGCGCCTGCACGGTTAAGCCGGGGAGCGGATCGCCGGTGTCCGCGCGGGTAACTTTGCCCCGGATAGTTGCGGCAGGCAGCTGATCGACAGGGACGCTCGGCAGCGCCTTGAGCGCGGCCACGACGGGCAGTTCGCCCTGCAAACCGAAATCCTTGTTCCACCAGTCGGTGTACCACGCCTGGCTCTCCCACCCCGGCGACATTGCGCCGATGCGGTAGTTTGCGATTAACCAGTGACACATGGCGAAGTAGTTGTCGGGACAGTCCCAGCCGTTGATCTTGCGGGCACCCTGCATGAACTCGGCGATTTCGATGACGCGGTCGCGCTGGAGGCCGGGGGTGACGCGGGGGTAGCGGCGATCCTCGCGCCAGCCGACGACGGGGCCGCCCTCTGTGCTGATGATGGGGACCGGGAAGCCGAGCGTTTTCCGCGCGATCTGGTCAGTGTTCCAGAACGCGAGGAAGCACGAGGCATCCTGTTCCAATGTCGAGCCGGGGTTTTTGTCGGATGCGCGCCACTGGTTGATCTGACTGAGCGGCTGGCCTTCCCACGCCCACGGGCCGAGCGCGTCGTACTCGGCCTGGGTCAGTGGCTTACCTTCCTGATTGACGGGGTCGTACGGGTAGTCGAGCGGGTGGTTGAGCGTGTAGTTGTGGACGGCGATCCAGGCGCCCTTCTCGAAGATGTCCTTGCGCCCGCGCTTGACGACGCCTTCGATGGGGTTGGCCTTTGTGCCGACAGCCATTGCGGGCAGCGCGGGCAGGCCGCCGAGCGCCAGCACTTTGTCCGCGTCGATGATGAAGTTGTCGACGACGATGTCCAACCAGTTCGGCGGCACCTGCCCGCCCTTCCACTCGACGGCCAGGTCCGGCTCATTGTTCGTCTCAATGTAGCGGGCGCCCGCCGCCGCGAGCCGCCGCACCGTGTCTTCCTCACGACCGCTGATCGTGCCGGGATTGGGTTCGAGCCGGTAGAGGCGCACGACGGGCATGATGTCGAGGCTCAGCAGACGTTGGCACAGCTCAAGCGAGGAGCCGCCGCCGTCGTCGAGCACCTTGACCCACTTGATCTTGAGGGCCTGCAACTCGCCGAGCCAGTAGTCGAGGCCCGAGCCGGCGGGATGGTACACCGAGGCGGACCAGTGTATGCCGCGGCGGTTGTCGCCTCTGGGGCGGGGATAATCCTCGATGCGCATAGCACCCTCCGGTGAGATGGCCGTCGAACGGCAGGCGGACGCGGCCAGTGGGCGCGGGCCTGCATGGCGCGGATCATAGCAGGGATCGGAGAAAAAAGCAAGTATGTTTTTTTAGACAAAGCGCGCCAGGGCGTCCCTTGTCTCAACACCTCTTTCGTGGCATCATGCGCCTATGCGACGCTGCTACATGTTTCTCATCCTCATTTTGTTCCTGTCGATACTGTCTGCCGGCGCCCCTCACGTCTATGCTGCGCCGTCTGCTCCGCTCACCATCCCGCAAATCCAGGGCGAGGGTCTCAGGTCGCCGTTCGCGGGCCAGAAGTTGACCCGTCCTCTGCGCGGTTGCGTTACCGGCGTGGCTGCAGAGGGATTCTTCCTGCAAGACCCGGCCGGTGACGGCAACTCTGCGACGTCTGACGGCATTTATGTCTACCGCTACTCTTCCTGGCGCAATCCGCGCGGGTTGAAGCCGGGCGACCTGCTTGAGATCACGGGCAGTTATAAGGTGGTGGAGTTCTACGGGCAAACGGAAATCAGCGGGTTGCCGAATGATAAGGCCGAAACGTACCGCGTCGTCGGCGCATGTCAACTGCCCGCGCCCGTCCCAATCGAGCCGCCGATCCCCATGAACAAGCCGCCCGCGGAGCAGTACGAGGCGCTCGAAGGCCAGCGCATCGTGATTGACTTCACCGCATCGGTTGTCGGGCCGACGCAGCGGTATGAATCACGCTTCCCCGCAGGCGACCCGGAGATCACACTGGCGCACCTGGGCAGCCCGTTATGGAATAACCGCATCCCGGCTGAATTGCTGCCCGTCGACATCGGCACGATCACGCTGACCGGCGGGCTTGGCGTAGACTTGCCCGCGGTCAATACGTTCGATCATGTCATTGCTAAAGGCCTCACCGGCATCCTTGCCTATCAGTTCGGGCGCTATGTTTTCCTTGTCGAGAATCCGCAGGTCATGCAGGTGACGCCGGGCGCGCTGACCCCCGCCAGCATCGCGCCCGCGGGGCCGGATGAATGGACGCTGTGCGCGTTCAACGCGGAGAACCTGTTTGACGCGGTAAACGACAAGGACGGCGACATGGGCGCGTGGGCGCCGTTGGACGTTGTGGCATACCGGTGGCTGATCGGGCGCAGCGCGGAGTTGATCCGCGAGCGGCTTGGCGGCTGCACTGTGATTGGCTTGCAGGAGGTCGAGGGGAAGGACGGGGTTTGGGAGGATCTGGCCGCTGCCGCCGGGCCGAACTACCGGTACGACTACTGGGAGAGCGCGGACGCGCGCGATATTACGGTGGGGCTGCTGTATGACGCAACCCGCGTCGAGGTGGTCGGCAGCGCGGCCGCGCCAACGTGCGGGCCGGTCGACTACGGCGTCGACCCGCGCCATGTCACAGGCGCGCGCTCGGCAAGTTACGCGTGCGCAACGGGAAGCTTCCCGCTCTTCGACCGCGCGCCGTATGTGGCGGACGTAATCGTCCGTAATGCGGCAGGAGACCGGCGGATGGAGGCGCGACTGGTGGTCGCGCACCTGAAGTCGAAGCGGGGGGACGAGGCGGAGAACGCGCCGCGGCGGGTTGAGCAGGCGCGCTACGTTGCATCCTTGTTAACCGCGCCCAACTCCGTCGCGCTCGGTGACCTGAACGACACGCTCGGCTCGGAGCCGCTGGCGCAGTTCGCGGGCTTCACGAACCTGTTCGAGCGTTATATCGCGCCGGAGGACCGCTACACCTACATCTATAACGGCCGCTCGCAGGCTATCGACCACATCATCATGTCGCCGGGGATCGAGACCCACTTCGCTGGCGGGCGAGCAGTCCACATTAACGCGGACTTCGCCGAGCCACTGCCGGGGCAGGAGGGCCGCGTGTCAGACCACGATCCAGTTTGCGCGCGCTTCCTGTTCCAGCCATCCGGCCTGCGCGAGGCGATGCTTGGCGCAACGTGGGGCCTGATCTTCGGCAACTACCACCACTTCAGTCGCTTGAAGTAAAACGCCAGACCGCCAGTAATGATGATAATCAAGAACAGTGCCCACAGGTGTCCGATGCGCCAGCCGAGCTCGGGCATGTTGGCGAAGTTCATGCCGTAAAAGCCGGTGACAAGGCTGGCGGCCATGAGGATGATCGACGCAATGGTCAGCACCTTGACGATCTGATTCAAGTGGTTCGACTGGAGTGAGAGGTACGAGTCGAGCGCGCTGGAGAGCAGGTCGCGGTAGGTGTCGATGTTGTCGGTGACGCGGACGATGTGATCGTACACGTCCTGCAGGTAGGCAACATCCGGCGGTTGGAAGATGGGCAGCTCGCGGCGCAGCAGCACGTTCAGCACGTCGCGCTCCGGCGCAACAATGCGGCGCAGCACAAGCAGGTCCTTCTTCATCGCGAAGATACCCTCGATGGCTTCCTCGCTGTAATGCTCGAAGATCGTGTCCTCCAGCTCTTCGGCGCGGTCCGCGATTTCGTCCATGAGGGGGAAATAGTCGTCGACGATGGCGTCGAGGAAGGCATGGACGAGCGCGCCGACTGTGTTGCCGAGCGGGCTGTCGGGCATTTTCCAGCGCGCCAGCGTGTCCTGCACGTGCTGCGTATCTCCGCGGTGCACGGTCACAAGGTAATTAGGGCCCACAAACAGATTGATGGCTTCAGACACGATGCGGCCGCTTTCTTTGTCCAGCCGCGCCTCGTAGAACACGATGAAATAGTATGCCTGCCTGCCGGGCCGGCTCGACTGCCCGTTTTCCGGGGGAGGCAACTCGTCCTCATCCTCCGGCCCTTCGGGATGCACCAGAACCGCGTGCTCGTAGGAGTCGACCTTCGGACGTTCGTGCGCCCGCGTCGCGTCCTCGATGGCGAGCGGGTGAAAGCCGAACTCATCGCGCAGCAGCCGGTTTTCGGCCTCGCTCGGGTCCTGGATGTCGAGCCAGACGACCGTATCGGGCAGGCGCAGCGCATCGCTGATAGCCTTCGGCGGCAGTTCCTGCGAGAACTTGCCCCCCTGACAGACGGTGAGCGTCAGCATCCTACGCTCCTTGCTTCATGGCGCGCAGCGCGCGGGCGAAATCGGGCGGATAGGGCGCTTCAAACGATAGCGCCTGCTCCGTGGCCGGGTGGCGGAAGGCGAGCGAGAAGGCATGGAGCGCGGTGCGGTCGATCGGCGCGCCTTCCACCGCAGCCGCGCCGCCGTAGAGCGCATCGCCGAGCACGGGCAGCCGCAGCGCGGCCAGGTGCGCGCGGATTTGGTGGGTTCGCCCGGTTTCCGGCCGCGCCTCGATCAGGGCGTACGCGCCACACCTCTCGAGCACGCGCAGGTGCGTCACGGCGGGCTTGCCCTTACCGTGATCAACTACCGTGCGATGCTTGCGGTCGCCGTCCGCGCGCAGCGGGAACCGGACCGTGTACTCCTCCCACGGCGGCTCGCCGGTAATGAGCGCATGATACGCCTTCTTCACCTCGCGGCCGTCGAACTGCATGTTGAGGCTGCGGTGCGCTTCGGCGCTGCGCGCGACGACCATCACGCCGCTCGTGCCGCGGTCGAGCCGGTGCGCGATCCACACCTTGCCGAACTGCGGCGCAAGGACGCCCGCCAGGTGCGGAGCAGCTTTATCATAGCCGTCGGGCAGCGTGGGCAGTCCGGCGGGCTTGTTCACGACGACGATATGTTCGTCGGAGAAGATCACGGTCAGTTCTGCTTCATTCATGCTGGAATTATCACCCTTGTTTGACCCGTCACTAGAGATACACTATACTCCGCGAAAGAATGATACGCCAACCTGACCGCGCCCCCCGCAAGGCGAGAGTCGACCCCCCGCTTCTGCTGGCGTTCCTGCTGCCTCTTTTCGCCGTGGCCGCGCTGGCAACCCCCGGCTATTTTGAGCTACGCAGCGGCTTTCTGCCGATCTTCGCGCTGTCCGACCGGCTGGCGCATCTCGGCGACTTCGCCTGGACGCCGGCCTTCGGAAGCGCGCATAGCGTGTTTGGTGGCGACGGCGTCCTGCCCTACTGGCTCGGCGCGCTGCCGTCCGTGTTAGGCGCGGAGCCGTATGCCGCGATCAAGTGGGTTATGGCGTTCAGCCTGCTGGCCGGAAGCGTCGGCTCGTTTTTGTGGCTGCGACGCAAATGGGTTGACGGCTGGCCCGCGCTGGTCGGCGCGGGATTGTACGTCCTTAACCCGTTGACGCTGGCGCTCGTTTATCGCGAAGGCGCGCTCGCCGCGGTCGCCCTGCTCGGGCTGTTGCCGTGGACGCTATGGGCGGCTGATCGCGCGCGAGCCGGTCGTTGGCCTGCTGCGGTGGGGTTGACGCTGCTCGTTGCCGCGTCGATCTGGGCGCAAGCGACGCTCGGGCTGGCGCAAGTCGTCATCCTTGCGGCGTATATCTTCTTCGCAGTCAGACCCGACGGGTGCGCCACTTCGTGGCGGTCGAAACTCGTCGGGTCTCTTATCGCGGGCGCGTTGCTCGGCGCGCTGCTCTGGCTGCCCGCCCTGCTGGCTAAGGGCTTTGGCGCGGCGCAACCCTTGCCGCTTCCCGTCTGGCTTTCGCTCGGCCTGCCGTGGCTGGCATGGCTGGCCGCCTGGGTGGCGGCGCGGCTGGAGTCGATGCTGTCGCCCGATGAAGCCGCTTCTGGCCCCGCGTTGTTTGGCGGGCTGCTGACGCTTGTTCTGCTGGTCGCGTACAGCGAGCCGCGGCCGGTTGAGCTGCCCGCGCCTATCCCTTCCGCGCCGCTCGCCATTTTTGGAGAGAACGAGCTGGCGCTGATCAGCGTCACTACGGAAGGGACGCCGGGTCCGGACGGAAGAGTGGCGGTCGAGGCGGTGTGGCAGGCGCTCCGCCTGCTCAACAAGGACTACACCGTATTCTTTCACGTGGTCGGGCCGGACGGCGAACGCTACGGCCAGCAGGACGGCTTGCTGCGCGACGGGGAGACGCCGACTTCCGGATGGCAGCCGGGCCGTCTGGTGACGGATCGGCGAGAAGCCGCGCTGTCGGGCGCCGCGCCGATTGCCGAGGGCTATCAGTACTGGCTCGGCCTGTATGACGCGCAGACCGGCGAACGACTTAAGACGGGGACGGAGGACAAGTTCGTCTTTGCGCCCCAACCCGAATCACAGCAATGACTCAAACTGCTCAAGCTCACGTCGAGAAGGAACGCGGTCGCGGGGAGTGGCTGCCGGTTGGCCTGGTGCTGCTCTTCGGCCTCGTGGTGATCGCGCCGCTGCTCCAGCCGGGCTACTTCTGGGGCGCGCACGATGCGCGCCATGACGTCTACTTCATCCAGCAATACGGCCTGTCGTTCCGTGAGGGCATCCTGTGGCCGCGCTGGTCGCCGGACTGGACCTTTGGCTACGGTTATCCGTTCTTCACAGTCTATGCGCCGCTTTCGACGTTCATCGGCGTCCTGTTTAATCAGCTTGCGGGCCTGGGCTATGAGGCGAGCGTCAAGGCAGTGCTGGCACTGTCGGTGATCGGCTCCGGGCTGGCGATGTACGGTTTTGTCCGCTCGTGGTTGGGGCGGTGGGCCGGCGTGGTGGCCGCGCTGGCCTATATGACTGTGCCGTATCACCTGGTGAATGTTTTCGTCCGCGCGGCGATGGCGGAGTCGTTCGCGCTGGCGCTGCTGCCGCTGGCGCTGTGGGGGTTCCGTGCGGTGGTGGTAAGGCCGAGACTGGCTTCAATCATCGGCGCGGGCGCGGCGTTTGCGGCTGTTATGTGGACGAGCAACCTGGTTGCGCTGGTGTTTGCGCCTGCGCTGGCTGCGTATGTTCTGGCGCTAGTGTTGCTGGAAGCGCGGGAGCGGCGGCAAGTTGGCGCGTCGCGGGTAAGCGTCTTCCGTGATTGGGCACTGCTGCGCTCGCTGCTTGCGCCAGGGATCGCGTTCGCGCTGGGGCTTGGGTTGAGCACGGCGTTCTTCGTCCCCGCGCTGTTTGAGCAGGGCTATATCAACCGCACGCAGTGGTTCGGCGCGTACTACGATCCGGCGCAGCATTTTGTTTACTTCAACCAACTGTTTGACCCGCGCTGGGGCTTCGGCATCAGCCAACCAGGGCCGAACGACGCGGCGCGGGGGAGCCTGAGCTACCAGACGGGCGCGGCCGTGACGCTGCTCTCGTTAATCGCGCTGGCGATCAGCGGGCAGTTCCGGCCGCGGCTGCGCGGGGAACTGCGGTTCTGGGGATTGTGGCTGCTGGTCGCGATCTTCCTGATGCTGCCCGCGAGCGCATGGGTGTGGCGCTACCTGCCGATTGTCCCGTATGCGCAGTTCCCGTGGCGCTACCTAATGCTCGCCATCCTGCCGTTGAGCATCCTTCCAGGCGCGCTGGTCGTGTGGCAGCCGCGCGAGCGGTGGAATGCCTTGCTGCCCGCGTTTGCGTTGAGCCTGCTGCTGCTGGTCTCCAGCGCGCCCTATCTCAAGGTGGAGAACATCGAACCGACGCCCGAGCAGGGACCGGTGTCGATGGCCGCGCTGATGCGTTTCCAGCGGACGAGCGATGAGATGACCGGCGTCACGGCATGGGTTGACCCGGAACGGCGGCCGCGCTGGTCAGATATGGCCGACCTGTGGGTGCAGGGCAAGGAAGTCAACACGCGCATCGACTATTCAACCGTCCCCCAAAACAAGACGCTTGCGATTAACTCCGAGGACGTCGGCACGGCGCATGAGCAGGTTTTCTACTATGCGGAGGGGGCGGGGCAGACCATCACCTTCAACCGGTTCTGGTATCCTGGTTGGACTGCGTACCGTTTGGACGGCAAGGACGGGCATCCGGTGGAGAAGCTGGCGGTGGCGCGCGAGGATGGGCCGCTGGCGCGCGTGGTCGTGCCGATTCCGCAGGGGCAGGGGTATATCCTGCTGCGCTTTGAGGATACGCCGCTGCGCGCCGTGGCGCGGTGGATCACGGTGGCAACGCTGGTCGTTACGATAGGGGCCGTTGTCGCCGCGGCGGTGTGGCGGCGAAGAGGGGCGCGATGATCTCCGATAACATCTGGCAGGGCGAGCATGTCCGGCTGACTGCGTTCAGCAAGGCGGATGCGGCGACCCTGTCGCGCTGGTACGAAGACGCGGGGTTTCTGCGCCTGGTTGACGCAGCCTACGCTCGGCCACGGAACCCGGAAGAGATTGAGAAGTGGTTCGACGACTGGCAGAAGAGCGAACGCGAGATTAGTTTCGCGGTGCGGCTGCTGTTCGACAACTCGCTCATCGCGCTTGTTTCGCTCGAGGGCATCCTGTGGTCGCACGGCGTCGCGTGGCTCGGCATTGGAATCGGGGACCGCGAGCAGTGGGGCAAGGGGTACGGCCTGGAGGCGATGAGTCTGCTGCTGCGATACGGGTTCCACGAGCTGAACCTGCATCGCATTCAGTTGACTGTGTTCGAGTATAACGAGCGCGCGATTGCGCTGTACGAGAAGCTCGGCTTCCGGCGCGAGGGCGTTTTTCGCGAGTTTATGCAGCGCGACGGGAAGCGGCACGATATGTACCTGTACGGGTTGCTTCGCAGGGAGTGGGAAGCGAGTACTTGATGTACGCAAACCCGACGGATCTCGAAGACCCGTCGGGTTTTAGACTGGCAAGAGGACGCAAATTGGCTGACGAAAGACCTTTGATCCTGCTGACAAACGACGACGGAATCGCCTCGCCCGGGTTGCTGGCCGCAGCGCAAGCGGTGTGTGACCTGGGCGAGTTGTTGATCGTGGCGCCCGCAACGCAGCAGACGGGGATGGGCCGCGGCACGCCGCCGATCCTCGACCCAACGCTGCGCGCGGAGACGCTGCGCGTGGGGTGCGAGGACGTAGCCGTATACGCGGTGAATGGCTCGCCCGCGCAAACCGTGGTGCTCGGCGTGCTCGGCATTGCGCCCCGGCGACCCGCGCTGGTCGTTTCGGGCATCAACCACGGGGAGAATTTGGGGACTTGCGTGACCGGCTCCGGCACGGTGGGCGCGGCCTTGCAGGGCGCGGAGTTCGGCATTCCGTCGCTCGCCGTGTCGCTCGAGGTGGATAAAAGCTACCACTACAACCACGCGGAAGACCTGCACTGGGACGCGGCCGCGCACTTCACGCGGCTCCTGGCGCAGCGGGTGCTGGCCGCGCAACTCCCGTTCGACGTCGACGTATTAAAGATCGACGTGCCTGCGGAGGCGACGCCGGAGACACCCTGGCGCTTGACGCGGCAGTCGAAGCAGCCCTACTACGAGACGCTGCCGCCCGCGCAGCGCTTCGTCACCGGGCCGCTGACCGAACTGGATTATCGGGTGTTTGTTGATTGGGAGCGGCTGGAGCCTGACTCGGACATCTACGCGTTCGCTCGGGACCGCGTGGTGTCGGTCACTCCCCTGAGCCAAGACCTGACGTCCCGCGTGGACTTCGGGAGCCTGGAGCGCCTCCTGCGAAACGGAACCGGGTAAGCGAGGGGTTCGATGATTCGAACTGAGGGACTCAGCAAGCATTTTTCCAGCGCGGGCCGCGAGATTCGCGCAGTCGACGGGTTGGACTTGCAGGTGCGCGAGGGCGAGGTGTTCGGCTTCCTCGGCCCGAACGGCGCGGGCAAGACGACCAGCGTCCGCCTGCTGACCACGCTGATTGCGCCCACGGGCGGCAAGGCATGGGTCAACGGGCTGGAAGTCGGCAAGGCGGACGAGCAGATCCGCGCCAATGTCGGCATCCTGACCGAATCGCCGGGGCTATATGAGCGCCTGAGCGCGTTTTATAACTTACAGCTCTTTGCGGAGCTGTACGGCTGCAAGGACCCGAAGGGGCAGGCCGAGAAGTATCTGCGCCTGCTGGACCTGTGGGATCGGCGCAACACGGAGGCGGGCACCTTCTCGAAGGGCATGAAGCAGAAGCTGGCGATTGCGCGCGCGCTGCTCCACGAGCCGCCCATTGTGTTCCTCGATGAACCCACGTCGGCGCTGGATCCGGAGTCGGCGAAAACCGTGCGCGACTTCATCGAGACACTGCGCGGGCAGGGGCGCACCATTTTCCTTTGCACGCACAACCTTGACGAGGCGGAGCGGCTGTGCGACCGCATCGGCGTGTTCAAGCAGCGGCTGATCGCGCTGGATACGCCGGACGCGCTGCGGCGGCAGTTGTTCGGACGGCAGACGGTCGTGCAGTTGACGCAGGGGAGCGTGGCGGAGCAGTACGCGGGGACGGTGCGGTCACTGGATGGCGTCAAGCACGTCGATTGCGTTGCCGCTGAAAACGGCGGCGGGCCGCGGCTGTTGATTAGCCTGGATGATCCCGCGTCGCGCAACCCGGCGATTGTGCGCAGCCTGGTCGAGCAGGGCGCGGCTGTGCAGTCTGTTACCGAGATGAAGCACTCGCTGGAAGACGTCTACCTCAGCCTCATACACGCGGATCACGATCCTTCGGGCGCGGAAGGCGGCGCAAAATGAACGCAATCACGACGATTATCCGCAAGGAATGGATGGAAGTCCGAAAGAACAAGCTCGTGCTTTCGGTGGTCGTGTTCATCCCGATCCTGATGACGCTGATCCCATTGGTGATGATGGGCGTGATGGGGCGTGTGGGTGTGAGCGCGAGCGACATGGAAGAGATGAGCGCGATGCTCCAGAATCCGATCTTCGCCGGGCTGGATCCGGTGGAGGCGATTCAGTCGACGCTGGCGTCGCAGTTCCTCGTGCTCTTCCTCATGATGCCGCTGATGGTGCCAGTCACGATTGCGGCGTACAGCATCGTGGGCGAGAAGATCACGCGGTCCCTGGAGCCGCTGCTGGCGACGCCGATCAGCACGACGAAGCTGCTGCTGGGCAAGGGGCTTGCTGCCGCGCTGCCCGGCATTCTGACCGCATGGATCAGCTACGCGCTCTTCCTGATCGGCGCGCGCTTCCTCGCTTCGAGCGACAGAGTGTTCAACATCTTTGTGAACCCGATGTGGTTGATCGCGATGCTGGTGCTGGCGCCGCTGCTCACGATCATGGCCGTCAATGTCGGCATCATTGTCAGCAGCCGCACGTCTGATCCGCGCGCGGCCGAGCAGCTTGGCAGCCTGATCATCATTCCGCTGATGGTCCTCTTCATCGGGCCGCTGGCGGGGATCATCCAACTGAATTCGGTCACGTTCCTGGTCAGCGCGCTGATCGTGCTCCTGGCCGATGTGGTGCTCGTGTACCTGGGCGTGAAGTTGTTCCAGCGGGAGACGATCCTGACGCGCTGGAAGTAGCGAGACGCCTCCAGTTGACGCAAACAGCGAGGGAACTTATGCTTAAGTTCCCTCGTTTTGATGGCGGGGCATTGGGCCTTGCGCATTGCGCGTTTGGACAGGAGGCGGCGTAATGAGCCGTAGCCGTCGGCTTT
>CAZPTI010000045.1:15071-23518 GCA_964588925.1 uncultured Anaerolineales bacterium | reverse complement strand
CGCCACGATGCCGACGCCGCCCGGCTCCGCAGACAGCGCCAGCTTGTTCAGCCCCATCTCGCGCGCGGCGACGCCCGCCAGGCCGAGCCGCTTGATTACGTCGCGGTGCTGCGCCATGCAGATGAGCGAACCGGCCTTCGTGAAGCGGTCGATGTCGCGAATCAGTTGCGCGGGTCGGTCCTGCGCGGGCAAATACTCCTCGTCCACGTCTACAGCCGCAAACGAGGAAGAAATTGACGTAACGAGGCGGACAAAGACGGGCGTCCCGACGCGCTCGGAAATCTCGAACCCGGCCTGAACAAGCCGGTACGCGTCCTCCACCGACGCTGCATCGAGCAAGGGTATATCCGCCATGACGGCAAACCCGCGCGAGTCCTGCTCGCACATCCCCGCGCTCACGCCCGGATCGTCGGCCACGTAAATGACCAGGCCGCCGACCACGCCCGAATACGCGATGGAGGTGATGGAGTCGTACGCGACGTTGACGCCCGACATCTTCATGGTACAGAGCGCGCGCTGTCCCGCCCATGCCGCGCCCGCCGCGATCTCGAACGCCACCTTCTCGTTCGCGCTCCACTCGACGTGGACGCCGGGGGGCTGGAGCAGCAGCAGCGACTCGATGCAGCCGGTGGATGGGGTGCCGGGATAGCCGGTTGCCACTTTCACGCCCGCGCGCAGCGCCCCGAGCGCAAGGGCTTCATTGCCTGTAAGCAGTTTGAGGGTCAACTTCGTCCTCCTATACCGGCCGCGCCGGCGACTCCATCGTCCGCAAGAACTGTCCGCACCCCGGCGCAGCCACCACCTGCCCCTCCCACAGCACCGGCTGCCCGCGCTGGAACGACATCTCCGGCCACCCCAGCACTTCGCGGCCCGCGTACAGAGTGTAACCCACGTTCGTATGCTGCCCTGCGTCGGTCAGCGTCATGCTGCGGTTCGGGTCGAACACGGTGATGTCCGCATCGCTCCCCGGCAGCAGCGCGCCCTTTTTGGGATACAGCCCGAAGATGCGCGCCGGGTTCTCGCTCAACACTTGCGCCAGCCGGACCGGGCTGAGGTGGCCGCGATTGACGCCCTCGTCCCACGTAATTGGCAGCAGCGTCTCGATCTGCGGCGAGCCGAAGCCCTGCGCGAGGAAGTCCCCCGCCGGGTCTTTCTTCTTGGGCGCATGGTCCGACGCGACGACGGAAAGCGTCCCATCAGCCAGGCCGCGCCACAACTGCGCGTTGTCCGCCGCGGTGCGGATGGGCGGCCCGATCTTGGCGAACGCGCCGCGCGTCTGGAGAACCTCCTCGGTGAGCGCAAGGTACTGCGGGCACGTCTCCGCGTAGACCGTCCGTCCCTCGGCCTGCGCCTGCCGGATGGGACGCAGCACGCGGCCCGCGGTCACGTGCGGGATGTACAGCGGGCAGCCTGTCACTTCCGCGAGGCAGATGGCGCGGAAGACGGCCTCCTCCTCCAGCGCGGGGGGGCGCGACGCGTTGAAGTACGCCGCGGAGGCGTTCGGCCCCTTGAGGTATTTGTCTTCGAGGTAGTCAATGGCGCCGCCGTTCTCCGCGTGCACCATCGCCATGCCCCCGCGCTCGGCCAGCATGTTCATCGCTTTGATCAACTGGTAGTCGTCGGTGTACCAGCCCTGCTTGAGGTAGGTGAGGAAGAACTTGAACGTGCGGACGCCAAGTTCCATTACGCGCGGGATTTCGGGCACTTGTTTCGGCGCCTCGAACATGCCGCCGTGCAGGCCGAAATCGAGCGGCGAGCGCCGCGCCGCGTCCTCCAGCATCAGCGTCACCTGCTCTTCGAGCGACTCGCCCGTGCGCGCATAGGCGAAGTGAAGGACGGTCGTCGTGCCGCCGTAGGCCGCGCACCGCGCGGACGCCTCCACGTCGTCGAGGTAGACCGGGTGGACGTGAACGTCGATGACGCCGGGCATGACATAACGCCCCGCCACGTCAATGACGCGGCCCGCGCCCTCGCGCGGCAGATGCGGCCCCACCTCTGCGACCTTATCCCCGCGCACGCCCACGTCAGCTTTGCGCATCGCGCCATCCGCGATGACCGTGCCGTTTGTCAGCAGGAGATCGTAGCTCGTCATCGAAGCCTCCTTCGGACGGAGTTTACGCCGCGCCCAGCACCATTGCCAGCAGGGCCATGCGCACGTAGACGCCGTTTTGCGCCTGGCGGAAATAGGCGGCGTTGGGCAGGGCGTCCACATCGGTCGCGATTTCGTTGACGCGCGGCAGCGGGTGCAGCACGGTGACGTCTGGCCGCAGCCGCTCGACCATCGCGCGGTTGAGCACGTACGCGTCCTTGAGCCGCTCGTACTCGGCCGGATCGCTGAAGCGTTCCTTCTGGATGCGGGTCATGTAGAGCGCGTCGGCCTTCCGCAGCGCGGCCTCCAGGCTGTCGGTCTCTTCAATCGCGAACCCGCGCCCGCGCAGCCGCTCGACCACCTCGGCCGGCATGCGCAGCGCCTCGGGCGCGACGCAGATCAGCTTGCAGTCGAAATGCTTGTAGATCTCCACGCCCGCGTGGACCGTGCGGCCATTTTTCAGGTCGCCGACGAGCGCGATGGTTTTGCCCTCCACGCTGCCGAGCTCCTGGCGGATGGTGTACAGGTCGAGCAGCGCCTGGGTGGGGTGTTGCCCCGCGCCGTCGCCGCCGTTCAGCACCGGGTGCTCGGCTACGTCCGCCGCTTCCCGCGCGGAGCCGATCTTCGGGTGGCGCATGGCAACCGCGTCGACGTACTGGTCGACCGTGCGGATGGTGTCGGAGAGGGTCTCGCCCTTGGCAACGGAGGTAGATTCCGCGGAGGAGAAGCCGACGACCGAGCCGCCGAGGCGGTGCATGGCCGTCTCAAAGGAGAGGCGGGTGCGGGTGCTGGGTTCAAAAAAGAGCGCAGCTAACACTGCGCCCTTCAGCAAGTCCAGCCCCCGCCGCTCCTTGAGTTGCCCGCAGAACTCGTCGGCCAGGGCCATGATTGCGTCAATCTCGTCGCGCGTGAACTGCGCGCCGTCGAGGATGTCCTTGCCTTTGAGAGATGCCATGTCTCTGTCCTCCTGTAGACGGCTGCCGCCTGCGCCGATTGCGGTGGCGTCATTCGGTTTCGACATACGGCGCAGGATCAGAAGAGTGGGGAGCGGTTCCGTTTAACGGAACAAGATTCGGCTCAATGATATAACGTTCGCAGGCGCGCGTCAAGATGCCGGATGCGCCTCTTTACGCAATTCGTCGGCCTAATCAAGCCTTCGCGCGCGCCGGGGGCGCACCGAGCCGGGCGGAAAGCTGTCGGCTGGCATCCAGCACCAGCCCGGCCACTTCGGGCACGCGTTCGGGCGGGATACGCGAGAGCGGAGCCGCAATGCCGATGCCCGCGATGGGCTGGCCGTGATGGTCGTAGACGGGGCAGGCGATCCCCATTGCGCCGCGGTCGGTCTCCTCAAAGGAGGTAGCGTAGCCGCGCTTGCGGATGGCGGCCAGCTCTGCGGCCAGCCGCTCCTTCGACGTGATGGAATTTGGCCCGAGCGGGACCAGGTCAAGGTTGCCGATGATCTGCTCGATCTCCGCTTCGGAGAGGAAGGCGAGCAGCACCTTGGAGGATGCGCCCGCGTACAGCCGGAGCAGCCGACCGACCTGCATGGTGAGGCGGACGGGCTGGTTCGACTCAACCATCTCCACGCACAGCCCGGCCATGCCGTTGCGCACGGTGAGGATGGCCGTTTCATCGAGCGAGCGGCTGAGGCCGCGCAGGATCGGCAGCGCCTCGGTGCGGAGGTCCAGCCCGGCCTGGGCCACCATGCCCCACCGTAGCATCTGGTATCCGAGCTGATAGCCGCGGCCGTGCGCGTCGCGCATCAGGAACCCCTCGCGCAACAGGGTGTTGATCAGGCGGTGCGTCGTGCTCTTCGCCAGCCCGACGCGTTCGCTGATCTCGGTCAGGTTATGCACGGGCTCTTCCACGCTGAAGCAGTCCAACACGTCGGCAATTCGGCTCGCGCACCGGCCGGAGGCGTCGGGCGACGTCATCAATCCTCCTTTTGACCCATTTAGGCACTTGACAAGCAGGAGACGATGCCAGTATACTTGAGTCAGTCGTGGAACGCAATTCCGCAGAGCGGAACAATCAAGTCGGACGGTAAGATGGTCGTGTTGCCGGGTCAGCGCGAGGCAACCCAGCTGGACATCCCGGATGAACATCAGGGTGAAGTGTTGTCGCCCCGGCCGGTCCGGGTTCCAGATTCCACGGCCCATTTGCTCCTCGCGGCGCTTGCTCACCCGATCGGGCGCTCGCCACTGGCTGAGCTGGTCCACGCGGGCCAGAAGATACTCATCGTCACGGACGACAACACGCGCATGACGCCGGTCGCGTCGACGCTGCCGCTGCTGCTGGCGCAACTGAGGGCCGCCGGATGCCGCTCTGCCGATATTGCGCTGGCAGTGGCCCTGGGCACGCACCGCCGCATGACCCCGGCCGAGTTGGAGCGCAAGCTCGGAACGACGGCCGCCGGGCAGTTCCGGGTGTTTAACGATCCGGCGCAGGCGTCCGAGCATTTCGTCCCCACAGGACAGTTCTTGAACGGCGCGCCGGTGGAAGTCCATCACGCGGTGCTCGAAGCGGACTTCATCATCGGCATCGGCAGCGTGGTTCCCCACTCCGAAGCCGGTTGGTCGGGCGGGTGCAAGCTGATCCTGCCCGGCCTGTGCAGCGAGCGCACCGTCATGGCGAACCACCGGCTTGCCGCCGATTGCGAGGGGAACGCGCTCGGCCAGGACGCGACGCCGGTCCGCCGGAACATGGAAGCGGTCGTCGAGCGGATCGGCTTCGATTTCAGCATCAACCTGGTGCTGACGCCGTCGGGCGAGGTGGTGGGGGTTTACGCCGGTCATTTTGTCGCCGCGCAGCGCGCGGCAGCGCAGGCCGCGCGGGCGGTGTATGCGGTCCCATTCCGGGAGCGGGCCGACATCGTCATTTCAAACGCCTATCCCGCGGAGATTGATTTCTGGCAGGCATCGAAAGGGATCGTTTCGGGCGAACTGGTCGTCAGGAGGGGCGGAACCGTGATTCTCAATGCCCCGTGTTACGAAGGCGTCGGCCCCCACCCCGATTTCCTGCGTTTTATTCAAATGGCTCCCGAGGAGCTCAGGTCCGGGCTGGATTCGGGCGCGCTGGCGGATGCGAACGCCGCCGCGCTGGCCCTGCCCGTTGCCCGGATGTTGGGTCATATGCGCCTGCTGATCGCGTCGCCGGGGCTGCCCGCAGATGCGTTCATCGGCGGGCGAATCGGCCACTTTCCCACACTCGCCGAGGCGCTCGACGCCGCGCTCGCCCGGGCGCGGTCCGCCGCAGAGCGAGACCCTGCCCGCCGCGCGTGCCGCGTCAGCGTCCTGACCCACGCCGGCTGCACCTTCCCGACGCCCGCGACCGTTTAGGCCCCGGCGTCACCGGCCCGCTTGCCCGAGCGTTCACCCAAGGAGGTGGCGTCCACCATCGGTTCTGCCTGTTCTCAAGATTGATTCCCCTAGCTTCACATCACAGGAGGAAAGATGAACAAGGTATTCCGAACTCTCTTCGTCGCGGCCCTGCTTGTTGCTCTGACCGCTTGCGCGGCCCCGCCTCCAGCGGCGGCCCCCGCGCAGGCAACAACCGCCCCGGCTGCGCCCGCAGCCGAGAAGGCAGCCCCCAAGATCCCCACCGAGATCGTCGTCGGCTCGGTCCAGCCGCTGACCGGCGGCTTCGCCGTGTTCGGCCAGGACGGCAAGCTGGGCGCGGAGCTGGCGATCAAGCACATCAACGAGGCGGGCGGCATCAAGTCGCTGAACGGCGCGAAGCTCAAGCTGGTCTCCGAGGACGCTGGCGGCACGCCGGATTCGGCCAAGCTCGCCACCGAGAGCATGATCAGCAAGAACCGGCCGGTCGCGATCCTGGGCGAGTACATCAGCCGCTTCGTGATGGCCGCCTCTGAAGTCACCGATCGCGAGAAGGTCATCCTCATCGCGGATGCGCTCGTGCCGCAAGTCACCCTGATGGGCCGGCAGTACCTCTTCCGCCCCGGCCCCACCGCCACCAACCACGGCGCAATGGCCTACCAGTTCGTCACCGAGGTCTCCAAGGCCAACGGCGACGCGGTCAAGAACATCGCGGTGCTGAACGAAGACTCGGCCAACGGCCGCGCGAACACGCTCGGCGCGACGGAAGCGGCCCTCAAGAACCAGATGCCCGTCGTGACCGCGCTCGAATACCCCTACGACATCACCGACGCCACCCAGATCGTGCAGCAGTTGAAGAACACCAATCCCGACGTGGTGATCCACACGCCCTACTTCAACGACGCGATCGTGTTCGGCAAGGCGTTCAAGGAGACCGGTTTCTGGCCCAAGTTCATCGCGGGCGCGGGCGCGTGCGGCTACGTCGATCCTGAGTCAATCAAGGCGCTGGGCGACGCGGCCGAGGGCATCTCAATGACCTACTCGTACAACCCGGCGAAGAACACACCGCAGAACAAGAAGTTCGTCGAGGACTACAAGGCGATCAAGGGCTACATCCCGACCGAAGGCGCGGGCATGAACTACTACGGCGCGTGGATCCTGGCCGAGGCGTTGGAGTATTCGGGCAAGAACTTCCCCGATGACCCGCTCAACCCCGATAACCTGCGCAAGGCGTTCCTCGCGCTGGACCTCAAGTCCGGCCCCGCCGTCGAGGTGTACCCGAGCGAGGGCATCAAGTTTAACGCGGTCGGCGACAACGAGCATCCGGGCGTGGTCGTCCTCCAGGTGCAGGGCGGTCAGCCGAAGGTCGTCTATCCGGAGTCCGAAGCCGAGGCAAAGCCGATCTGGCCGAACCCGCACTTCAAGAAGTAAACATCGACCTGAACTGAGTCTTCGGCCGCGTAAACTATTCGCACGATGAGAACGACCAGCCACAGAGGACGCAGAGGCCTCAGAGAATCCTCTGGGCCCTCTGCGTCCTCTGTGGCTCAAGCGTTTTCGGTGCGCACCGAGTTGCTCACATCTCGGAGTCGCCAACGTCACCGGAGGTGACGCATGTTCGAGACCGCTGCGCAAGGCGTCATCACGGGTTCGATGATGGGTGTGATCTACGCCCTGATCGCGCTCGGGCTGTCCATCATCTTCGGCGTCATGAACGTGGTGAATTTCGCGCACGGCGATTTCGTCATGTTCTCGATGTATCTGACCTACACCCTCGGCACAATGCTGCTGTGGGACGCAGTCTGGACGCCCGTCCTGACCATCCCCATCATGTTCGCGTTCGGGGTGCTGGTGTACCAACTGCTGATCCACCGCACGTTGCGTCAGTTCTGGGTGGTGCAGTTCGCGGTGACGGTGGGGCTTCAGATTTTAATGCGCTCGACCGCGCTGATTATCTGGAAGGGGCAGCCGCGCGCGCTCCAGTTCTCCATCATCCAGGGCAGCATCCACCTCGGGCCGTTCACCATCCTGACTTCCCGCCTCATCTCCGCGGCCGTGTGCCTCGTCATTATCGGCGGCATGGCGTGGTTCCTCAACAAGACGTGGGCCGGCGCAGCGATGCGCGCGGCGTCGGACGACATCGACGCCGCCTCGCTGATGGGCGTCAACTACAAGCGCACCTACGCGCTCACCTTCGGCATCGGCGCGGCCATGACCGCCATTGCCGGCGGGTTGCTGATGACCTTCCAGCAGACGGACCCTACGGGCGGCATGCGGTTCGGCCTGCTGAGCTGGTGCGTGTTGGCGCTGGCCGGGCTGGGGTCGCTGCCGGGGCTGCTGGCGTCGGGCATCATCGTCGGCGTCGTCGAGTCGCTGACCATGTCCTTCCTCGATCCCCGCAGCCGCCTGCTGGCGATTTACGCCATCTTCATCCTCGTGCTGTGGTTGCGCCCGAAGGGGCTGTTCGGGAGGCGCTAATGAACGTAAGCACCCTCAAAGCCCTCTTCCGGGGCCGCAACCTCGCCCTGCTGATCGCGCTGATCGCGGTCGCGCTGGTGCCGCTGGCGCTGCGCAACAGCCAGTACTACATGGTGCTGGCGACGACCGTGGTGCTCTACGCGGTGCTCGCAACCGCATGGAACATCATCGGCGGCATCGGCGGGCAGTTTGACCTGGCCGCGGGCGCGTATGTGGGCCTGGGCGCGTTTGTCACCGCGACCCTGCTGAACCGGTGGAACATTACGCCGTGGATCGGCATGTTCGTCTCGGGCGCGGTCGCGGCGGGGTTCAGCGCGCTGGTCGGGTTCCCCTTCTTCGGCTTCAAGATTCGCGACCTGTGGTATTCCCTCTCCTCCTCCGCGCTCGTCGAGGTGCTGCGCGTCACGTTCCTGATGTGGCCGGCCATCGGCGGCCCGACGGAGCGCTACCTGGCCGGGAGCGGCTCGCCGCTCTACCGTATGCGCTTCAGCAGCTACGCGCCCAATTTCTACATCCAGCTCGTGATGCTGGTCGCCGCGCACCAC
>CAZPTI010000045.1:0-15061 GCA_964588925.1 uncultured Anaerolineales bacterium | reverse complement strand
TCTCCACGAAGGAGGCCGGCCATGGCCCCCCGCGGATCCCCGACCGGCGCCCCGGCGACGGTGCTTGCCGAGCGCTACCTCGACCTCTCGCCGCGGGCCGTCCGCGGCGTCCTTGCCAGCCTCGCCCTCGTGATGCTGGTCGCCTCGCTGATTCTCGTGGAGCGCATCCGCCGGACAAAGCTCGGCTTCTCGCTGTTTGCGCTCGGCGAAGACGAGGACGCGGCCGAGGTGCTCGGCGTGAACGTGCGCGCATCGAAGATCAAGGCGCTGATGACCTACGCGTTTATCGCGGGCATGGTGGGCGGCGTCTACGCGTGCATCTACGGCTACGTGCACCCCAGCTTCTTCTCCGCGGAGATGAGCCTGGAAGTGGCGATCCTCGGCATTGTGGGCGGGCTGGGCATCACGTGGGGGCCGGCGACCGCGGCGTTGGCGCTTGTCAGCATCCGCGAGTTGCTGCGCGCGCGGCTCGGCGGCGAGATGGCCGGGCTGTACCTGGTGATGTACGCGATCATCCTGATCCTCGTGGCGCTGTTCCAGCCGCGCGGGCTGGCCCCGCTGGCGCAGCGCGAGTTCGAGCGGCTCAAGACGTTCCTGGGAGTGAGGCCACGTGGAACCACCATTGCTCAAGGTAAATGACCTGACGGTTAAGTTCAGCGACCTCATCGCGGTGAACGCCGCGACGATGGAGGTCAACCGGGGCGAGGTCGTGGGCCTCATCGGGCCGAACGGCGCGGGCAAAACCACGCTGTTCAACGCGATCACGGGCATTGTCAAGCCCGCGAGCGGGACCGTGACCTTCAAGGGCGTGAACATCACTGCGGTGCAGCCGCACAAGATTTGCAAGCTCGGCATGTCGCGCACCTTCCAGGTCACGCGCGCCTTCGCGCACATGACCGTGGAGGACGCGGTGCGCGTCGGCGCGTACAACCGGCACGGCGAGGCCACTGTCAGGGGCAAAGTGGCCGAGGTGGTCGAGCAGTGCGGGCTGAGCGACTCGGCCAAAAAGCTGTGCGCCGATCTGGGTCTGGCGCAACTGCGCCGCGTCGAGCTGGCGCGCGCGCTGGCGACCGAGCCGGAGCTGCTGTTGCTGGACGAGGCAGGCGCGGGCCTGACCGCCGGGGAGCTGGTCAGCTTCATGCAACTGCTACGCCAGCTCAACCAGGCGCAGAAGATCACGCTGGTGATCGTGGAGCACGTCATGCAGATGGTCATGGGCGTGTGCCAGCGGCTCTTCGTACTGGAGTCGGGGCAGATGATCGCCACGGGCACGCCCGAACAAATCAGCAAGAACCCGGCGGTGATCGCCGCGTATCTGGGCAAGCGAGGGGGGGTGCTCGCATGATCGAAGTGCGCGACCTCAGCGTCAGCTACGGCAAAGTCCCCGCGCTGCGGTCCGTCTCGCTCAACGTGGGCGAGCACGAGACGGTCGCGGTCATCGGGCCGAACGGCGCGGGCAAGAGCACGCTGCTCAAGGCGATCGCGGGCCTGGTGCGGCCTCAAAGCGGTAACGTGCTGTTCGACGGCGCGGACATGACGGGCATGACACCCGACAGGATGGTGCGGCAGCGCGTCGCGCTGGTGCCGGAGGGCGGACGCGTCTTCCCTAACATGTCCGTAATGGATAACCTCCGCATGGGCGCGTTTAGCTGTCGCGAGAACATCCGCGAGGGCGTGCTGGACGAGATGTACGAGTTGTTCCCCATCCTGGCGAAGCGGTCGGCCCAGTACGCGCGGACGCTGAGCGGCGGCGAGCGGCAGATGCTGGCGATTGCGCGCGGGCTGGTGTCCCGGCCGCGGCTGTTGATGCTCGACGAGCCGTCGCTGGGGGTTGCGCCCAAGCTGGTGGATGAGATTTACGAGAAGCTGGCCGTGTTGAGCCGCCGCGGGATGACCGTGCTGCTGGTGGAGCAGAACACGAGTTACGCGCTGGAGCTGGCGAACCGCGGCTACGTGCTCGAAAACGGCCACCTTGCGCTGGCCGGCGCGGCGCAGGAACTGGCCGGCAGCGACCACGTGCGCAAACACTACCTCGGCCTGTAGCCGTCATCCGCATGAGCGACCACGACGCCCTGCTCACCCTCGCGCGGCGCTGCGTCCACTGCGGCATGTGCCTGCCCGCGTGCCCCACGTACGGCATCTTCGGCACGGAGATGGACGCGCCGCGCGGCCGCATCCTGCTGGCGCAGGCGCTGGCCGAAGGCGCGCTCTCCGCAACGGACCCCGGCCTCAAGCTGCACCTCGACCGCTGCCTCGCCTGTCGCGCGTGCGAAGTCGCCTGTCCCTCCGGCGTGCAATTCGGCGCGCTCCTGGAGCTGGCGCGCGAGCAGCTTGCGCACGCGCGACCGCCCTCGCGCGGAGAGCGGATGCTGCGCGGCGTGGTCGTCCGGCGGATCATCCCTGCGCGCGCGCCGCTGCGGGCCGCGGCGGTCGCCCTCTGGCTGTACCAGAAGAGCGGCGCGCAGTGGCTGGCGCATCGGCTGCGGCTGCTGCCGGGTCAACTGGCGACGATGGAGCAACTGCTGCCGCCGATTGAGCTGGCATGGGGGCGACCGCCGCGCGCGCCAGCCATTGCAGATCGACCGCGCGTCGCGTTCTTCCGGGGCTGCGTGCAGGACGCCTTTTTGAGCGGGGTCAATCGCGCCACGATCAGCGCGCTCGAAAAAGCGGGGTGCGAGGTGATCATCCCCCGTGGGCAGACGTGTTGCGGCGCGCTGCACGCGCACCTTGACGAGCGCGAGGCCGCGCGCGACCTGGCGCGGCGCAACGTGCGGGCGTTTGCCGAAACGGGCGCGGAGGCCATCGTGGTCAACGCGGGCGGCTGCGGCGCGCACCTCAAGACCTACGGCGAGTTGCTCGCCGACGACGCCGAGTATGCGGACGCAGCCGCGGCCTTTGCGCGACAGGTGTTTGATCTGAGCGAGTACCTCGACATCTGCGGCGGCGCGGCGCGCTTTGTCCCGCGGCCACAGGCCGAACGCCTGCGCGTCACATATGCCGACTCGTGCCACCTGCGCAACGCGCAGCGCGTGGTCGACGCGCCGCGGCGGCTGATTCGCGCCATCCCCGGCGTGGAGTATGTCGAGTTGGAGGGCGCGGACCGCTGTTGCGGGAGCGCGGGCGTGTACAACATCGCGCACGCGGACATCGCGGGCCAGTTGCTCGACGAGAAGGTCGCCAACATCGTTAAGACGGGCGCGCAGGTGGTTGTGACGACGAACTCCGGCTGCCACTTCCAGTTGCAGGCCGGGCTGCGCAAAGCCGGGGTCGGCGTTCAGGTCATGCACCTTGCGGAGCTGCTCGACGCGGCATACGATGGCCCGGCGGCTGCGAACGGGCGGGAGGCGGCGAATGGCGCTGGGTGAGAAACAGGTCGCGGAACTGGTCGCCATCGCCGGCGCGGACGCGGTCCACGCGGACACGGTCGCGCTCCTTGCCTACGGCCGCGACGCCAGCGTCGAACGGGGCCGGCCGGACGCGGTTGTCTTGCCGCAAAGCGCGGAACAAACCGCCGCGCTCGTGCGCTGGACCGCGGGGCAAGGACTGCCGGTGGTCGGCTGGGGCGCGGGCACCGGGCAAACCGGCGGCGCCATCGCGCACCGCGGCGGGCTGATCCTCGCCTTCCGCAATATGCGCCGCATCCTCGACCTCGACGCGGAGGGCGGCCAGGTGCTGACCGAGCCGGGTATTATCACCTCGCACCTCGACCGCGCGGTCCGCGAGTGCGGCCTGTTGTATCCGCCCGACCCGGCCAGCGACCGCGCCTCTTCCATCGGCGGCAACCTCGCGGAGAACGCGGGCGGGCCGCGCTGCTGCAAATACGGCGTCACCGCGCACTACGTGTTGGGGCTGGACGCGGTGCTCCCCGGTGGCGAGCGCGTCACCTTCGGCGGCGCGGCGGCAGACATCCCCGAGCCGAACTTCCTCGATGTGCTGGTCGGCAGTGAGGGCACGCTGGCGCTGGTGACGGCCGCGCGGCTGCGACTGGTTCGACGCGCGGAGGCTGCGGGCACGCTCATGGCCTCGTTCGCGTCGCCGGAAGCCGCGGCGCAGGCCGTCACCGCGATCATCCGCCGCGGGCTGCGGCCGGCCGCGTTGGAGATGCTCGACCGGTTGCTCTGCGAGTGCGTCATGCGGTCGGGCGCGATGACCCTGGCGCCGGGCGCGGGCGCGCTGCTCATCGCAGAGGTCGAGGGCTACGGGGAGAGCCTGCCCGGCAAGCTGGCGCAGATGGAGGAGGCCGTCCGCGCGTTCGCGCCGCTGGACGTGCGGCTGGCCGCGAGCGAGGCCGAGCGCGAGGCGATCTGGTACGCGCGCAAGAGCGCGTTTGCCGCAACCGCCTGGATCGCGCCCGACGATGTGTCGATGGATGTGGTCGTGCCGCGCTCCCACCTGCCTGCGGCCTTTCGCGACATCTCGGAGATGGGCGCGGCGGCGGGCTTCCAGGTCGGCTACGTGGCGCACGCGGGCGACGGCAACATCCATCCCGAAATTTTTTGCGACCTCCACGCGGCGGGCGCGCTCGAACGCGTCCATGCGCTCCAGAACGACATCGTCCGCTACGTCATCGCCCTCGGCGGCAGCTTTACGGGCGAGCACGGCGTGGGGCTGGAGAAGCGGCGGCACATGGCGGAGATGTACGGCCCGGACGAGTTGGCCGCGATGCGCGACGTGAAGGCGGTCTTTGACCCGGCGGACCGCATGAATCCGGGCAAAATCTTCCCGGAGCCTGCGCCCATCCCGTCAGCGCCACCCGTTGCGCCGCGCGAGCTTGCCCCCGCCTTGCGCCCCGCCTCCGTGGCCGAGCTGCGGGAGATGCTGGCCGGGTTACAGGCGGCGCGGCAGCCCGCGTGGATTGGCGGCAGCGGGAGCAAGTGCGCGCCGCCGGCCAGCGCGGCGTTGGCCCGCATTTCGACCGCCGGGCTGGCCGCCATCCGCGAGCGGGCGTACGACGACCTCTACATAACCGTCGACGCGGGGGCAACCGTGGCCGGGGTTGCGGCGGCGGCGCGGGCCGACGGGTTCCTCTTCCCGCTGGCCGCGCCCTGGCCCGGCGCAACGGTGGGCGGGACGATTGCGGGGGCGTTCAACGCGCCGTGGCGCGGGCTGGTTGGCGGCATCCGCGAAGCGTTGCTGGCCGCGGAGGTCGCGCTGCCCGACGGCCGGCTGCTGCGACTGGGCCGGCCACTGGTGAAGGACGTCGCAGGCTACAGCCTGAGCAAGCTCTTCATCGGCTCATACGGCGCGCTCGGCGCGCTGACTGCGGTGTCGCTGCGCGTGTCGCCGCTGCCACAGGAAGCCCGCACCTGGTGCGTTCCCTGCGAAAACCTCCGCACCGCGCTGGCAGCCGCGCGCATCTTCCGGCAGGAAGCCGAGCCGCTCGCGGCGCTGCTGCTTGACACGCGCGCGGGCGTTGACGCCGCGCCCTTCCGCGTGGTCTGCGAATATGCGGGTACCGCGGAGGACGTTGCCATAGCCGAAGCGCGCAGCCGCCGCGGCCTCGCGCAAGCGCGGCTGCCCGCGGCCGAGCGCGTCGATGGGGACGCGCTCGACCTCTGGTCAGCCGCGGTGCGCGGGGAAGCGGCGAACGGGCAAGTGGTGATGCGCGCGGGTGTGCCGCCGGTCAAACTGCCTGCGTTGCTGGAGGTTGCTGCGGCTGCCGCACCGGCGGGCGGGATGATCGACCTGGCAAACGCGCTGGCCTACTTCAGCGCGCCCTCCCCAACCGGGGAGCGCCCCGCATGGGAGGACGGCCTGCGCGCGGCTGCGGAGGAGGCGGGCGGGTATGCGCTGGCCCTGGGCCGCGGCGTCTATCCGCCGCGGGGCCTGCGCGGCGCACCAGAAACGCGGCGCGTGCTGGCGGAACTTAAGCGGCGCTGGGACCCTGCGGGGATTCTGAACAACGAAGTTTGAATGGGACATGGATTGAACTGATTTAACGGATTCGCATGATTTTTAATCAGGATCAGGCGGATCAGTTTCATCAGTTCAATCTGTGTCCCATTCGGTTACTCTCCGGCGCGGGCTTTGATGGCCCGCAGCACGCGCTCCGGCGTGAGCGGCAGTTCCCTGATCTGAACGCCGAGCGCGTCCGACACCGCGCTGGCGACCGCTGGCGCGGCCGGGGTCAGCGACGGCTCGCCGATGCCCTTCGCGCCGAACGGCCCCACGCCCGTCCCGGATTCCAGCAGGATCACGTTCGTCGTCGGGAAGTCGACCGCCGTGGGGATCAGGTACTCGGCCAGCGAGGGGGTTTTGACCTTGCCGTTCTCCACGGCAAAGTCCTCCATCAGCGCATAGCCCAGCCCCTGCATGCCGCCGCCCGCAAGCTGCCCGACCGCCGCCGCGCGGTTGATTGCCCGGCCCACGTCGTGACACGTCACCGCCTTCAGCAGCGTGATCTCGCCCGTCTCTGTGTCGACTGCGACCTCGACGCCGTATGCGCCGAAGGTGAAGTCGGGCCACACCTGCCCCTGCCCGGTCTCCGGGTCAATCGGCCCGGTGAAGGGCGCTTTGAACATGGCGAGGTTGGCGAGGGGCAGCCCTTCGCTGGCGCACACCTTTGCGAGCTGGCTCAACTCCAGCGCCTGCTCCGGGCTGGCCTTGACGAACACCTTGCCCTCGGCCAGATCCAGCGCGTCCGGCTCCTCCTCGAAGTACTGCGCCGCGCGCTCGACGAGCACCTTGCGCACCGCCTGCGCGGCCATCAACGTCGCGTTGCCCGACATGTAGAGCTGCCGCGTCGCGGTGGACGTGCCGGAGAGGGGCGTCGTGGCCGAATCGGTCGCGTACACCGAGATGCGGTCAAGCGGCGTGCCGAGCACCTCCGCGGCGATCTGGCACAGGCTGTTGATCTGCCCTGCGCCCAGGTCGGGCACCCCCGCGCGCACGACAACCGTGCCGTCCTGCTCCAACCCCACCCACGCCTGCGACGTGTCGTGCATCCACGTAATGCGGCCGTACGACTGGAAGTAGGAGGCGATGCCCTGGCCGATCCGCACGGAGTCGTTCGGCGGCGCGCTCTTCTCGCCGAGCGCCGCCAGCGCGCGCGTGGCCGTCTCTTCGAGCCACGCGGCGCTTTCGATGACCTGCCCTGTGCCGGTCGTGTCGCCCGCGCGGACGTAGTTGCGCCGCCGCAGTTCGTAGCGGTCCATGCCGAGCGCATCCGCGATCGCGTCCATCTGCTGCTCGTAGGCAAAGCACGCTTGCGGCCCGCCGAACCCCCGAAACGCGCTGGTGAACGGGTTGTTCGTCGACACGGCCACGCCGTCCACGTGGAGGTTGTCAACCCTGTACGGCCCGGCCGCCATGCCCACCGTGTATAGCAGCACGTACGGGCTTAAGTAGGGGTACGCGCCCGAATCCGAGATAGCGTTGATCTGCGCCGCGGTGATGCGTCCGTCGCGGGTGACGCCCGTGCGGTGGGTGATGATGTAGGGGTGGCGCTTGGAGTGCGCGATGAACGACTCCTCGCGCGTGTAGACCATGCGCACGGGCCGTCGCGTGGCGAGCGTGAGCAGCGCGAGGTAGATTTCGACCGTGATGTCTTCCTTGCCGCCGAAGCCCCCGCCGAGCATGGCGCCCTGCACGCGAATCTGGTTCTGCGGCAGGCCGACCGCCTTCGCGATGCTGCGGAAGTGCTCGATCACCTGCGTGCCAACGCGGATGTTCACCACCCCGCGCTCGTCCACCCACGCAACCCCGGCCTCCGGTTCGATGTACGCGTGCTCCTGATAGGGCACGCGGTAGGTGTTCTCAATGATGAGGTCGGCTTGCGCGAAGCCCGCCTCCACGTCGCCCTTGCGGATCTTCCAGCGCGCGACGACGTTGTCCGGCTCAGAGACAACGGGCGCGCCCGGCTGAAGCGCTTCTTCTGGATCGAACACGGCAGGCAGCGGCTCGTACTCGATCTCGATCAGCTTGAGCGCCTGTTCCGCGATGGCGAGCGTGTCCGCGGCGACGAGCGCGATGGGGTCGCCGATGAAGCGCACGCGCTCGCCCGCAAGGATGGGCACTTCGGACCCGGCGCGCTGCTTCTGGCCGGTCTGACCGGGCAGGTCGGACGAGAGGCTGCCGGCGGGCAGGTCGGCCGCGGTGAGCACGCACGCCACGCCGGGGAGCGCCCGCGCGCGGCTCGTGTCGAGGCGGACGATGCGCGCGGAGGGCACGCTGCTGCGGAACACTTTGGCGTGCAGCATCAGCGGCATGGCGAAATCGCCCGCGTAGCGGGTTGCGCCCGTGGCCTTGCCCATCGCGTCCACCCGGCGCAGCGGCTTGCCGATCTGGCGCAGCGGCGGCAGGTCGTGCGGAGGCAGCGGCTTCGGCTCGACTTTGGTCGGCGCGGTCATCCCTCACCTCCCTGCGCCATCTGCCCGGCAGCGGCCTGGACGGCCTCAACGATCTGTCCGTACCCCGTGCAGCGGCACAGGTTGCCCGAAATGGCCTCGCGAATCTCCCCTTCCGTCGGGTGCGGGTTGTGGTCGAGCAGGGCCTTCGCCGCGATGATGAGCCCCGGCGTGCAGTAGCCGCACTGGATCGCGCCGTGATCCGCGAACGCTTCTTGCAGCGGGTGCGGCTGTTTGTCCGTGCCCAGCCCCGCCACTGTTGTGATGCGGCAGCCGTCGGCCTGGCCGGCCAACACCATGCAGCTATTCACGGCCACGTCGTCAAGGAACACCGCGCACGCGCCGCAGTCTCCCTTTTCGCAGCCGCACTTCACGTCGACATAACCGAGATCGCGCAGCGCGTCAAGGAGCGTGGTGTTCGGCGGCAGCGCGGCCGTGTGCGTCCGGCCGTTGACCAGCAGTGTGACGACGCGGGGCCTGATAATGGATGGTTGCATCGGTTGCCCTCCTCTCAGCAGGCCGCCACGCGCGCCAGCAGGCGGCGAACGACCACCTCAGTCACCTCGCGGCGGTACTCCGCCGACCCCCGAATGTCGCTGATGGGGCGGACCGCCTCACTGGTGAGCCGGGCCGCGGCTGTGATCGTCTCAGGGGTGAGCGGCTGTCCGACCAGCGCGGCCTCGGCCGCGAGCGCGCGGACCGGCCGCGGGGCCACCGCGCCGAGCGCAATGGCCGCGGAGACGCAGCGGCCGCTCGCGTCCACCTCCGCCGCCACCGCCACGCTCAGCACGGAAATCGCGTCCGCCTTCCGCAGGCCCACCTTGGCGAAAACGCTCCCCGCGCCATTGCGCGCCGGCCACGAAACCGCGTGGATCAGCTCGTCGGGGCGGCGGACCGTTTGCCGGACGCCGGTGAAGAAGTCGGCCAGCGGCACGCGGCGGTGGCCCGCCTGGCTGAGGAGGTCCACGTTCGCGCCGAGGGCCAGCAGCGGCGGCGCCATGTCGGCCGCGGGCGAGGCATCCGCGAGGTTGCCGCCCACGGTGGCGCGGTTGCGGATGAGCGGGTTCGCAAACACCTGCGCGGCCTCGACCAGCGCGGGCGCGGTCCGTCGGATCAGCGGGTCATGGAGTAAATCCGTGATCGTCGTCCCGCCGCCGACGACGATGTCGTCGCCCACCTGTTGGATACAGCGCAGCTCAGCCAGCCGGCTGACGTCCACGAGCAGCCGGGGATGATGTTTTTCCGCGCGCAGGTCCGCAATGACGTTGGTCCCGCCGGCAATCGGCATGGCCCCGTCTTCGGCCAACCAGCCGAGCGCCTCCGAGAGCGCGCCCGGTTGAGCGAGTTCAAATTCCGGCAGCATCTCCCGCTCCTGTCACCCGAATTTCGCGAAATTCGGCGCTTTCCGCCGCCCCCAGCACCGCGCGCACGATGCTGGCGTAGCCCGTGCAGCGACACATGTTGCCGCGCAGTTGCTCGCGCACGTCCGCCTCTGTAGGGTGAGGGTTCTCCTCCAGCAGGCTTTTGGCCGTCATCAACATGCCCGGCGTGCAGAAACCGCATTGCAGCGCCGCGTGTTCGACGAAGGCTTCCTGCAGGGGGTCCAGCGCGCCATCCGCCGCGGCCAGCCCTTCCACGGTGCGGATCGCCGCGCCGTCAGCCGCGGCGGCCAGCACGAGGCAGGCGAGGACGGGCTTGCCGTCCATCAGCACCGTGCAGGCGCTGCACTCCCCAATGCCGCAGCCGTATTTCGCGCCGGTCAATTCAAGGTCGTCGCGCAGCACGTTCAGCAGCAGATCGTTGTCGGCCACGCGCAGCTGCCGCATGACGCCGTTGACCGTGAGCGTGATCGCGCGCCGCGCGCCGCGCAGCGCGGCCCGGTGCTCGCGCGTGACCTGCTCGCCCGCGTCCCGCGCGGCGTGACGATCATAGCTGTTCTCGTCCGCGGCGCGCGGCGCGAGGTCGAGCGGCTCGATGCGCACGCCCCCGCGCGCCGCACGTTCCCACGCGCGCTGGAGCGCGTCGCGGACGAGCGCAGCGGCCACTCGGCGGCGATAATGCGCAGTCGAGCGGACGTCGTCGATGGGCGCAATCTCTTCGGCCGCGCGCGTCGCGGCGAGGTCGATCAGTTCGGGCGTGAGGACGTGCCCGCGCAGGAGCGCTTCAGCCGCCAGCGCGCGCACCGGCATCGGCGCAACGGAGCCGAGCGCGATGCGGCAATCGATCACGTGGTCGCCGTCGAGGGTCATAGACACCGCCGCGTTCGCCTTGGCGATGTCTGCCGCCACGCGCCCGATCTTGGCGAACGCGCTGCCCGAACACGGGGCGGGCAGGGGCAGTTCGACCGAGACAAGCACCTGGTCGGGCCGCCGCGCGGTCCTGCCGGGGCCGCGGAAGTACGCCTCCACGGGCAGCCGCGTCTCCCCTTCCGGGCCGGCGAGGACGACGGTCGCGCCGAGCGCGATCAGCGCGGGCGCGGAGTCGGACGCGGGCGAGCCGTTGCTCAGGTTGCCGCCCACCGTGCCCATCACCTGCACCTGCGTCGTGCTGAAGCTGGCGCACGCCTCGGCCAGCGCGGGGTAGCGGGCGCGGATGCCGGGATCGCGGCTGAGCTCGCGGATGGTGGTCAGCGCGCCGAGGACGAGGCGGTCCGCCGCGCGGCGGATGCCCTGCAGCTCCGGCACGCGGCGCAGGCCGATGACGACGGCGGGCTTCACCCGCTCCATCTTCATCTGCACGAGCAGGTCGGTGCCGCCGGCCAGCAGCCGCGCGGACTCGCCATGCTCCGCCAGCAGCGCCAGCGTCTCCGCGAGCGACCCCGGCTCGACGTACGTGAACTCGGTCACGAGGATGTGGGAATTGGTCATGGCGTGGGTCGTGATGGCGTTCATCGCGCAGCCTCCCGCTCGCCGGCCGGCGCCGCGGCGGCCTGCTTTTCCAGCGCGGCAACGATCTTTTCCGGCGTCATCGGCAACTCGTAGAAGCGGATGCCGATGGCGTTGTAGATGGCGTTGGCGTAGGCCGCGGCCACCGGGTTCATGGCCGCCTCGCCGATCCCCTTCGCGCCCAGCGGCCCGCTCGGCTCGTAGGTGTCCGCAAAGTGGATGCTGATGTTCTCCAGCGGCGGCGTCTCCGCGATGCCCGGTGTCTTGCCGTCCACCCAGTAGCCCTTCGAGGCCAGTTGCCCGGCCGCGTCCCACTGGTTGTCCTCGATCAGCGCATAGCCCATGCCCTTGGAGAGGCCGCCTTCCAACTGACCGGCGGCAAGGTCGGGGTTGACGACCGTGCCGCAATCGCTGCCTGACACGGCCTGCAACGTGCGCACCTGGCCGGTCAGCGTGTCGACCTCGACCTCGATGAAAACGGTGACGTAGGCCGGGGGGCAGTTGGTGGGCCGGTAGCTGTCCACCACCGCGATGGTCTTCCAGCTATCGGTCCAGCAGCGCGTGGCGACCTGCGCGAAGGTCATCTGCTCTTTCGGGTTCGCCAGCAGGTAGACCACGCCCTGCCCGGCCTGTTCGTCGAGCCGGACGCCGAGGCCGTCGGGCATGGCGTTCATGTAGCGCGCGGCCGTCTGGATCAGTTCGTCGCGCACCTTTTGCGCGACGCGGGTGACTGCGCCGCATCCCGCATAGACGCCACGCGTCGCGTGCGTGGTCACGTCGTAGACGGTCGCGGTCGTGTGCGCCTCGGCCAGGTTAACCTTGTCCAGCGGCACGCATAGCGTCTCAGCGACAAGCTTGGCCGCGGCCTCCAGCGTGCCGCCACCGTGGTCCATCAGCGCCGTGATCACGTCGACCGAGCCGTCCTGGTTGATCTTGATCATGCCGCCCGACAGGTCGATGACGTCGGTCGGCTTCGGCGCGCCTGCGCTCGAAGTGTGGAAGCCGCGGCCGACGCCGATGCCCCGGCGATAGCGCCCGCCGCCCTGCCCCTTGTCCGCAGGCCGGCGCCGCTCCCAGTCGATGCGTCGCGCGCCCTCGGCCAGCAACTGCCGGACGCCGTCGCTCTGCACCACGGAGCGCACGAGCGGCCCCTGCCCCCAGAACGACTCGCCCAGCCCCACGTAATTCTTCAGCCGCAGCTCAAGCGGGTCCATGCCGAGCTTCTCGGCCAGCTCGTCCACCAGCGATTCGACCGCAAATGTCACCTGCGGGTTGCCGAAGCCCTGCATGGCGCAGGAGGGCGCTTTGTTCGTGTAAACCGCGACGCCGCGGTGCTTGACCGCGCGGAACTTGTAGAGCGAGGCGAGCCAGCCCGCGGTGACGCCGAGGTACGAGTAGCCCTGGATGATGTGCGCGCCGATGTCGGCGATGAGCTCCTGTTGGGCGCCGAGGAACGTGCCGTCCCGCTTTGCCGCCAGCTTGAGCCGGATGATCGCAGGGTACTTGGTGTGGTCGTGCATGTCCTCCTCGCGCGTCAGGGCCAGCTTGACGGGCCGCCGCGCTTTGAGGGCCAGCGCCACGCCGATGGGGATCGGTGAGTTCATCTGGATGGAGGAGCCGAAGGAGCCGCCGACGGGGATGCGGATGATGTCGATTTTGCTCAGGGGGATGTCGAAGATCGCGCCGAGCACGATGCGCACGTTGTGGATCGACTGCGTGGTGGCCCACACGGTCAGGCCGCCGTTGGCCTCGGGCCGGCAGACGACCGCCTTCGGCTCCATCTGCGCGTGGTAAATCTTGGGCGTGCGGAACTCGCCCTCGACGATGATGTCCGCCTCGGCGAACGCGGCGTCGATGTCGCCTTCGGTGATGTCCCGCCCGCACGCGATGTTGTTCTGGATCGGGATTTCGTTGTCGCCCAGCAGGACGGTGTCGTAGAGCGGCTCCGCATCGGGCCGCATGGCCTCGACGGGGTCCGTGATGACGGGGAGCGGCTCGTATTCGACCACGACCGCGCGCGCGGCCTTCTCGGCCAGCGCCTCGGTCTCCGCTGCCACCGCGGCCACAGCCTCGCCCATGCGGCGCACCTTGTCGGCCAGCACATAGTGATCCTTGTGCAGCGCCCAGGGGACGGTGATGATCCGTTCGTTGTAGCGGATTTTGGGGATGTCGGCGAAGGTCAGGCACACGGCGCCCATCGCTTCCGCGGCCGAAGTGTCGACCCGGACGATCCGGGCATGAGCATAGGGGCTGGAGACGACCCTGCCGTGCAGCATACGCGGCAGCGACACATCGGTTGTGTACAGCTCCTGCCCCGTGACGCGCGCGACGCCGTCCTTGCGGCGCGTCGCCTGCCCGACCACGTTGAACTCAGGTGACATGGTTGAGCTCCCTCTTCCGGTTCTCAGGGGTGCGAAGATCGTGGAAAAAGCGCCTGGCGTGCCGCGCTGTTCCGATGAACGGAACCCTGTTCAGTCAAGTGGTATGATAGCACCCCGCCGCGCGTTTGTCAACAGCGTAACAAGAGATCATCACCCTTGAGGAACCTGCGCGTAGCGTGAATTCTTGCGCCGCGTTGTTCCGCGTGATACCCTCTCCGCTATTCAGATCGCGGAGGCCAGCATGCGTGAGTACAACATTGCCCTGATGCCCGGCGACGGCATCGGTCACGAAGTTTGCCCCGAAGGCGTTAAGGTGATGGCTGCGGCGGGCGAACTGCTCGGCTATCGCATCCATTACGAGAATTTCGACTGGGGCTGCGAATACTACCTGCGCAACGGCGAGATGATGCCCGCAGATGCGCTCAGGTGGCTGGAGCCGTTCGACGCGATCTACTTCGGCGCGGTCGGCTTCCCTACCGTGCCCGATCACATCTCCCTGCACGGCCTGCTGCTCCCGCTGCGCCAGGGCTTCGAGCAATACGCCAACGTCCGGCCCAGCCTGCTCCTGCCCGGCGTCCCATGTCCGCTGCGCGACAAGCGTCCGGGCGAAGTGGATTTCGTCGTCGTGCGGGAGAACACTGAGGGCGAGTACGCGGGCGCAGGCGGCCGGGTCCACCGCGATCATCCGCTGGAAGTGGCCGTCGAAACGGCCATATTCACCCGCGAAGGGGTCGAGCGCGTCGTCCGCTTCGCGGCGGAGCTTGCCATGTCCCGCCCGCGCAAGCGCCTCACCAACGTCACCAAGTCCAACGCGCAGCGCCATTCGATGGTGCTCTGGGACGAGGTGTTTGACCGCGTGGCGGCGGAGTATCCCGAGTTGCAAACCGAGCGCGTGCTGGTGGACGCGATGGCCGCGCGCTTCGTGCTCAGGCCGGAGTCGCTCGACGTGGTGGTTGCGTCCAACCTCTTCGCCGACATCCTCACCGACCTGGGCAGCGCGATCTGCGGCAGCATGGGCCTCGCGCCGAGCGCCAACATCAACCCGGCGCGCAAGTACCCGTCCCTCTTCGAGCCGGTCCACGGCTCCGCGCCCGACATCGCCGGCCGCGGCATCGCCAACCCCGTTGCGGCAATCTGGAGCGCGTCGATGATGCTGGACTGGCTGGGCGAGAAGCCCGCTGCCGAGCTCATCATGGAAGCGATCAAGGCCGTCACCGCAGCGGGCCAGGTTCTCACGCCCGACCTCGGCGGCCAGGCGCGCACCCCCGAAGTGGGCGATGCCGTTGTGACGGCGCTGCGGTCAATCGCAGAGGACGCCGGCTGAGCCATGCGCCCGCGACTCTTGCTCTTGTCAGAGGACGATAAGCAGGCGGCGCACGTCGCCTCGCTTGACATCCTCGCGCAAGTCGGCCTGCGCGTCGACAGCGCGCCCGCGCGGGAAGTCCTGCGC
>CAZPTI010000044.1:0-23559 GCA_964588925.1 uncultured Anaerolineales bacterium | reverse complement strand
CAAGGGCATATGTGGCGGGTTCGCTTCTGGAAGCCTACGATGTGACCGATCCACTCGGCGCCAAGAAGCTCGGTGAGGAAGGGCTACCTCCGTGGGGGCCGCGAACGCAGGCGGGTTATCCACCATCGCTGGTAGTCCGGGGCAGCCATGTGCTGATCACGCTGCCCGACGAGGGCCTGCGCGAGGTCGACTTCAGCGATCCGGCTGCGCCGTCCCTGGTCGCAACAGCCGCCACACCGGGCGTGGCAAGCGCGATGGCGCTCGGCGCAAACTATGTCGCAGTGGCGGATGGGCCGGGCGGCCTCATCCTCTTCCCAATGGCGCATCGGATCGCATTGCCGGTAATCCAGCGATAGGCGGCGTCGGCGGCCACTTCGTCCCTAATCCGCGCCGGATGCCTCCCGCGCATCCTCGGTGAGGCGTTGGCGCAGCCGGAGCAGGTTGCGCGCCTTGCCGGCCGCGCGCAGGTTCTCCGCGACCTCCGTCCAGTAGCGGTGCTGCGCGAGGAAGTCGACCTGCTCCTGCCACCACGCCGCTTCGCTCAACGGCTGGCCGAACGCGCGGCGCTCCTGCAGCAGGGCCGCGCTGCGCGCAAAAAAGTTCTCGTTCCCCAGGCCGCTCAAATCCGCGTCGCACATCAACGCTTCCAGGTAGTTCCGCGGGGACTGCGGCAGCCGCGTTGCCAGGATCAACGCCATGATTTGCTCGATAGCGTGGCTACCAAACGCAAAGGCGGGGAGCACCTGCGCGGCGATCCGCGCGGAGCAAATCTCGTGGTCCGCGGGCCGTTCGATGAAGCCGAGGTCGTGGAACGCAGCGGCCACGCGCAACAGGTCTGCCTCGCGCTCACTCAGACCCGCAGCCGCCGCAAGCTCACTCGCGGCGGCCATGACCTCAGCGCGCGTGTGTTCCACCGAGTGATAAGTCATCTCGCCCGGCAGTTCGACCGACAGGCGGTGGAGCGCATAAGCAATGGCGGCTTCGATGTTCGGTTGGTTCAAGGTGGGTCCTATCTATGGCGGCAGAGCTGACGGGTTTTGGAAACCCGTCAGCTCTTTGCGACGTACTCCAACGCTTCTTCGAGCGACATCCCCGATCCGGCGTTCGCGGCGTCCTCCGCATCAGGCGCGGCCAGTTGGCTGCGGGCAGGGGCCAGCAGCCGGTCGACGCGCGCTTGCTCCGCGGGTGAGAGGGGCGTTCCCGCAGCGCGACGCAGTTCCGCAGCAAACCCGGCCAGCCGGAGCGCGCGCAACGCGTCGTCCTCCGCAGAAGCAATCGCCGCGTAATCCTCCATCAAGTAGGCGATGGCCGTCCGGTCGCCGAGCTGCCGGTAGATGGCGAGACTCTCGGCCAGCGCCGGCCGCGCCGCGCCGAAATCGCCCTGGTCGACCAGGATGTCGGCGAGGGTGTTAAGCGAGAGGGCCAGGCCGGGCCGGTCGCCGAGTTGCCGGCGAATCAGCAGGCTCTCGTCCAGCATGCGCCGCGCGTCGCCATACTTGCCCTGATCGCTGACGACGCACGCCTGATTGTTCAGCAGCATCGCGACCGACCACCGGTCGCCGAGCTCGCGGAAAGTGTTCAGCGCCTCGTCGTTCATCCTGGTCGCGGTCGCCAGGTTGCCACGGTAACGTTCGACCAGCGAGGCGTTTGCAAGCAGCCCCGCCATGCCGGGCTTGTCGCCCAGCTCGCGCCGGATCGTCAGCACCGCTTCGGTTAACTCGTTTGAGCGGTCGTACTGGCCCTGCCAGGTCGCCGCGATCTGCTGCGCGGCCAGCGCGTTCGCCTCCGCGGTCCGCCGCGCGCGCTCGTCAGGTATCGACCGGGCTACGGCCGCGCTCTGTTCGTAGAAGGCGCGTGCCGCATCGAAGCGCGACTGAAGCCGCTCGATGTCTCCCAGGCTCAACAGGTTTGCGGCGAGCAGTTCCGCGTCGCCGGCTTGTTCCGCGGCGGCGCGCGCGGCCTCCAGCGCCGCTTGCGCAGCCGCATAATCGCCCAGCTTCCAGCGCAGCCACCCCACTGCCCGCCGCATTCCAGCGATTCCCGCGGCGTCCCGCAAGTTCTCCGCGAGAGACAGCCCTTCTTCCGCTGCCGCCGTTGCTTCCTCGAAGCGACTGGTGCGGTCGAGCGCCTGAACCAGCTTGAACGTCACGCGCACGCGCTCGCGCCCCAACGCTTCACCACCCAGCAGCGGCAGCGCGCGACGATAGTAATCCGCGGCGGACATATTGTCATATGCGGCCTGCGCCAGCTCCCCTCCCTTGACGAGATACTCGCGGCGCTTCGCCGCGTTCTCGCTGCGATCATAATGGTGCGCGAGGAGCGGGACAAACTGCTCCAGCCGGTCCGCGTAGCGCGCTTCGATGTACCCGCCGATTTCGTCGTGCAGCCGGGCGCGCGTCGCATAGAGCAGGCTCTCATACGCCACTTGCTGCGTGAGGATGTGCTTGAACAGGTAGACGAGTTCAGGGTCGGGCGTGTCGAGCGGAGTCAAATCCGCGCGGCTGAGCGCGCCCAACGCCCGCTCGACCTGCGCCTCCCCGCCCAATTCCGGATAGACGCCCCACACCATTGCGGCTGGAAACAGCCGCCCGATCACGCTCGCCACCTTGAGCGTGGCCTTCTGCCCTTCATCCAACCGGTCGATACGCGTCAGGATAAGCTGATACAGGTTCTCCGGCAGGTCCAGGTTCTCCCAAGTCTGCGCATTCGTCGGGTCGATTTGCCGGTCGCGCAGGTAGTTCATCAGCTCTTCGACGTAGAACGGGTTGCCGTTAGCGCGCTCGCCGATGCGCTGAACCAGCTCCGCAGACGGTTCGGCTGCGTCGCCCAGTTGCTGCGCCAGCTTTAGGCCGACCAGGATAGCGGTTTCCTCGTCGCTGAACTCACGGAGGGCGATTTCCGTGAAGTGCGGCAGTTGCGCAAGCCGGTCGTCGATCCCTCCGACGCCGAGCGGCCGGTAGACGAGCAGGAGCAAGACGGGCAGGTCAACAATGGCGCGCGCCACCTGTTCGATCAGATCGCCCGACAGCGGGTCGATCCAGTGCAGGTCTTCCAGCGCGATCAGCAGCGGACCGCGCTGCGCAAACGCGGCAAGGCACTGGATCAGCAGCGCTTCGAGCGAGGTCTTGCGCAGCCGCTCGTCCATCGCCGCGGTCAGGTCGTTGTCGGGGATGGGCAGGTTGACCGCAGGGCCGAGCAGCGGCAGCCGCGCGACCAGCGATGCGTCGATTTCGGCGAGCCGCGCGGCCAACGCTGCGCTTTGCTCTGCCAGCGGCGCACTCGCGTCCAGTCCAAACAGGCCGCGCCACACGCTCTGCCACACCAGGTAAGGCGTTTGCGCCCCATACGAAGGGCACTCACCGCCGTAGCCCGCAAAACCCTGCTCGTACGCCAGCCGGATCGCCTCTGCGGCCAGCCGCGACTTGCCCAGGCCCGCCTCGGCAGTGATGGCAACGGCCTGCCCCTGCCCGCGCCAGGCCAGCCGCCGCTTCGCGCCGATCAGCGCCAGCTCCGCCTCGCGCCCCACCATCGGCAGCGCATAGCGCGGCTCGAAGATGCCCGCCGTGCGCCGCTCCTTCCGCCCCACCAGCCGCGCGACCGAGACCGGCTCCGTCTTGCCCTTCACGCGCACCGGCGGACGCAATTCCCAATTGAACCCTGCGCCCGCGGCCTCGCGCACCAGTCCGCTTGCCAGGATTTCGCCCGCGCCTGCGCTCGTCATCAGCCGCGCGGCCAGGTTCGTGTTGTCGCCCAGCACGCCGTACGTGCGCCGCGACGCGGAGCCATACGCGCCGACACGCATACGCCCCTGCGCGATGCCGATCTGGAGCGGCGCAAGAAAGTCAAGGCGTTCCGCGGCCTCCTGCAACTGCATCGCAGCCGTCAGCGCGCGGGAGGGATCGTCTTCGTGCGCCACCGGCGCGCCGAACGCCGCGTAGAAATAGCTGCCCTTGTCGCCGAGCGTCAGTTGAATCAGGCTGGCGTCCAGCCGCTGCAGGATGGCCTCCACCTCGCGGATGAACGCGTCGAGCTTGCGCGGCGCGTCAGGGTCGCCGTCATAGTCGCTTCCTGTAAAGCGGACGAAGAGCGCAACTGCGGGTCGCAACTCGGCCAGAAACACCCCTGCCCCGCGGAACAGCCGCTCGCGCACAGGGGGCAGCAGCCAGGGGCCGACCTGCGCCTCGCTCAGTTCAGGCGTCGCGGGCCACGGTTGCTCGTCGACCGGTGCGGTCAGCCGAAGCGCAACACGCGCAAGCGCCGCGGAATCATCGGCGGCGAACTCGACGGCGTCGGCCAGCGCAGCGACGCTCGCAGCATGGACAACCACCTGCCCGCGCTCGGCCGCGTGCTCCGCCTCGGCAAGGCGCTCCAGCGTCGCGCCGGCCATCGTGTCAACCAGCAGATAGCCGGGATCACCGACGAAGAAGCGACGGACGGAACCCGTTGCCACCGCAACCTTGCACGCCAGCGAGACCACGCGGCCGGAGCGCGTGCGCATCTCGGCGAACTGGCGCATGGCCGCCTGCATCGCGAGGCCCGCGGCCACCGCGCCGCGTCCGTCGTCGCCGTCCAGCCAGCAGGTGATCGCGTCGCCGCTAAACCCGATGACGCTGCCACCATAACGCTCCAGCGCGCCGATGAGCGCGTCGTACACACGATTGAGGTGAACGGTCAACTCCTCCGCGCCGCGCTTCGGCCCCAACTCCAGCGCCAGCGCCTCGGTCAGCGGCGTGAAGCCGGAGATGTCCGCGAACAGCGCCGCGCCCTGGCTGCGCTCAGGAAGCGTCTCGCCGCGCGCGAGCGCAAGCGCGCGGTCGACTGGAATATAGGCGACGGGTCGTTCCACTTGTGATCCTTGGGGTCAATAGACCTGACGGGTTTCGGAAACCCGTCAGGTCTACGCGTTACTTCACCGTGATGTTTCCCCCGCCCAGCGGCGTGAGGTCGTTCGAGTTGTCGGGCAGACCCATGCGGTTGTCGTAAACAACCCGTCCTGTCGAATCGGCGATCTTCAGGCGGAGTTTATCCACCCCTCCGCCGCCCGGCTGATCCCTGTCAATGACCGTCAGCAGGAAACTGTACCCGCCGACGCCGTTCACTGTGCCGGATCCCTTGTACTGGGCGCGCGGTCCGTTCGCGACCAGCCAGAAGCACGAAACGCTCTTGAAGTCGATATTGCCCGCCTTGAACTGAAGCTGGCTGCTGCCCTCCGGCGCGGTCTTGCCCTTCTTGTACTGCGCGTTCACGTTAAAGTTTGCCTTGCCGCTGGCCGACGGGACAAGCGTCGACGAGCCGACGGGCGATGTAATCCAGCCGCCCCCGTTGACGGATGGGCCGTCCGGGTTGTAGATGACGACTGAACTGAATGTCGCCGAACCGGTGCGCCCGGTGTTATCCGTCACAATCAGCGTGACGGTGTAAACCCCTGCCTGGGCATACTTCTTCGAGCCTGTCACTGTGCCCGCGCCGCTTGCCTCGCTAACCGCACCCGCGGACGTGGTACCGTCACCCCAGTCCCACACCGCCGTGTGCGTGTCCCCGGCGTTGGCGTCCGTGAAGTTGGCGCTGGCGGAAATGGTCGTTCCCAGCTTGATCGGATCACCCGGCGCGGAGATCGCTCCAACCACGGGCGACGCGCCGAAGCTGACTGTTGCATTCGCCAGCGAAGGCGCGTAGTAGTCGTCCGGCCATTCGATCGTTTCGCCGTTACCGAGGTCGATCACGCCATTGTAGTAGACGGTCAAACTGTAGTCGCCCGTCAGGCCGATGTCGCCGAGGCGCGCGACGCCGTAAACGTCCGCGATGACCGCCTTCGAGAAGCTGCTGCCCGGCCTTGTCAGCACAAAGAACAGCGTCTTGCCGCCGAGCGGTCGCCCGGCCGAGTCCTGCGCGACCGCGCTGATTTCCGCCGGGTCAGCCGGGACGGTGATGCTCACCGAAGTTGGGTCCTTCGTCAGAGTGAAGGGCGACGACGCGCTCGAGGCCAGATACGCGCTCTCGCCGCGGAAGGTCGCCTGCGCGGTGTACTCGCCCGGCAGCACCTTCGGCGCAATCGTGATCGTCGCGCGACCATCCGCGCCCGTGACCGCGAACTTCTGCTGCCCGGCCAGGCTCAACAGCACGACGCGTCCCGCCACGGGTTGGCCCGCTGAGGTCAATTCCAGCATGAAGGTTGCGTCGCGCAGGTAGGAGCCGGTGGGGGGCGCGGCCACGAACCGCAGCAACGTTTCAGCCGGCGGCGCGGGGGGCGCAGGCGGCGCAAGGCGGTAGAACGCGCCGTTGTTCGTCGCCAGCGTCGTCAGGCCCGCGCCGTTGATCGCCTGCGCGATGAACTCCAACTGCGCGGCGTCCTGCCCGGCGGGCAGCATCAGCGAACCGGTCCACAAGGAAGCATCCTCAAGCGACGGCAAAAGGTCCAGCGGCTGCCACTTGCCATACAGCGGCCCGCTCGCGGCCGTGTAGAGGATCGTCACAAGCTGGATGCCCGCCGAGCCGTCGACCAGCGCATTCACGTTGAAAGTGATCGCGCCGCCGGACTCCGCCGCCGACACGCCGAGGACCGTCGGCGCGGCGGAAACTGCTGCGCCCTTCGTCCCCGCCGGGCTTGCCGGATCGGCCCAGTTGGCGGGTAAGTAGTACAGGTCGAAGCTGAGCTTGCCATAGGTGCGAAGCGTCCCATCCACGCTGCCGGGCGCAGTCGAGCGATACTGGCCGGGCACAGCAACCAGCCGCTCCGGGCCACCGCTAACCGCATCCAGGTAGTTGGCGAGCCAGAGCTGACTCGGATAGAACACGTCGGAGTAGTATGCCTCGTGGGGCCGCGAGGTCTCGGTCGTCGGCGCTTCGGTCAGCGGAACGATGCCGGGCAGATCGCTGTACTCGCCGCCGCGGAATGCGATCCCGCGCAAGACGTAGTTGTTGAGGCTGACACTGTACCGCTCACGAGGCAGCAACGGCTCGAACGGGTTGACGATCACGCCGTCGCGCCCGGAAGCCCACGTTGTGATGATCGTCGAATTGTTGGACAGGTCTTGCAGCGGCGCAGTGTTGATCGTGATCGTCGGCAGGACGGTCACGTCGGTCGTCCGGTTCAGGCCAAAGCCCGCGCCGGGGCCGGTGGAAACCGGCGCGGTCGCCGCGACAATAGACGCGTCGCTCTCGACGGGCAGCCGCTGGCCGGGCATGTTGACGCGCATCATCGGCAGGCCGTAGAGCGTCATCTGCGTTAGCGTCTTCTCGTCGTAGCCGTCCAACTGGTCGGCCCACTTGGCGAGATACGTCTGCTTCGCCTTGACCAGCGCCTTGCCCAGCGCCACCGGATCGTTCCCCGTGCGCAACTGGCGGCTGAGGTCGACAAACACGCGCTCGCCCCATTCGACCGTCGTCGTGCTGCCGTAGGCGTACCCCGACGCCGCAACGAAACCGGCTGCGTTCCGGCGCAGGAACGCCTTCGCCCAGTCCGGGTCCGGGCTGATGTCCTGCAACAGGTCGCTGCCCGGAATGCTGAAGCCGCCGTGACAGCCGAGCGCCAGAACGACCGCGCCCGTGTAGTCCGCCGCCGCAGTCGTGATCTCGCTGGCCGTCATGCCCGTCTTGTAGTCCGCCGCGACCAGACTCCCCGCGGCGAAGTGGCCGGTCATGACGATGATGTCATCCTTGCCCGCAGCCGTCAGCGTGGCGCGCAGTTGATCCGCGCTCCACGCCGACGGATCGCTCGGCGGCAGGCCGGGCGGCTGGATGAGCGTGTCGGGCGTGACGCACGAGTTCGTGTTTGCGCACGTCGCGCTGTTCAGGCCCGCGGTGACCTGCGTGTTGATCTCCTGCGCGGCGTCACCCACGAAGTCATAGCCGGTGACAAGCGCGGAACGCGGCGTCACAACTCCATCGGCAGCGATATAGGCGCTGATGGCAGTCGAAATATCCGCGGCGTTGTCGACGAGGCGGCCGACCGCGAGGTCCGGCACGTAGAAAAGACGTCCGCCGCGGTCTAGCGCGGCGGACGAGCCGTAGAAATCCTGCCCCTGAACGAGGCCCGTTTTCAGCCCTGCCTCGGTCGGCGTGTTGGCGCCAACCGGCGGGACGTACTCGCGCTCGTTCGCCATGCCCGCCGTATCGGGCGACTGGTAGAACGGAATCACCGACCGGTTGCCGGCGAGGACGATGTATTCGAGCGTCGTCTTGCCGTCCCCGCCGACATTGGCTGCGCGATAATCGTCGACAATGCGCTTGATCTCGCGCGCCACGCGGTTCTTCGCGCTGGGACACGCCGCGTTTGCGTCAGCCTGCGCGTTGGCGAAGGCCACGCCGGGATACCGGGCCGTGTCCGCCAGGTCCACCACCGCGCCTGCGACCTCCGGCCGCGCGGCAAAGTTATTCAGCGCGGCGAGCGCGTTCGTGATTTCAGCAGGCGTTCCAGGCATGCGGGCGGAATCGGTCAGGATCAGTGTCTTGCGCTCCGTATCCGCCGGCTGCGCACCTGCAATCGCTGCTGTCCCGTCCGGCACAGGCAGGACGCCCGCGCACACGCCCTGCGTCACCTCCACGTCGACAGTGAACGCGCTATCGGGGTAGTACGGGCCGACCACGCGAATGTACAGGTTCTCGTCGAGATCGTACGTGTTGCGCTCGATGACGTGCTCCGTGGCATACGGGTCGAGCGAGAAGGCCATCAGGCTGCGCCGCGCGGCGCCCGAATACGCGTCAGCCAGCGCGCCGGGCGGCAGCGAGCCGCTCGGCAATGCACCAGGGGGCAACGCGCCACCGGGCAGCGAGCCGGGAGGCACCGATCCACCGGGCAGCGCGCCGGGCGGCAGAGAGCCGGACGGCAAAGTGCCGGGCGGAACCGATCCGCCAGGGAGCGAGCCGGGGGGCAATGATCCGGCGGGCAATGAACCGGGCGGCAGCGACCCCGCAGGCAGTGAGCCGGGCGGGAGGCTGCCCGACGGCAGCGAGCCGCCCGGCAGGAAGCCGCCGGGCAACGTTCCGGGCGGCAGCGACCCGCTCGGCAATGTCCCGCCGGGGAGCGAGCCGGACGGCAGCGTGCCGGGCGGCAGCGCGCCGGTGGGCAGGAAGGCTACGTCGGCGGAGTCCGCGCTCAGCACGGCCACGTTGGACGGGTTGATGAGCGCCGTATAGAAGGGCATCGGGTCGCGGTGCAAGCTGATCGCGCTGCCCGTCGGCGAGTGAAGCGTGATGCGCACTTTGTCGCCGGGCTGCGCCGGGAACTTGAACCACTTCTCCTGGTAGACTTCCATGATGCGCTGACTGGCGGAGCCGGTCAGCAGGCCGACGTTGTCGGTCAGCGGAATCGACTGCGCGTTGACCCAGCTCGTGTTGTTGCTGGCGATCGGGCGGCAGTACGAGAACTCGGAGGTTTCGCTGGTTGAGAGGTTAGTCGCGGTGGCGGAAAGGCCCTGCCCTTCGCTGGCCCCTGCCGTAAGACTCGTGTCAAAACTCGCGCTCCCACCGGAAACCGTTACATCCGCAAACCCTAAATATGTCTGTCCCTCGCCAAAAAATCCGGGATCGCACGCGTCGTTGGCGAAGAACTCCAGGCGGTAATTTCCGCCAGGCGCGGCGAGGTTGCCGAGCACGCGAACGCTGCCCCCGCCGGTCGTCGCAAGGTTAATCAGGGGGTAGTTCTGATACGAGTTCGGCCCGAAGATCGCGCCGAGGTGGTTGAACGTGACGCCGTCGCCGCCCAGGTCGATGCCCTCGCCGCCGTTCGCCGTGATCGAGTTGGCGCTCAAACGCATGCTGGCGCTGCCCGTGATTGAAACGCCATCGGCTGCGTTATCGCGGATGGTGTTGGACTGCGCCGCGCCAGTCACATTGCCGTTTATGTAAATGCCTTCGTAACCGTTGTTCGCGATGGTGTTGTTACTGATCGACGCGGTCGATGCGCCGAAGGTCGTAATGACCGAGATGCCCCGTCCCGCGTTCGGCAGCGGGCCGCTTTGATCCGCCTTCACCCCGATCAGGTTATTCTGGATGGTCAAGCCGTTGGCGAACCCGCCGAGGTTCTCGCCGAACTCGACGCCATTGGCGTAATAGCCGACTGGCAAGCCCGCGTTAGAGTTGCCAGAAATCACGTTGCCGATGACGAGGTGCCCCTGCCCACGGTAAAAGCCCACCCCGGCCTTCGCGTTCGGGAGCGCCAGCGTGCCGGTGCGATCCGTGCCGATATAGTTGTTCTCGATGATCGTCCCCTGCACCTGGTCCATCGTGACGCCGTTGCGCTGGTTGAAGGGGTCGGCCAGGAAACCGTTGCCCGAAATGAGGTTGCGGTCCGCCGGGTTCGGTCCGCCGATGCGCGTGTTGCTGTTGCCGACCGGCTCTAAGAAGTTGGCGACGAAGATGCCGTCGGACTGGTTCGGCAACGCTATCGTGCCCGTCGGGTCCGTCCCGATGAAGTTGCCCGCAACAACGTTGTTCGCCTCGCCGACCGCGATCCCCGCGCCGGGGCTGCGGTTGATGACCAGCCCACGAATAACGCTGTTGGACGCCAGCAGTTGCAGGCCCGAATTGCCGCTCAGGCTGGCGTCGAGCTCGATCAGGAGAACCGCGTTGTTGCCGGCGGCTAACGTATTGGTGGAGGCGCCCGGCTGGGTGTACCCGTCAATCGTGATTTGATCCTGGATGTCGGGCAATGAGCCGTACGGCTGGATTGTATGGACGCCGGGGCCGGGGATGTTGAACGTGATCGTGTCGGGGCCGGGGAGCGCGTTAGCCTCCTCGATGGCCGCGCGCAGCGAGCAATCGCCGCCGCCCGCGTCGCACACCCCATCGCCGGATGTCAAATCGGACAGATCCGCGGTGGTGTTGACAGTGAGCGTTGCCGCGCGGGAGGCGCCGCTTAGCGCCAGCAAGGTCGCCAGCGCGGCGATCAGCGCCGGGAGGAAGATGCGACGCATTGCTCGCTCCTTATAAACGAGGTGAAGGCCGAAAACGGCAGGCGCAGCAGGCCACGCCCGGAAGGGAAACCACGCCGTATCAGGCGCGGACGAATTATATTAGCGCAAGAACAACACAAGAAATGAGCAGCCAGCTTACAATAGAAGAAAGCGGAGTGAGATTGAGGCAGGCAACGCGGGCAGGTGACAGGCGGCTAGACCGTCGCGGGTGAAACCTCGCGGCCTTCGGCAGCGGAGAGATGCGCCGCGAGCGCAAGGGCGAGCACCTTGCGACCGGTAGGGCCGTCCAGCCGCGGGCGTTTGCCGCGCGGCAGCGCATCCAGGAGATATCGCGTGCAGTCGATGAAGCTGTCATGCCACTCGTACCGGTCAACCGGCACGGCGGTCGTGCGTCCATCTTTAAAGAGCATCAACGGCGGCAGGTCGAGCGTCTTTGCGGTGCAGCGATTGACGATGAGGACGCCCTTGTCGCCAATAACTTCGACGCGGTCGTCGTCCGCGTAATAGATCGAATCCATGACCATGTTGGGCGTGTGCGCGAAGTCGAGCACGCCGTAGCGCCGCGGCTCGAATTGACCAACGCATTGCCGACGTCGCCGATGCCGTAAAAGAGCCTGGCGCGGCGCGAGGTTCGCCGCGGGGGACGCAACCACTGCCATGCGCGCTCCGACTTGTCGACGTGGGGATCAAGTGAAGTCTAGCACCGACGCGCGCGGAGGTCAAGCAAAATTCACCTACCCGTGGTAAAATCGGATCAGTCACAGGCTCTCGTTATCTTCGTCGAGGGGGACGCGGCATGTCGTATGATGTTGCAGCGCAGTACCGCGATGCGAGCAACCTGAATGCTCGCATTGCGTTGCACGCCCGCTTCAGCACCAACCCGCAGGGATGGATGCGGTGGGCGTTCGAGCAGATGCGGCTTGTTCCTGGCGAGCGCATCCTGGAAGTGGGCGCGGGGCCGGGCACGCTCCGGCAGCAAAATCTCGACCGCGTGCCGCCGGGGTGCGACATCACCCTGACCGATTTCTCGCCGGGCATGGTGGAACAGGCGCGGCAGAACCTGCGCGGCAGCTATCCGCATTTCAAGATACAGATGGCGAACATCGAAGCGCTCCCGTTTGAGGATTCGGGCTACGACGTGGTCATCGCGAATCACATGCTGTACCACGTGCCCGATCTCCCAAAAGGGCTCAGCGAAATACGCCGCGTGCTCAAGCCCGGCGGCCGGCTCTATGCAGCCACCAACGGCCTTGACAATATGCGCGAGCTCTCCGAATTGCTCGCCCGCTTTGATCCCATGCAGCCAAACGACTTGTCGCATGTCATCGCCTCCTTCAGCCTGGAGAACGGCGCGGCGCTGCTGCAACCCCATTTCTTCCCCGTGCGCCTGCTGCGGTATGAGGACGGCCTGGCCGTCACCGAGCCGGAGCCGCTCGTGGCGTATGCTGCGTCGATGGGATCGCTGGCGGGGCGGTTCACCGATGATAAGCTGGCGCTCCTAACTGATTTTGTCAGGCGAGAGGTCGCGGACGCGGTGGCGCGCGAGGGAGCGTTCCATATTCGCAAGTCGCAGGGACTCTTTGAAGCTTACCGGTCGGAGCCAGCATGAACGCAAATGAAGAATTGGCGCGACGCATCGCCGCATTGTCCGAGGAGGAGCGCGGCCTGGTCCGCGACTACATTGCGTTCCTCGAGTGGCGGCGCAGCGAAGGTTGCGAGGAACGATCTGCCGCAGAGACAGACTGGCGCTTCAACTTCCTCGAACATTTTGCGGAAGCGGACGCGCGCGCAAGCAAGGACGCGACGGGCATGGAGGTCAAAGTTGCCCCTGCGACGGTCAACGGTGTGGCGCGGCCCGCGCTGTGGCAGCACCCGCCCGTGAAGGGCGAGTCGCTCGTGGAGTTCCATGTGCCCGTGCCGGCCGGGGTGCGCGACCTGCGGCTGCGCTTCAGCACCGGCATCCGCGACGGCGCGCAGGGCGGCGAGCAACTGGTCGCGTTCCGCGTGAAGGTGGACGGGTGGCAGGTGTGGAGCCGGGCCGACTGGCCGCGGCAGTGGACGGCCGCGGAGATCGAGTTGCCGTTCCAGGCCGGGAACATGCTGCGGCTGGCGTTCGCGACGGATGCGCTCGGCAGCCATCAGTGGGCGTGGGCCGCGTGGGCCGAACCGGAGCTGGTGGGCCGGCTAGGATCGTGATTATTTCTGCCGCAGCGTTCTCAGAGATGCAGAGTTCTCTGTTGCCTCTGCGGCCTCTGTGGCAATAATGGTTTCGGGCTGAGCGAAGGAGAGGATGCGCATGGATTTCGACCTGTCAGAAGAACACAGGCTGCTGCGCCAGAGCGTGCGCGGGTTCGTGGAGAAGGAGATCGCGCCCCAGGCGCGGCGGATCGACGAGACGGGCGAGTTTCCGTGGCCGGCGCTCAAGGGACTGGCAAAGCTGGGCTTGCTCGGCCTCAATGTGCCGGAGGCGTACGGCGGCGCGGGCGCGGACCACCTCAGCGCCGCGATTTTGCTCGAAGAGATCGGCCGCGGCTGCGGGTCGACCGGCCTGATCGTGGCCGCGCACCTGGGGCTGGCGTGCGGGCCGCTGGCTGCGTTCGGCACGGAGGAACAGAAGCAACGCTGGCTCACGCCGCTGGCACAGGGCAAGATGCTCGGCTGCCTCGGCCTGACCGAGCCCGGCTCTGGCTCGGACCTGCGCGCCACGCGCACCACCGCCCGCCGCGACGGCGATAGCTGGGTGCTCAACGGCAGCAAGATGTGGCTGACCAACGGCGCGGAGGCTGGCGTCGCCATCCTGCTCTGCCGCACGGGCGGCGAGGGCGAGCGCGACGGCATCCTCAGTCACATCATCGTGCCGACCGACGCGCCGGGGATGAAGTTCGATCCGCCGGAGCCGAAGATGGGTCTCCACGGATCGCACACCTACGCGCTCAGCATCGAGGACGTGCGGGTGCCCGCAGAGAACCTGCTTGGCAGGGAAGGCCGCGGCCTTGCGCAGACGATGGCCGCGCTCGACGGCGGCCGCGTCGGCATCGGCGCGCTGAGCCTGGGGCTGGCGCAGGGCGCTTACGAGGCCGCAACCAGATACGCGGGCGAGCGGCAGGCGTTCGGCGTCCCGATCAAGGAGCATCAGGCCGTCGCGTTCATGCTGGCCGACATGATCACGGAAATCGAGGCGTCGCGCTGGCTGGTGTACCGCGCCGCGTGGCTGCGCGACCAGGGCCGGCCGTACACGAAAGAGGCGTCCATCGCCAAGCTGTTCGCCACCGAGGCCGCGGAGCGCATCGCGCGCAACGCCATCCAGATTCACGGCGGCAACGGATACAGCCCGCTCTACGGCGTCGAGCGCATCTACCGGGACGCGCGGCTGATGACCATCGGCGAGGGGACAAGCGAAGTGCAGCGGATGGTGATCTCGCGGTTTGCGTAGTCGGTCGCGAGATCCGACGGGGACGTCACTGCGTGACGGTAAAAAAACCCGTCGGGTCTTGACCCCGAAACGGAGGGGCGCATGTCGGAGGAACATCCTCTCGTCCAGCTTGCGCGGGCGACCATCGAGAAGTACGTTCGCACCGGGCGCAGACTGAAGCCGGAAGAGGCGCCCGCGGCCATCGAGGGCGGCCGCGCGGGCGCGTTCGTCACCATCCACACGGCGAGCACGGGCGAACTGCGCGGGTGCATCGGGACTATTGAGGCGACCGAGGACACGCTGGCGCAGGAGATCATCAACAACGCCATCTCCGCCGCGACACGCGATCCGCGCTTCCCGCCAATGGCATCGGGCGAGTTGGACGACCTGCGCATCGACGTGAGCGTGCTCTATCCGCCCGAGCCGATCGAGTCGGCAGACGAGCTTGACCCGAAGGTGTACGGCGTCATTGTGCGGCACGGGTGGCGGCGCGGGCTGCTGCTGCCCGACATCGAGGGCATCGACGACGCGGAGACGCAGGTGCGCTATGCCCGGATGAAGGCCGGCATCGGCAGCCACGAAAAGATCGAGTTGCAAAGGTTCAAAGTCGAGAAATATGTCTGACAGGCAGTGGACCGAGAAGCAGGAAGGATTCGCGGACGCGGCAAGCCCGCGCAGCCGCGAGTTGCTCGCGCTCCTCGAGTTCTCGAACCGGCTGCTGGGCCACGGCGACGTCGACGCGTTAATGCGCCACCTTGTCGAAGAGGTGCGCCGGCTGCTCTCGGTCGATGCGGCGGCGGTGCTCATCCCGGAGCCGTCCGGTCGGCGCATCGTGTTCCGCGCGGCGAGCGGGTGGCGCCGCGATCCGGTGGCCGCGGGGCACTATGTCAGCTTCGACACGCACAGCGGGCCGGGCCGAGTCATGCTCACCCTCCAGCCGCTGATCATCGAGGACGCCCGAGCGAACCCGCACGGCGTGTTCATCCCCGAATGGATGGTGGCCGAGGACTTCCGCGGCCACTGGGTGGTGCCGCTGCTGGCCGAGGGGCGCGCCATCGGCGCGCTGGCCGTGGACATGCGGCGGCCGCTCCCCGCCAGCGCCAACGACGTGCAGTTGCTCCAGTTGATGGCGAACCAGGCCGCGCTGGCGCTCGAAACCGCGCGGCTGCAGGAAGACGCGCGGCGGCAGGAAAGGTTAGCCGAGCAACTGCGCGTGGCGCGGCAGATTCAGTTGAGCCTGCTGCCCGCAGATGCGCCCGAAGTGCCGGGGTGGGATGTGGCCGCGGCGTACCGCTCCGCGCAGGTGGTCGGCGGCGACTTCTACGACTACTTCTACCTGCCCGGCTCGCCCTTGCGATTGGGCGTGGTGATCGCGGACGTGGCCGACAAGGGCATCCCGGCCGCGCTGTTCATGGCCCTGGCGCGCACTGTGATCCGCACGAGCGCGCTGGGTGGACGACGGCCCGCGGCCGTGCTCACCCGCGCTAACACGATGATCCTCGGCGACAGTCAGTCGGATATGTTCCTCACCGCCTGTTACGTCACACTCGACCTGACCACCGGCCGCATCGTCATCGCCAACGCAGGCCACAATCGCCCCTTCCTGCACCGCGCCAGCGACAGCGCGACGTTCGAGGTCAAGACGCGGGGGCTGGTGCTCGGCGCGTTCGAGGAGATCACGCTGGAGGAGCGGGAAATCAGCCTCGACCTGGGCGACCTGATCCTGCTCTATTCCGACGGCGTGACCGATGCGACGAACAGCGAGGGCGACACCTTTGGCGAGGAGCAGTTGCGGCAGGTGGTGCGGCATAACGCGGGCCTCTCCGCGCAGGCGCTGCTGGATGCGATCCTCGCGGCCATCGAACGGTTCACCGGCGGCGCCGCGCAGTACGACGATATGACGCTCGTCGCGGTGCGCCGCCAGCCTCAGGCGCCGGAGGAGGCCATCCCGGTCGACTGGAGCCAGGCCAGCTTCCCCTCGCAGCGCGTCCCGGCGTATGTGCGGCGGCGCGCAGTATAGCGCGCCTGTAAGAAACCTTTTTGCCACAGAGGCCACAGAGAACTCAGAGAGGAAGGGCGAGGCGACCTCGCTCTTACATCCTCTGAGACCGCTGCGGCCTCTATGGCAAGGGGAGCCTAATCAGTCGTCTCGGGCGCGAAAGTCAGGCCGGTGGCGTCCACGTCAATGACGACCTTTGCGCCTTTGTCGGGCGCGGCGGTGAGGAGCCAGTCGGCGAGGGGCTGGCGCAGGTTCTTCTGGATGATGCGGCGGAGCGGCCGCGCGCCCCACTCCGGGTGATCGTTCTGCGCCAGCAGCCAGTCCTTCGCTGCCTCGCTGATCAACAAGTCCACCCCCTGCGCCTTCAGCAGCTTCGCTTCCTTCTTCAGCATCAGGTCGAGGATCAGCCGCAACTGCTCCTGCGTGAGCGGCAGGAACATGATGATCTCGTCGAGGCGGTTGAGGAACTCGGGCCGCAGCGTGGCGCGCATCACCGCCATGACTTCCTCGCGCATCTCGTCCGTCATGAACGGCTTGTCGAGGTGCTCCGACCCCAGGTTGCTCGTCAGGATGATGACCGTCTCGCTGAACGACGTGACGCGGCCCTGCGCGTCGGTCAAGCGGCCCTCTTCCATGATTTGCAAGAGCACGTCGAGCACGCGCGGGTGGGCCTTCTCGACCTCGTCGAAGAGGACGACCGTATGCGGACGCTGGCGCACCTTCTCGGTGAGCTGCCCGCCGCCCTCGTAGCCGACGTAGCCGGGTGGCGCGCCGATGAGCCGGTTGACTGTGTGGTCCTGCTGGTACTCGCTCATGTCGAGCACGACCATCGCGTCCTCGGAGCCGAACATAAACTCGGCCAGCGCCTTTGCCAGCTCGGTCTTGCCGACGCCCGTCGGGCCGAGAAAGAGGAACGAACCGATGGGCCGCTTCGGGTCCTTGAGGCCGACGCGGGCGATCTTGACCGCGCGGCTGACTGCGAGGACGGCTTCGTCCTGCCCGATGATGCGCTCGTGGATGGCGTCAACCATTGCGGCGTACCGCTGGCGCTCATCGAGGCCGAGCTTGCTGACCGGGATGCCCGTCATGACGCTGACTGCGACGGCCACGTCGTCCGCATCAAGCAGAGTGTCGGTCTTCGGCGCCTCGGGCCCCGTCGCAGGGGCGGCGCCGGGCTGAGAACCGTCGCCCGACGACGCAGCGGCCGTTGTCGGCTGCGCGGCGGACTGGCGCGCGGTGGATTGCGCGGCGAGCTTGAGCAGCGCGCCCGCGCGGTGGAGCACGGCCAGCGCGGACGCCGGCAGCGGCGTGCCGGCCACGTAGCGCTTCGCCATGTTCGCGGCTGCGGGCAGCGCCGCGTCGTCGATCTTCACTTTATAATCGTGCTCCAACTCCGACTTGCGCACCGCGAGGATTTTGGCGGTCTCATCCTGATCGGGTTCGGGCACGCGCAGCCGGTGCGTCTTCTCGCGGATGTTGCTGTCTGCGGCGAGGCGCTCGTTCCACGCCTGGTCGGTGGTCGTGCCGATGACGACGGGCATGATATTGAGCAGGCTGCGCTGGACGGCTTTGGTTGCTTTCGGGAACTCGGCATTGACCGTGGCGCTGCCGAAGAAACGCTCGATGTTCGGGATGAAGAGGATGCCGTCGCGCGCCTGCTGCGCCGCGTTGTCGATGGCCTTCTCCGGGTCGAGCAACAGCGCATGCTCGCCCACTGTGACGAGGTTGGTCAGCCCCTCCGGCCCCTTGCCCTCGGCCATGAGCAGCGCCAGCCCCTGCACGAGGGAACGGCGGCCGACACCGGGATCGCCGACAAGGACGACGTGGCGGTGGTCGGCCAGCGTGAGCAAGCCGAGCAGGTCGCGCATCAACTCTTCGCGCACGTAAACCGGCGCGCCCTCGCCGCCCTTCGCCTGCGCCACCTGATCCTGGCCGGACGTGCGCTTGGTCTGCGCGGCGGTGGCGAGGCGGCCGGCGAGCGTTTCGCGCGAAATGCCGTAGCGCCGCAAAATCCCCGCGGTGCCAACGCCCCGTTCGGCCAGCCCACCCAGCGCGTGCTCGGTGCCCACCTGCGTCTCGCCGGACGCCTCCGCGATGCTGCGCCCTTCGTCGAGGACGATGAGCATTTCGGTCGAGAGGCGGATGGGGCCGTTGTCGCCCTGATAGGTGAAGTCGGCGTCCTGGCCGGGCGCGGCGCGGGCGAACGCCTCGGCGGACGCCGCGAGTTCGTCCATGCGGAAGCTGCGTTCGATGGCAAGCTGGGTCAGCACACGGTGCGCTGCGGTGCCCGGCTCGCGGACGAAGGTCAGCAGGAGCGCGGCCGGAGTCAGGAGCTTCTGCGCTGTGACCCGCTGCCGCGCGGCGGTCTGGTTGATGGCCCGGGCAAGTTCGGGCGAGACAAGGTTCGGATTGAGCGTACCCACGCGATGCGTCCTTTGCTGTGTTTGGCGTTGAGCGTAAGTATACTCGGACCGTCTCCTTTTTGCCACAGAGCGCGCAGAGGTCTCAGAAAGGGTGGTTGACCTCGGCGGTCCCTCTCTGAGACCTCTGCGCGCTCTGTGGCAAAAACCGGTTAGCGCAACTCGTTCCGCATCCACTCGCCCACCCCTTCCGGGCGGATCGCGCCGCTGCGGAGCATGAGGCCGAGCGCGATGCCTTTGCGCGAGAGGGCAAGGTCGCGACCGTCTCCGCAGCCGTTGCCCGTGCCGGGCAGCCAGCGCAGGAGCGCGGGTGGGTTCCATTCGTGCCAGCGCGCAACCGCTTCTGCCATCCGCGGGCCGTACTTATAGGTGATGGCGACCGAGTACCAGAAGTGCTGCGGCTGGTTGCTCTTGTCGTCGTAGGCGAAGCCCTGGCTGCCGTAGCGCAACAGCGCCTCGCCGTTAGGGATGAACGGGAGCGCGTTGTGGATGCGGTTGCGGATACGCGTCCACGGGCCGGCGGCGATGGCGGTCCAGTTGTCTGTTGCGTCAAGGGTTAGATAGCTCAGCGTCCTGACAAACTCGTCGACGCTGCCGGCTGAAAGGACAGAGGCGAACTCGGCGACGCGCGCAAAGGCTTCAAGATCACTGTGGCGCGGGACGATCTGGTCGCTATAGCGGTCGGCCAGCACGCGGCGTTCTGTCGAAGTGAGTAGCGCGGCAGGGCGCGTCATCAGAGAAGCGGCGAGGCCGTCGAGACGGGCGGCGGCAGGCTGAGCGGTTATGGTCATCGTGGCGTCCTTGTCCGTGAGATTCATACGAGCCGGCGCGTTCGTGGTTGCGGCGGTGTTCATCGGCAGAGTGAGAGCAAGCGCCGTGGTGAAGGCCAGCGCGATGCGAGCAAGCTTGTGTGTCTGATGGATCATGGCGTCCCCCTCGTTGAGCGTCGTGTTTGCTGCTTACGAGATCATCTTAGCGAGGGGACGTCGTGGGAGTTTGGCGAGAGTGTCGCAGAGGGGGCGCGAGTTGTCGCAAAGGTGTCGCCTCTCCCCGGCCCCCTCTCCTGGTGCGGCAGGCGAGGGGGCCGGGGGGAGAGGTTAGAGCACTTCCCGCCGCGAAGCCTCCCAGCAGCCGAAAAGCGCCAGCACCAGCCCACCGGCCAGCCCGATAACGAGCGAAGTCAGGTACGGGTGTCCGTTCAGCGCATTCATAGCCGACGTGGCGGCCAGCGTCCACGGATAGTACGGCCCGTACTTGCCCGACTGGATGACCAGCACCGCGGCGACCGTGCCGACGATACCTACGGCCATCGAGGCGACGAAGCTGGGCACGCGGATGCTGAACCACATATGAAACGCTATGATCAGCCACGATGCGCCGAAGGAGACGGCCGTTGCGAGCGCGACGGTCCTCCACGGGAAGGGCTTCCAGAACTCAAACTGTGGGACAAAGAGCTGGATCAGTTTGCCTGAGATGAAGAATACTGCGATCAGCACGAGCATGCTCAAGGCGATCAGGCCGAGGCTGATAAGCTGCTTGGCCGCGTAGATCGACCAGCGCGGGAGTGGCTGCGCGTAGAGCACCTTCCACGCCTTGTTGCCGTGCTCAACATTCGCAAGCAGGCCCATCTGGAGCGTGACGAAGAGCGGGAGCATGAGCAGGCTCCACAGCACGTGCCCGTTCTGGATTAAACCTGCCCAATGATCCTGCTCGTTGCCGGGCGGCCCCATCTGGGCGAACATGACAACCAGGAGGAAGCCGATCGAGAGGGGCGCAAGGAAGGCCAGGCCCAGGGCCAGGGTGCGCTTGAGTTTCAGCGATTCCGCGCTGAGCGCGGCCAAGAGAGCTGACATGGTTAGTTCCTTTCCGAAACGGGCGTATCGGCGAGTTTGCCTGTGACGGTGGTCAGTTGACGGTTGCCGGTCAGGGTCAAGAAGATGTCTTCGAGCGACGGCTGGCTGACGTGGAGGCCGTAGACCGGGATGCCGCCTTCGACCAGACGGCGGTTAATCACCGCGACGTCGGACTGGCCGTTGACGCGCACGGTGATGTGGCCGTTGCCGTTGTAGCGCGTCGTCCAACCGCCCGCGACAAGCAACTGCTCCGCGTCGCGCGCCCGGTCGGTGACAAGGGTGGCTTCGTCCTGCGTGCTGGCGCGCAACTCATCCGGCGAGCCCTCGAAGATCACACGGCCCTTGTCGATGATGCCGATGCGCGTGGCGACCTGTTCGACCTCCGCCAGCAGGTGACTGGAGAGGAAGACGGTCACGCCGTCCTCATCGGGCAGCTTGCGGATTAGCTCGCGCATCTCGTGGATGCCCGCGGGATCGAGGCCGTTGGTCGGCTCGTCAAGGATGAGCAATTCCGGCACGGGCAGCAGGGCGAGCGCGATGCCGAGGCGCTGCTTCATGCCCTGCGAGTAGCCGCGGACGAGGCGATTCGCGTCCCCCTCCAGCCCCACGATGGCGAGCGCGCGGCGCACCTGCGCGGGGGTCGCGTCGATCATGCGGCGGATTACTTCGAGGTTCTCGTAGCCCGTCAGGTGCGGGTAGAGGGACGGCATCTCGACGAGCGCGCCGACGCGACGGAGCGCGGCAAGGCGCTGGTCGGGCATGGTGCGACCGAACAGCCTGACCTCCCCGCCGTGCGGGCGAAGGAGGCCGAGCAGGATGCGGATGGTGGTGGTTTTGCCCGCGCCGTTGGGGCCGAGAAAGCCGTAGATGCTGCCTGCGGGCACGCAGAGGTTTGCGCCGTCGACGGCCAGAACTGAGCCGAAGCGGCGCGTAAGGCCGGTGACTTCGATGACGTTTGGCATGAGTTGCTCCTTTGCTGACGCGCCGGGAATGCGCGGCGCGGTTGCGTTTGATGAGGTTATCGTAGGCGGGGCGCGTCTGAGGATGATCGCGGATGTGTCGCAGAAGTGTCGCAGGGAGGACGGGGCGCTGAAGCGCCTACTACGAACCGCTGGCGGAGACGAGCGCTGAAGCGCTTACTACAAACCGTTGGCCGCGAGAAGGACGGAGAAGCAGCTTCCCTGGCCGGGCGCGCTTTGGACGGATACGGAGCCGCCCATTGCTTCGGTGAGGTCTTTGACGAGGGCGAGGCCGAGGCCCGCGCCGGCTGTGTCGCGGCTGCCGTTGGCGCCGCGATAGAAACGCTCCCAGATGTGGGGGAGGTCGGCGGGGGGAATGCCTTCTCCGGTGTCGCAGACGTCGATGCGGACGCCGGTGCTGGTGGCGCGGGCGCGGACGACGATGATGCCGCCGGGCGGGGTGTGGCGGATCGCGTTGCGTAGCAGGTTGGCGAGGACCTGTTCGAGGCGGCCTTCGTCGGCGGAGGCGAGAGGGAGGCCGGGCGGCAGTTCCGCAATCAACTCGACGCGGCCGGAGCGCCAGGCGAGCGGCGCGAGCGCATCGACCATGCGGCGGACGACCGCGGCAACGTCGGTCGGTTGGACGGACAGGGTGAGGCCGCCCGCGTCCGCGCGCGAGAGCGTGAAGAGGTCGTCGATCAGCCCTTGCAAGCGGATGATCTCGTTGCGCATAATGTCGAGGTTGGCGCGCAACTGTTCAGGCGGCGTGTCCTCCCAGTGCTCCGCGCTGGATTCGAGCGCGGCGCGCACCGTGGCAACGGGGGTGCGCAATTCGTGGGAGACGTTCGCGACGAGCGCGCGGCGCGCTTCGAGGAGGCCAGCGACGCGGTCGCGTTCGGCCTGCAAGTCCTGCATGGCCTGCTGGAGCGCATCGGCCATTGCGTTGAAGTCGCCCTGGAGTTGCGCGACTTCGTCCGCGCCCTCCACTCTGGCGCGCGCCGCGTAGTCTCCGCCGCGCAAGGCCGCGGTCGCCTTTGCAAGGTTCTCGAGGCGGCGAGTGGTGCCGCGCGCGATGAAATACGACAGCAGCGCGGACGGTGGCAGGACCGCCAGCAGCGCCATCGCACCCAGCACGACGAAAACACCGATCGTGGGCAAGACGGTGACAACGAAACGCGCAACGTACGTGGTTAGCCACCCGACGGGTTGCTCCGCGACCGTAGGCGAGACGCGCATGTAGGGCGCGCTGGCAGCCATCACAAAGGCAGCGGCAAGGACCAGAACCGCGACGAGGACGAGGTGCGCATTGGTGATCGACCAGACGAGGCGGCTGCGGCGCAGGCGGTTCCAGAAGAGCAGCACCCGCAGCCCGATGCGCGCGCAGAAGTAACCCGCGCCCGTGGCCGCAAACAGGGCGATAACCATCAGGTTGCCGCCGTTACTGGCTGACAGCGTCACCATGCGCTCATGCCACCACGACCACAACTGCGCCGGTCCCATGAGGCCGAAGACCATCAGCGCGCCGAGAGCGGCGCTGATCGTCAACTCCCACACGAGCTGCCGCGAGACGCTGCCCGCGGGCAGCCGGGTCCGCAGCACCGCCCACATACCGCAAACGCCGAGCAGGAAGAAGAGGCCGCTGGTCGTAGCGTACTCCTCCAGGCTGGGCAACATCCCCGCCAGCATCCACAGCAGGGCCAGGCCGATCAGCCAGGTCTCGAAGAGGCTGCGGACGGGGTGCGCGATCAGAAAGAGGCGGCGAAGCGCGGGGCGCGGCGGCCCCGAGCGACCCGGCGGCGCGGAGACGGGCGCGGGCGCGTCGTTCATGCCGGCCGCCATCGGTACCCCACCCCCCAAACAGTTTCGACCGAATCGCCCAGCGCGCCCAGCTTCTTCCGCAGGCGCAAGATGGCATTGTCGACCGAGCGGTCGCCGGTCACGTAGTCCGCGCCCCAGACCGTGTCGAGCAGGTACTGGCGGCTGAACGCGCGACCGGGGTTGCG
>CAZPTI010000043.1:0-23655 GCA_964588925.1 uncultured Anaerolineales bacterium | reverse complement strand
CGCTCCTGTTCCTCGGCGCCGGCTCGGTGATGCACGCCCTGCACGGCGAGCTGGACCTCCGCAAGATGGGCAATCTGCGCGCGAAGCTGCCGACGACCTACTGGACGTTCCTCGTGGGCGCGGCGGCGCTGGCAGGCATCCCGCTGCTGTCCGGCTTCTTCAGCAAGGACGCGATCCTCTTCTACGCCTTCGAGAAGCAGATTCCGCTCTATATTGTCGGGATTATCACCGCGCTCATCACCGCGTTCTACTCCTTCCGCATGGTCTTCATGGCCTTCTGGGGCAAGGAGCGCGATAAGAAACTCTTTGATCACGCGCATGAGTCGCCTCGCGTGATGACCATACCGCTCATCATCCTGGCAGTGGGCGCGGCGCTGGCCGGTTACATCGGCTTGCCGTCCATCTCGGCCATCGACAAGTGGCTTGAACCTGCATTCCGGCTCGGCGAGCATGGGGCTGAGGCGCACAACCTCGCGCTTGAGTTGATCCTGCTGGCCGTTTCCGCCGTCGTTGCGCTGGCCGGCGCGTTCCTCGCCTATCGCGCGTATATCGTCGATCGCGACCTGCCGAAGCGGGCGCGTGAGGCGCTTGGGCCGATCACCAAGCTGGTCGAGAACAAGTACTACCTGGACGAAATCTATAACATGATCGTCGTCAACCCGCTGCGCGCGTTTGGCAACTGGCTGGCGGCGTCGTTCGATAAGGGCGGCATCGACGGCGCGGTGAACGGCGTCGCGGGCGTGACCGGCTGGATCGGGACGCAGGTGCGTCGCCTGCAAAGCGGCATGGTGGGGCTGTACGCGCTGGCGATGTTGTTCGGCGCGGTGGCATTGTTGGCCTGGCTGGTTATCCGGTAATTCGGCTGCCGAGAGCGAAGCGAGCTGTTATGAATCTCAACTTCCCCTTGCTTTCCGTCATCACCTTCCTGCCGCTGGTGGGCGGGCTGGTGCTGCTCTTCCTGCCGGGAGCGCGCGCGCAGAAATGGTGGAGCCTGATCGTCACCTTCGTGACGTTCGTCGTGTCGCTCCTCCTGTTCGTCTTCTGGCGCAACGGCGAGGCGGGCATGCAGTTCATCGAGCGGCTGCCGTGGGTGCCGCAATTCAACATCCAGTACTTCCTCGGCATCGACGGCCTGAGCCTCTTCCTCGTGCTGCTGACCACGCTGATCACGCTGCTCGTCGTGATCTTCTCGTGGGAGGGCGTCGAGAAGCAGTTGAAGACGTACTTCTTCCTGCTCCTGGCCCTCGAAGCGGGCATGATCGGCGTGTTTGTCGCGCTCGACCTGGTGCTCTTCTACATTTTCTGGGAACTCACGCTTATCCCGATGTACTTCCTCATCGGCGGCTGGGGCGATTCGCACGGCACGTATACCTTCCTCGGCCGTACGATGCCGTGGCGCATTTACGCCGCGCTGAAGTTCTTCCTGTACACCTTTGCGGCCAGCGCGCTGATGCTGGTTGCGATCCTGGTGCTCTACCAGCAGGGCGGCACGTTCGACCTGCTCCAGTTGCAGCAGCTTCGGCTCGGCCAGAACCTGCAAATCTGGCTCTTCCTGGCCTTTGCGCTGGCGTTCGCGGTGAAGGTGCCGCTCTTCCCGTTCCATACCTGGCTGCCCGATGCTCACGTCGCGGCGCCCACCGGCGGCTCGGTCATCCTGGCCGCAGTCCTGCTGAAGATGGGCACGTACGGCTTCGTCCGCTTCTGCTTGCCGCTCTTCCCCGACGCCACGCGCACCTTCGTGCCGTGGATCGCCGCGCTGGCGCTCGTCGGCATTCTGTACGGCGGCCTCGTCGCGCTCGTGCAGAAGGACGTGAAGTCGCTCGTCGCGTACTCCTCGGTGGCCCACCTCGGCTTCGTGATGCTCGGCATCATGGCGCTGAACGGGCAGGGCATTGCGGGCGCGACGCTGCAAATGGTCAACCACGGCCTGAGCACGGGCGCGCTGTTCCTCATGGTCGGCATGCTCTACAACCGGCGACACACGCGGTTGCTCTCCGAATACGGCGGCCTGTGGAAGCAAATTCCGCTCTACGGCTTCCTGTTCATCATCGTCGCGCTCTCTTCCGTGGGCCTGCCCGGCCTGAACGGTTTCGTGGGCGAGTTCAACATCCTGCTCGGCGCGTTCCAGGCGAATCCCGTCTTTGCGGTGTTCGGCACTGCGGGCATCATCATCGCGGCGTGGTACCTGCTCTGGGCCATCCGCCTGATGCTCCACGGTCCGTTAACGAAGCCGGAAAATCAACACTTGCGCGATCTCAACGCGCGGGAAGTCATTACGCTCGTCCCGCTGATCATTCTGTTTTTCGTGATCGGCCTTTTCCCGAACCTGTTCTTTGACAAGATTAACCCGTCGGCCAACGCGGTCGCCGATGCCCTCAACCGGCAAGGCCCTGCGGTAAGCATGACTATCGACAAGTAGGGGCTGCCGTGATTAACGTACCGACCCTGAACCTGTTAGCGATTCTGCCCCAGATCACCCTGGTGGCGGCGGCGCTCGTTCTGCTCCTGATCGACCTGGTGCTCAAGAACAAGCGCGTGCTCGCCTGGCTCAGCCTTGTCGCCATCCTCGCGACGCTTGCTGAGACGCTGTTCGTCCGCCCCGCAACGCCGGAGTTCCAGGGCATGGCGCTGGCCGACAGCCTCGGCCTCTTCGCCGCGGCTGCGATCCTGATCGCCGCGGCACTCGCCGTGCTGCTCGCAATGGAGCGGAGCGACGACTTCACGCGGCGGCCCGGCCCGTACTATGCGCTGATCCTGCTGGCCTCCGCCGGTATGATCGCGATGGCGAAGGGCAACGACTTCCTGATCATCTTCCTGGGGTTGGAAATCTTCTCGCTGGCGCTCTACATCCTGAGCGGTTACAACCGCCGCGATGCGCGCTCGGCGGAAGCTTCGCTCAAGTACTTCCTGCTTGGCGCGTTCGCCAGCGGCTTTTTCCTCTATGGCATGGCGCTGATCTACGGCGCGACCGCGACGACGAACCTGACGCAGATGACGCAGGCGATTGCCCCGCTGTCTTCCACCCTGCCGTTTGCGCCGCTGCTGCCCATCGGCGTCGCGCTCCTGCTTGTCGGCTATGGCTTCAAGGTCGCGCTGGTGCCGTTTCACCAGTGGACCCCCGACGTGTACCAGGGCGCGCCGACTTCGGTCACGGCGTTCATGTCCGTTGCCACAAAGACGGCCGCCTTTGCGTCGCTGATTCGCGTGCTCGCCGCGCTGACGACTAACGACCGGCCCTGGCTGATCGCCCTGGCGGTGATCGCGGTGCTGACCATGACCGTCGGCAACCTGGCCGCGCTGCGGCAGACGAGCCTCAAGCGCATGCTGGCTTACTCCAGCATCGCGCATGCGGGCTACGTCCTCGTCGGCCTGGCCGCGGGCACACAGCAGGGCGCGCAGGCTGCGCTGTACTACCTGCTCGTCTACACCTTCATGAACCTGGGCGCGTTCGCCGTGCTGCTGGCGATCCAGCGCCGCGACGAGAACGACGTGACGACCGAGCGCATCGCGGGCCTTTCCAGCCGGCAGCCGGGAATGGCCGTCCTGATGGGCGTCTTCATGTTCGCGCTGATCGGCATCCCGCCCCTCGCCGGTTTCTTCGGCAAGCTGTACGTGTTCGGCGCGGCGGTGCAGGCAGGGCTAACCTGGCTGGCGATCATTGCGGTGATCAACAGCGCCATTGCCGCCTACTACTACCTGCGTGTGACCGTCTCCATGTTCATGGCCGATCCTCGACCTTCGGGCGCCGATATGCCGCGATCAGGCTGGGCGGTGTGGGCGACAGTGGTTGTGGCGGCGGTCGCAACGCTGGCGCTTGGCGTATGGCAGTTGCCGTTTGTCAACGCGGTGCAGCAGGCGGTGAGCACTCTGGCGCTGCGGTGAACCCTCACGAACGCATCATAGAAAGACGCCGGGCTGCAGCCCGGCGTTTTGTTTATCCGACGGCCGACAGCGGATGCGGCGCTTACTTTACCACCTTGACGTTGAACACGCCCGTGCCCAGCGCGCCCCACATACGCAACCACAGCGGCAGATACATTTCCATCCCACGGGCGTTTGAGACATCGCCGAGATCCATGATATCGCGCCAACCGAACCATTCTTTGAGCCGTGCCGTCACCTCCGCTTTTGCCTCAGCGTCGTTGCCGCAGATAAATAGCGTGTGGTCTCCATTGTTGACGAGAGCGGGATTGACCATGAGGAACGCAGTCACGGTGTTCAGGCCCTTCACAACCTTGACAGCGGGGAAGGCGCGCTGAATCTGCTCGCCCAGCGAGTCAGTGTTGCAGACGGACAGGGTCGGCGGCATGCCCTGCGAGAAGTCGAGTGGGTTGGAGGCGTCGAGCAGCACCTTGCCGTTGAGGTTCTGCTGCCCCGCCAGCGTCAGCGCGTTCAGCGCACCGCCACCGCCGGTCGCGTTAATGAGAAACTCCCCGTGGGCTGCGGCTTCTGCGAAGTTGCCCAACTGCACGCGCGGATGCGCTTCGCGCCACTCGCTCAACGGTGGCAACCCAAACGGATTAGGTTCATTGCGACTTAGCGTAGAGGAGACGTCGCGCGTCCCCAGCATCACGTCATGCCCGAGTTCTTCCAGCTTTGCGGCAAGCGTCTGGCCTACCACACCGGTCCCCAGAATTCCGATTCGCATATGATCTCCTTACTGCGCTGGCGCAAGATTGCATTTGGCATACCATATGGTATGATACAGACCTGTATCGTTATCGGAGTATACGATACAAACCTGTATCGTGTCAAGAGGGTTGTGGGGATGAAAAACGGCAGCAGCGCAAAGGATGCGCTCTTCGAGACGGCGGCGCGGCTGTTTTACGAGCAGGGTTACCGCGCGACGGGCGTGGACATGATCGCGGCAGAATCAGGCATCGGGAAAATGACGCTGTACCGGCACTACCCGTCAAAGGATGACTTGATTGTCGCGTATCTGGAACGCGTGGACCGGGAGTTTTGGGAACATTTCGAGGCCAGCGGGGCCGAAGCGGAGACGCCGCGCGACAGGCTCATTGCCTTCTTTGCGTCCCTCCAGCAGTATGTCACCACGCCCACGTGCCACGGCTGTCCGCTGCTCAACGTGACGAGCGAGTACCCGGAGCAGGATTACCCCGGACACCAGGTCGCGCTAGCGCACAAACGGGCGGTGCGTACGCGCTTCCGGCAACTGGCAGAAGCGGCAGGCGCGCGCCAGCCCGATGCGCTGGCAGACACGCTGGTCTTGTTGATGGACGGGGCCTACATGGCCGCGCGCGTTTTCGGCGCGTCGACTGACAGCCCGGCAGGACGCCTTGCTGAGGCTGCGCGGCAGGCCATCCTTGCCCAATGCGAAGAGGACGCGCAGGCGTAATCTGCGACCGCCGCGTCCTAAAACAGCGCCATCTGCCCTGGTTCGGCCTTTGGCTCCTTGCGTCGCGCTTCCATCTGCTTGAGCGCTTTCAGCGCATCCTCAACATCTGCGATGAAGCGTGACGCCGGATTCTCCACGGTTAGCCCGTACAGCAATCGCTTACGCGCGCTCCGCAGCAGCAGTCGCTCCTGCGCGCGCGTCATGCCCACGTAGAACAGCCGCCGCTCCTCGTCGATGTTCGGCTCCTCACCCGCCTGTCGGGGCAGGGTGCGAAGGTAAGGCAGCAGTCCTTCTTCGCACCCCACGATAAACACGACGGGAAACTCCAGCCCCTTCGCCGCGTGCAAGGTCATCAGCGTGACCCGGTCTGCTCGTGGATCGTACGCATCGGTTTCGTTGCGCAGCGCGATATGCAGGAGGAAATCGTCAAGACGGTCACCAAACGGGCCGGCGATGCGCGTAAGCTGCCCGATCTTCTCGCTGTCGCGCTGCAACGTCTGGTTGATGCGCTCGATCATGCGCGTCACGGGCTGTCGCGCCGCCAGGCTCTCGTGCAGCTCAGCCAGACGCAACAGCCGTTCACGGCCCGTTACCGTGTTTGCCGCTTCTTGCCGTAGTGCGGTCGCCAGCGCAGCCGAGCCAGTGCCATCAGGCAAACGGGCGAGCACGCGGTCGACCGCGTCCACGCCGAGCGACGGCCGTCCGTCCGAAAGCGCGGCGATCAGGTGCAGCCGCGAGCGCGGGTTGCGCGCCAGCCACAGGTGCGCCAGCACCGCGCGAACGGACGCGTCGGATTGAAGCGGCGCCTGCCCGACCGTCTGATAGGGGATGCCGGACCGATCGAACGCTTCGATGAGCAGGCGGCTCTGCGCGCTGAGGCGATAGAGCACGGCAAAATCGGAGAACGAGCGAGGAGCGGGTGTCTCGCCCGACGCGCGGCCGGAGTCGAGCGAGAAGTAGCTGGTGCCGCCTACCATCTGTTCGATGTCATGCACGACCGACTCCGCCTCCGCGCGGTCTGTCGGCGCCTGGTATACGTCCAGCTTAACCTGTTCGGCGAACTCGGCCAGCGCGCGCATGGCGGTAGGGCTGGCGTCTGCTCCGCGCGCCAGCACCTGCGCGGCAGCATCCAGGATGACCTGCGTGGAACGATAATTTTCTGTCAGCCTCAGCGCGACGGCTTCCGGGTGTTGCTGCTGGAAGGCGAGAAAATGACTGCGGTCAGCGCCCCGAAAGCCATAGATGGCCTGGTCAGGATCGCCGATGACGCACAGGTTAGCGCCCCCGTCAGCCAGCAGGTCGAGCATGCGCACTTGCGCGGCGTTGACGTCCTGGTACTCGTCGACCGAAATCCAGCGGTAGCGCGCACGCACCGTCTCTCGGACCTCTTCGCAGTTCTCCAGCAGGCGGACGGTGCGGAAGATCAGGTCGTCGAAATCGAGCGCATGAGATGCCGCAAGCGCGTCTTCATACGCCTGGTATTGCTCGCGCAGCGGCTCGTCGCAGTCCGCCGGCCCGCGCAACTGGTTCTTTGCCTCGCTGATCGCGCTGAGCACAATGTGGACTTCGCTCTGCGGGAGCTTCGGCGCAGCCAGGCGCAGCAGCGTCGCGCGATCTTCCTCCGCGCAAACCGCAAAGTCAGGGTCGAGGCCGATCTGTGCGCCATATCTCCGCAGCAGGCTCGCCGCAAAGGCATGGAACGTGCCGACCGTGACGCCTTTTGCCCGCAGCCCCAGCAACACTGACAGGCGCTCGGTCATCTCCTCGGCGGCCTTGTTGGTGAACGTGATGGCGAGGATAGACTCCGGCGCGATCTGGCGCTCCAGGACGAGGTAGGCGATGCGGTGCGTGAGCGTGCGCGTCTTGCCGGCGCCCGGACCCGCCGAGATGATGAGCGAGCGGTCGATGCAGCGCACGGCTTCCCGTTGCGCCTCGTTCAACCCGCCAAGCAGCGCGGCAGATGGCAGCGCGAACGCGTTTGGCTGCGCGGCAGGCAACTCCGGCTCAAGCTCCGCATCGAGATCGAAGAAGGATAGAGACGACGTCTCGTATTCAGGCGCATCCTCGCGTGTGGCGCTGACTGGCTCTGGCTCGTTTATTGACGCGCGTGGGATTGCGGGAGCTTCATCCACATCGGCCAGCGCAAACAGGTTGAACTGCGCTTCTGGCGCGACGGTCGCGCCCGTCGCTGCGGTGAACAGGCGAATGACCCCGTACTCGCCATCATAGCCGCCCTGCGCGTTGACCTCGCCGCGGCGCATCCGTCCGATGCCTTCGGCCAACCGCTCACCAGCCACGCGCGCGACCTGTTCCAGCGGCGCGTCGCGCAATACGAACAACTCCGGTCCCACGCGCTCCAGCAGCTTTGCGACTTCCACCTCGACTCGGTTTGAGCTCGGCCCCACGCCCCACGCCTGGCCGACCACTTCCGGTAAGGGAATCAGGCTGGCGTAGGGGTGGCGCTGAGCGGGTTTGTAACCGACGGGACGGTCAGCCAGCTCTTCCACGCGGTGCAGCACGCCAACGGTCACTTCCTTGCCGCACACGGAGCACAAGTTGCCGTGCGCCAGCGACGTCTGCGGCTCCCATACCACGCCGCACGCCCGGTGTCCGTCGAGGTGATACTTGCCCTCTTCCGGGAAAAATTCAACCGTGCCAAGAAACGTTTGCGGGTCGCGTCTGCGAAGCGCATCAAACAGGGCCGGGTACGACAGCTCGCAATCGAATACGGTTGCTTCGCGCGCCAGCTTTTCCGGTGAGTGCGCGTCGGACGAGGAGACGAGCGCAAAGCGGTCCAGGCTGGAGACGCGCCAGTTCATCGGCGGATCGGACGACAACCCCGTCTCGACCGCGAGGATGCGATCCGTCAGGTCGGCGTAGCATTCCTGGATGGAGTCAAAGCCGGACTTCGAGCCAAGCGCGGAGAACCACGGCGTCCAGATATGGGCAGGGATCAAATGACAGCGCGGGTCGACTTCAAGGAGCGTCTCGAACAGGTCGCGTGAGTCCAGGCCGAGGATGGGTCGGCCGTCCGAGCGAATATTGCCGATCCGCTCCAGGCGCGCCTGCAACCGCTCCACCGCGTCGAGGTCGGGCGTGAACACGACGTTGTGCACCTTGCGCGTCGCGCCGCCTTTTTTGTAGATATTGCTGATCTCACCCGCGAGAATGAAGCGCACGGGCGCAACACAGGATGCGGGAACGCCTTTCTGTCCGGCCGGCGCGTGCTCAGCTTTGAGCCGGTGCAGCCCCTCTTCCGCAGGTTCGAGCTTCTCGCGCATCTCCGCGAGCCAGCCGGGATGACTGATGTCGCCCGTTCCGACGACCGTAACGCCCTTCAACTGCGCCCAGCGCACCAGGTGCTCGAAGGTAAGGTTTTTGCTCGTGGCCCGGGAGTAGTGAGAGTGGATGTGGAGGTCGGCGACGAATTTCATGGGGCCGAGTATAGCATGAACGCGCGCGGCGCCGAAAGACGAGCGGACGCGTTTGCCGAGTTGTCGGTCGGCTCCTATAATCAGCCCGCAACAGACAGGAGACGCCATGACAACAAGTTTGCCGCCTATTCGTATCGTGGGCATTCCGATGGACCTGGGGCAGGAGCGCCGCGGGGTCGACATGGGGCCGAGCGCCGTGCGTTATGCGGGGCTAATGGAACGACTTCAATCGCTCGGCTACCCGGTGCAGGACGCGGGCAACATCCCCGTGCCTGACCGCGATCAGCCGCAGGTGCAGGCGCATGAGTGGACCGAGACGTCGTGCGGCGGGATGCGCCACCTGCCGGAGGTCGTTGCGGCATGTCGGCGGATCTACGACGTGGCGAAAGAGTGCGCGACCACGCCCGAAATCCCCATCTTCCTGGGCGGCGATCATTCGATGGCAATTGGCACGGTGGGCGGCACGGCGACGGCGGGGCGGCTGGGCCTCATTTGGATTGACGCGCACGGCGACTTCAACACGCCGGAGACCTCGCCATCTGGCAGCATCCACGGCATGCCGGTCGCCACGCTGGTTGGCCGTGGATGCGAGGATCTCGTCAATCTCGGGCATCCGGGACCCAAACTGCTGCCGGAAGACGTCGTGATGATCGGCGTGCGCGACCTCGATCCGGGCGAGCGCGCCGCGCTGGTGATGAGCGGGATTCACGTTTACACCATGCGCGATATCGACGAGTTGGGCATGGGCACGGTGGCGCGACGGAGCCTGGAGCATCTGCGCGATCTGCCGCGGCTGCACATCAGCCTGGACATGGATAGCATCGACCCCGGCGTCACCCCCGGCGTCGGCACACCTGTTCCCGGCGGCATGTCCTTTCGCGAGGCGCATCTGCTTATGGAAATCCTCGCAGAATCAGGGAAGGTCGACGCAGTCGACGTGGTCGAGATCAACCCGATTCTCGATCACCGGAACACGACCGCGGAGATGGCCGTTGCGCTCGTCGCCTCACTTCTCGGTCAGCGAATTCTTTAGTTGCCCACGGTGTTCACCCTGCGCGGCGTCATAGACGCGCGCCCTCGCGAGTGCTATACCATGCTTGTACCTTTCGGTTCAAAGGAGAGCCAATGGCCGAGTATCGTATTGCCTCGCATCCGATTCTTTCCGCAACGCCTCGCGAATCCCTGACCTTCACCTGGCAAGGACGGCCCGTCAAAGCGCTGGCAGGCGAAACCATCGCCTCCGCCCTTTTCGCCAACGGCGTCCGCGTCTTCGGACATCACCACAAAGACGGCTCGCCCCAGGGCATCTTTTGCGCCAACGGCCAGTGCGCGCAATGCCTTGTCCTCGCAGATGGTATGCCCGTCAAATCTTGTATGGAGCCGGTGGCCGAAGGGATGCGGGTCGAGCCGGTCGACGCGCTGCCCGAACTGCCGAAGGTGGCCGCGCCGCCCCACACGCAGAGTATTGAGGAAATCGAAGTCCCGGTCCTGATTATCGGCGGAGGACCGGCCGGCATGTCGGCTGCGATCCAGTTGGGGCAGCGCGGCATCCGCTGTTTGCTCTTGGACGACAAGGATCGTCTCGGCGGCAAGCTGGTGTTGCAGACGCATCGCTTTTTCGGCTCGATCAATGCGGTGTATGCGGGCACGCGCGGGATTGACATCGCGACGAAACTGGAAGGCCAGGTGCGCGAGCTGCCGGAGGTCGAAATCTGGCTGAACAGCACTGCGCTGGCCGTCTTTAGCGACCAGAAAGTCGGCGTGCTGCGCGGCGGAGACACGTACGTCCTGATCCGCCCGCAAGTCCTTCTTGTGGCGGCAGGCGCTCGCGAGAAGTCGCTGGCGTTCAAGGGGAACACGCTGCCCGGCGTATATGGCGCAGGCGCGTTTCAGACGCTCGTCAACCGCGACCTCGTTCGCGCAGCCGAGCGCCTCTTTATCGTCGGTGGCGGCAACGTCGGTCTGATCGCGGGCTACCACGCTTTGCAGGCCGGCATCCGGGTCGTCGGACTGGTCGAAGCGCTCCCTGAGTGCGGCGGCTACAAGGTGCACAAGGACAAGCTGCACCGGATGGGCGTGCCGATCTACACCTCGCACACGATCCTGAGCGCGAACGGCGACGAGTGCGTCGAGTCGGTCACGGTCGCGCAGGTCGACGAGAAGTTCCGACCCATTCACGGCACAGAGAAGTCGTTTGCGTGCGACACAGTGCTGATCGCAGTCGGCCTCGATCCGGTCAACGAGTTCTTCACCAAGGCGCAGGACTTCGGCATGTCCGCGTTTGCGGCGGGCGATGCGGAGGAAATCGCGGAAGCATCGGCGGCCATGTTCTCCGGCAAGATCAAGGGGCTGGAGATCGCGAGGGCGCTCGGCTATGATGTCGGCGAAGTCCCCGTGGACTGGTATCGCACTGCGGAGATTCTGCGCTCGAAGCCGGGCAAAACCGGGCCGGAGGTCATCCCGGCGGAAGAAAACGACGTCCTCCCCGTCTTCCATTGCCAGCAGGAAATTCCGTGCAACCCCTGCACGTCGGTCTGCTCACAGGGCGCGATCTTCATCGACGAGAATGACATCCGCAACGTGCCGCAGTTCATCGCGGAGCAGCTCGGCAAGCGGTGCATCGGCTGCGAGAAGTGCGTGACCATCTGCCCCGGCCTCGCAATCACGCTGGTGGATTACCGCAAGGATGCGCAGACGCCAACGGTGACCATCCCGTACGAGTTCTTGCGCGAGACAATCCAGCCGGGTGACTGCGTGACGGTGCTCGACGTCGAGGGTGAGACGCTCGGCAACGTGGAGGTAAGCCGGGTGCGCGCGGCGAAGGCGAACGACCGCACGGTTCTCGTGCAGGTGAAGGCCCCGCGCGAGATCGCGAAGCGCATCGCGGGCATCCAGGTGCAGGAAGAATGGGTGGCGGAGCCGATGGACCACTACGTCGAACGGCTGACGGACGATGTTGTCGTGTGCCGCTGCGAGCGGGTAACAGCGGGCGAGATACGCGCCTTGATCCGCAAGGGGTACCGCGACGTGAACGAAATCAAGGCGGTAACCCGCGCCGGCATGGGCTCGTGCGGCTCGAAAACATGCGCTGCGTTGATCCACCGTCTGTTCCGCGAAGAGGGCATCCCCCATGCGGATGTAGTCGAGGGCACGAAACGCCCCCTGTTTATGGAAGTCCCGCTGGCTGTGTTTGCGGGCGCTGGAGGGAAGCGATGATTGCGCCGAAGCACTACGATGTGGTCATTGCCGGCGCAGGCAGTGTCGGGGTGCCGGCCGCGTTTGCCCTCGCGCGCGAAGGCATCCGCACCCTCGTGCTCGATGGCGCAGCCAGCCCCGGCCAGGGATCGAACAAGGCTGCCATCGGCGGGGTGCGCGCGACGCACTCCGACCCGGCGAAAATCCGACTGAACCTGCGGTCGCTGGAGATTCTCAAGACATGGCAGCAAATCTACGGCGACGACATCGAGTGGAACACCGGCGGCTATGTCTATGTAGCCTATCGCGAGCGCGAACAGAAGATTCTGAAGGATTTGCTCGTCGTTCAGCGGCGGTATGGCCTGAACATCGACTGGCTGGATCGGGAGCAGATGCTCGACCTGTTGCCCGATCTCAATTGCGATGGACTGCGTGGCGGCACCTTCTCGCCCGAGGACGGCCATTGTTCAACCTTGCTCACGCTGCACGCGTTCTACGATAAGGCGCGCGATTGCGGCGCGGAGTTTCACTTCTGCGAGCCTCTGACCGGGATTGAGGTCGAAGGCGGTCGCGTGGTGGGCGTGCGGACGCCGACGGATCGTTACGGCGCAGATGTGGTGATCAACGCCGCCGGTTCGCATGCTGACGATATTGCGCGTCTCGTCGGGCTGACAGTGCCGGTGCGCCCGGATGCGCACGAGGCGGCGATTACCGAACCCGTCGCGCGTTTCCTGATGCCGATGGTCGTCGACATTCGCCCCGCGCCCGGCTCAACCAACTACTACTTCTACCAGCACTACACCGGGCAGATCATCTTCTGCATCACGCCCAGCCCGCAAATCTGGGGCACGGACACGCGCGAGACGAGCGAGTTTCTGCCGATGGTGGCGCGGCGCATGGTTGACCTGATGCCCCGGCTGGCGAACGTGCGCGTGCGACGGACGTGGCGCGGGCTGTACCCGATGACGCCCGACGGCTCGCCCCTGGTGGGGCGGACACGCGAGGTGGAGGGTTTCCTGCAGGCAGTCGGCATGTGCGGGCAGGGGTTCATGCTTGGCCCCGGCCTGGGCGAGCTGCTGGCGCGTGTCGTCCAGGGGCGCGAGACGGAAGATGACAGGGAGACGCTGGAAATCCTCTCGCCGTATCGCGAGTTCAAGGGGATGGAGAAGCTGAAGTAACGAGCGAGGGTTGGTAGTAGGCGCTTCAGCGCCTCTCCGCGCGGGCGCTGAAGCGCCTACTACCAACCTTAGCGTCGTGCGCATTCCATCCGAAAGATAAGATGCAGGCCGGCCTATCGTGACCAAATATACTATCGTCTCTTCCCGCGCTTTGCGAATCCAGCAACCGCTGTTATAATGCCGCAGCGGCTTTAGGTCGCTTTGGCGCATGAACAAACCCACCGACATCCTGATCTCTGTCGATGTGGAGACTGCGGGGCCTTACCCCGGCCGCTATTCTCTCCTCTCCATCGGCGCGTGCCTGATCTCCGACTTCGAGTCGACCTTCTACGTCGAGCTGCAACCCGTTTCGCCGGACGTCATTCCTGACGCCCTTACGGTGAGCGGCTTGAGCATGGAGGGCCTGCTGGAACGCGGCGCGCCTCCTGCCGCAGCCATGCTCGATTTCGCAGCCTGGGTGCAGTCGGTCGTGCCCGCCGGGTCGCGGCCCGTCTTTGTCGGGTTCAACGCGCCGTTCGACTGGATGTTCGTCAACGATTACTTTCACCGTCACCTCGGTTACAACCCGTTCGGCCACAACGCGCTCGACATCAAATCCTTCTATGCGGGACGGACCGGCGCGGCCTGGTCGGAGACTTCGCTGCGCCATGTCGCGGCGCGCTATGGCGGCCCGCCCTCGTTGAGCCACAACGCACTTGCCGACGCCATCGATCAGGCTGCGCTCATGGCGGCCATGCTGGAAGAAAAGCCCTGGCGTTACGATGGGCATATGCACCTTGTGCCGGAGCCGGAGAATGTCGATGAACTATGACCCGCGGACTAATCCACAGGAGCAACTGGCGGCGATTGTCGAATCAGCCCGGCGGCTTGGCGTCGAAATCGATGAGGCGGATGCGCTGCAGTGGATGGCGAAGATCGCTGCGTGGAAGGCGAGTGACGACGTTGAGGTGGATCAGGCAAGTGGCGTTTTCGGGCATCGTATCGTCATGCTTGACTTCAGTCCACAGGAGTTGGCGTATTACCGCGAGGTTGGTCGCATCGTGGGATTTAGTGACATCCCGGATGTTTGCGAAACAGCCCTCGCGCTCTCCGGTTCTTCCGCGCAGTCTAAGATTCAGACTTATCCCGGCGACTGCGATTACTTCGAGCGCGTAAACATTAAGGCCCCAACGCGCGAGGAAGCTTGTCGGATCCTCGGCAAGGTGATTCGCGAGAAGGCGCTGAATACGCTGAAAGGCGACAACTTTCAACTGGTCGAGGTGCGGTTCGGCAATGCGCCGTACGAGGTGACGGCGCGCAAGTGGCATTATAGTAAGGGCAACTCCCTCTCGTGGAACCCGCGCGAGCTGGTTGCGGGGGAAATCGAGGCGGTCAAGAGCGACGGTGAGAAAGTTGCGTTGCGCTGGGACGACGTCGCGCTGGATCCGGGGTGGCTCAAGCTGGACTGGATTGTCGCGGACCCGGTTCGCGGCAAGCTGGCGAAAGCCTCAAATGTGCTCGACGCAACGTGGGAAGCCCCCAACGGCGCAATTACGCCGCTCGATGGCTACCTTGACCCGTACTTTCAGGAAGTCTATCTCGAAGCCGAGTCCATTCCGATCTTTTCTAAACTGGTCCGCCATGTCTCCGCTGATGCCATCGATGACTATGTCGGGCTAATGGAGCGCGAGGTAAAGAAGTATCTCACCAAAGATTTGAACTACGGCAAGGCCGCCAAGCGGATGTACAACATCTTCCGGCTGACCGGCCGGCATGCGGAAGCGGCTTTCGTGCGCGAGCTTTTCGATGAGCCAACGACCCTGCTCTACCAGGTGTGGTCGCTGCTGCGCGCCCTGGACGAGGCGTGCGACCCCGACAACCCGATGTCGATCGAACAGGTCGTGGCCCAGGCCGACAAGCTGATCCTGGACGTGGTGAGCGTCCTCGAAGGCGCGGCCGAAAGCGAAATCGTCAAGCAACTGCTGATCCTGCGCGACATGATCTCGAAGGAACACACAGGCGAGGCGCTGAGCGCGGAAACCGAAGCCGCTCGGCAACGCGTGATCAATGTCGTCAACAGCTTCTTCCGGGAACGGATGATGGCTCTGCCTGAAATCGAACGTTATATCAACGGCATGAGCGAGGCATAGTACGTCTGGGCCTGCCCTGCCGGGCGTAGGCCGCGCGTAGGCCAATCGTATCCTTCGTTCCTCTCAAACGTTTGCCCATAGCGAGAACCGATGCAAGACGTCTGCAGCGACGCTGAGATGCTGGCGCTGCTTCAAGCAGCACGCGCCGGCGACTCGGCAGCCTATGATCGGCTCTACAACCTATACTCGGATCGCGTGTTCAGGTACCTGTATGCGCGCATCGGCCAGCGCGAGGTGGCCGAGGATCTGACGGCGGATGTCTTTGTGCGCCTGCTGCAGAACCTGCCGCGGTTCAAGGTCAACGCGGCGCGCCCGGTGGCGTCGTTCTCCGCGTTCGTCTACAGGGTGGCGGGTAATTTGCTGACCGATCAATATCGCAAGCAGAAACATCGCGACCATCAGGACATCGACGATCAGCCGTTCCTTGCGGACAGGCGACCGGAGCCATTCGCGCAAACAACGGCCTCCGAGAACCGCAGCGAACTTCTGGACGCGATGCGCAAACTGGGCGCGGAACAACAGGCGGTGCTCTTATACCGGTTCGGTGACGAATACAGCGTGTTAGAGGTCGCAGAGATCATGGGCAAGACGACGGGCGCGATCAAGGCGCTCCAGCATCGAGCTATTGCCAACTTGCGGCGCATCCTGACGGTGGAGGCGGTTTCGTGAGTTGGCGTCGCGTCGCCCGCGTTTCGGGCGAGCCATCAGGTTCTTCTCGTCCTTCTGGCGAGAATCATACCGTCAGCGATGACATCCTGGCCTCTGCGATAGACGACCTTGGCGCGGGCTTCACACCAGTTGAGGTTCTGAGCCGCTATCCCGAGTATGCCGAGGAGCTTGGGCCGCTGCTGCAAACGGCTTACGACCTGCGCACAACGCGCTGGCCGGCTATGTCGATGGCCGGCCGCGTGGCGGGTCGGGAGCGGATGCACGCCGCCTTGTCCCAACAGCAACGGCGCAAAGCTGGGCTCCTGGCCCCGTTCTGGCGTCAGGCAGGCGTGACCGTTGCGCTCATGCTGATGGCTGGCGTGGCGTTCCTGGCGTCTCCGTTAAGCCCGCTCGATTTCTCGCAGGGACGCGGGGTAACGCCGACGGTTGACAGTCCAGCCGCGCTTGCGCAGCCTACGTCGACCTTCACGCTTATCCCGCCCACGTTGTCGCCGACTGTGACATGGACGGTTACGGACATGCCGACCCGCGCGCCGACAGTGACCGCAGAGCCGAGCGAAACGCCCGAACGACTGCCGCTAGTAGAGCGCGTGCGTGTCGCCACCGCCACCGCGACTTCCACTGCATCACCCGCGCGCCGGCCGACGCGTACCCGCACCACGACCCCGTCGCCAACCGCAACCCTCGCGGCGACCGCTGCGCCAACCGAGGCGGTTGGCGCGCCTGGGGCAGCTACGCAGCCGCCCCCCTCTCCCACGGCCATTCCCGCAACGAACACACCATCGCCCACGCCGGTCAAGCCGTCTCCGACCGTTACTGTCCGGCCGACCGAACCGCCGGAACCCACCGAGACGGCCACATCAGCGCCGACTGTAACGCCACGGCCGCCTGTGACTGCTACGCCCACAAAGCGGCCTCCGACTGTAACGAGCGCGCCGACCGCCACGCCCGAGCCGCCCACGCCCACAAGCACCACGCGGCCGAAGCACACGCCGGAGCTCACTCGCACGCCCGAGCCGACCCGAACGCGACGCAACACGGAGGCGCCGGGAATAACGGTGTCTGTTCGAGCCTCGAACGCCTTGCCTGCTTCGGTGCGCGAACTGCTGCCAGCCCGGCCACGCGATACGATTACCGTTCCGCTCCCGCGCAAAGCGCGACCCTGAGGCGGAAGCTACTGAAACAAAAAGGCCCGGAGTCACAGCAACTCCGGGCCTTTTTCGCGTTTGCGTCGCGATCTTGTTTACTCGGTGCCCGCCATGCGGGGATCGAGCGCATCGCGCAGGCCGTCGCCAAGGAAGGTGAACGCCATGACGACGAGCGCCACGCAGATGGCCGGAGCGAGCAGGATGGCGAGCTGGCTGTTGAAGGCTGTCTGCCCCTCAAGCATCAACTGTCCCCAACTGGTGACGAAGAAGGCGTCGGGGTTGGTGGCAGGGCGCAGGCCGATGCCGAGATAGCCGAGGATGGCTTCGGTGATAATCAGGCCGGGGATGCGGAAGGCTGTGTAGACGATGATCACGCCCAGCGTGTTCGGCAGCAGGTGGTGCGTCATAATACGCGTGGTCGGCGCGCCGATCATGCGCCCTGCCTCGATGAACTCCTTCTGCTTCAGCGAGAGCACGTTGCCGCGCACAAGGCGCGCAATCGTCACCCAACTCACGATGGCGAGCGCGACAAACAGGAGGATCAGGCCGTTCATTAGTTGGCCGATCGCCGTTTCGCGCAGGGAAACCATCACGATGATGAAGAAGAGGAGGTCGGGGAAGGCGTAAATGACGTCGGTGATGCGCATGAGCAGGTTATCCACGCGCCCGCCCGCATAGCCGGCCGTCATGCCAATCACGCCCCCCACGACGAGGATGATAAACGTCGGGATGAAGCCGACCGCCATCGAGACGCGCGCGCCATAGAGCGTGCGGCTCAGCACGTCGCGGCCGAGCGTATCGGTGCCCAACAGGAACCTGGGGTCGCCCCCTTCCTGCCATGACGGCGGCAGGTACGTCATTCCCGGGTAGATCTGAAGCGGGTTATGCGGCGCCAGCTTGTCGGCGAAAATCGCGATGAACAGAAAAACGACGATCACGACGAGGCCGGCCATCGCCATCTTGTTCTTCGCAAGGCGGCGCATCGAGTCTTTGGCGAGACTGCGCGGCGGCCTCGTAATCACCATCTCGTCAAGCGAAATCTTGCGCGCGGGGTTGGCAGCAGTCATGGGTCACTCTCCTCTTTCGCCTATTCCAACCGGATGCGCGGATCGACAAAGCTGTAGATCAGGTCCACGCTCAGGTTTGCCAGGGCAACCAGGAACGCGTAGATCAAGGTCGTGCCCATGATCATCGAATAGTCGCGCTGATTGATGGATTGCACATACGCGCGCCCCATGCCGGGGAAGCCGAACATCGTCTCGATAATGAAGGAGCCGGTGACAAGGCCGGCAAGCGACGGGCCAAGAATCGTGACAACAGGAATTAAGGCGTTCTTGAGCATGTGGCGCAGAATAACGGCCCGTTCCTTGAGACCCTTAGCGCGCGCCGTGCGCACGTAGTCCTGTCGGATCACTTCGAGCATCGACGTGCGGGTCAGGCGGGCAGTGAAGGCCATCGTGCCGAAGCCGAGCACCAATGCGGGCAGAATCCACGGCGTCAGAGTGTCCCAGGTTCTGGGCACAACGGGCACTAAGCCGAGCCACCTCGCGAAGATAACGATCATGAAGATCGCCATGACGAAGCTTGGCACGGAGATGCCGATTGTGGCGATGATCAGGCTGACATAGTCGGCAAGACTGTTATGTTTCAACGCCGCAATGACGCCGACCGGAATGCCTACGATCAACGCAAAGCTCAACGCGATGATGCCCAGACGCATCGAATAGCCGAAGCGACTGTACCAGAGTGGGCGGTCCGCAGGGGGGCTGAACAGGATGTCCTGCACCGTGCGGCCGCGCGTGCGGTAAGACGGCCCCAGGTTGCCGCAGATCGCGCCGCAGACGAACTTCCCCTTCATGTTGACGTCGCCGATCGTGTACGCCATGAATTGGCGCCACAGGGGCTTATCCAGGCCGTAATAGGAATTGAGCGACCTCTGCGTCGACGCATCCACCTGGCGGCGTTCGGCGCTGGTATCCCACGGCCCCCCGGGTGCGCTGCGCATAATGATGAAAGTGACCAGCGCAACCGCAAAGAGGGTCGGGATCATCCAGAGCAAGCGGCGGATAATGAACGTAGTCATTCGGCACCTGTGCTGAATTGTGTCTACTGAAAGGGGAGAGCCGACCGGCCGGCTCTCCCCGTACTACTTTAGCGGGTTATCCCAGGATCAGGGGATCGCCGCCGTGTCGATGGTGATGGTCCACGGAACCATCTGGCCGGGCCACGCCGAATCCTGCGGGGTCTGGGCGATGCCCTTGACCCACGGCTTGACCAGGAAGTGGTTCGCAGTGTTGTAACCGAACGCCGACGGGAAGTCGGCCAACAGCAACTGCTGAGCCTGCTTGTACAGGTCCATGCGCTTGGCCGGATCGAGTTCGACATCGGCCTGCGCGGTGAGCTTGTCGAACTCTTCGTTCTTGTAGCCCTGCCGCTGCGCGAAGGTCGTGTCCGACCGCCAGTACACGCTCAGCCAGTTCTGCGGATCCGGGTAGTCCGCGCACCAGCCCTGGCGGGCGAGGAGCGGGAACGTCTTCGGGTCCTTCGTGATGGCGGTGAAGGTCGTCGGATCGACCGGGTCAAGCGCAAGGTCGACGCCGAGGTGCGTCTTGTAGTTCGCGGCCAGCCATTCGTTGCGGACGCGATTGCGTGGGCTGTCGCCGAAGGTGATCTTCAGGCCCAGGGCATTCAGCTTCTCAGGCCCACCGAAGGTCGACTCGGCCAGCATCTGCTTCGCCAGTTCAGGATCGAACTTGAGCGGCGACTCGGGGTCATACCCAGGGTACCCGGGCGGAATCCACGTCCACGTCGGGGTCGCGAGACCCTGCTCGACGTCCTTGGCCCAACCCTCAGCGTCGAATGCGTAGGCGAACGCCTGGCGCACCTTCATGTCCGTGAACGGCGACTCGAAGTCGGCGCCCGCAGGGTCCTTGTACACACCGGCCAGGCCCATCTTGATCAGGATGGTGCAGGAGCCGGGGTAGACCATGTGCTGCGCCTTCAAATCGGCGTCCGCGTCGATCGTCTTGAGATCCTCGGCCGCGGACGGAACGATGTCAAACTCGTTGTTGCGGTAGGCCTCGAATGCGACAGCCGAGTCCGTGATGTAGCGGAACTCGAGGTTATAGGACGGGATGGTGCCGTCAAAATTGGGATTCGGGACGAAGGTCGCCTGCACGAAGGGCTCAAGGCTCTGCAGGATGAAGGGACCGTTGCCGATCTGGAACTTGGAGCTGTTCCACCAGTTCTCGCCGCCTTCGGTGATTAGCTCTTCACGAGCCGGGTAGGCGACCCAGATGCCCATGATCGTGTGGAAGTACGGGGCGGGCTTGGACAGCGTGATCGTCAGGAGGCGGCAATCCGCATCCGCATACGGATCGTCGGCGTTGCAGTCCGAGCCGTCGAGCTTCGTGGCCTTGACGCCCAACTCCGCCTTGAACTTCTCGGCGTCGTAGTCCTCAGCCGCGATGTCAGCGTCGCGCCATTCGGGCGCGCCCTTGATCTCGTCGGTGATGGAGGCATACTCGCCGGCGGTCTCGGGGTTGATGTTGCGCTGGAGCGCGAACTCAAAGCGCTTCGCGTTCAGCGGCGCGCCGTCCGAGTACTTGAGGCCTTCCTTGACCGTGAAGGTCAGGACAGTCGCGTCGTCGTTGTATTCCCACTCCGCCGCGCCGGGCACGGTTTCCAGCTTCTCGTTGAAGGTGGTGAGACCCGTGTACATGAGCTGGAGGTGGGCGATTTCATTGACGAAGGAGCTCTTCTGCGGGTCAATGACATCGGGGTAGGTGCCGAGGTTGACGCGGAGCATCGCTTCCTTCGGCAGCGGGGTCGGCGTGGCGACCACTTCGACCTGCTTCTCGACGACCTGGGTCTGGACGACTTCCTTCTCGACGACCTGGGTCTGAACGACCTGCTTCTCGACGACCTGCGTCACGACCTTCTCCACCACCTGCGGAGCGGGGGTCGCGCAGGCAGTCGCGATCAGGGCGACCAGCACAAGAACGCCGAGGACCACGGACCACTTCTTAAGTGACATGTCTCCTCCTAGAGTGATACGGTGCGTATTACCGGACCTGGAGAGTACGCCGTAAAAACTGCGCCGCAATACTGCATCGCCGCAAAGCGCGACGCCCTTACGGAGACACCGTTTCGCGTGAGCCTTACTTACCTCCTTTCATTGTGGATAGAGCCAGCAGGCCGCGTAATGGCCGTTCCCGTAATCCTTAAAGACCGGCTCTTGCTCCCGGCAGACATCCATCACCTTCGGGCAACGGGTGCAGAAGTTGCAACCCTTGGGCGGATTGGCCGGGGAGGGCACATCCCCTTCGAGGATGATGCGCTTGCGTTTCTCTTCAATGACAGGATCGGGGATCGGCACAGCGGACAGCAGGGCCTGCGTGTACGGGTGCATCGGGTTGGCGTAAAGCTCGTCCCGATCCGCCAGTTCCATGATCTTGCCGAGATACATGACGGCGATGCGGTCAGAGATGTGGCGCACCACGGAGAGATCATGGGCGATGAAGAGGTAGGTGAGCTTAAACTGCTCCTGGAGGTCTTCGAGCAGGTTGATGACCTGCGCCTGAATCGAGACATCCAGGGCCGAGATCGGCTCGTCGCACACGATGAACGATGGATTGACTGCAAGCGCGCGCGCAACCCCGATGCGCTGGCGCTGGCCGCCCGAAAACTCGTGGGGGTATCGGTTAATGAAGTAAGGGTTCAGCCCGACGACCTTGAGCAACTCGCGCACGCGTTCCAGCCGCTCACTCTTGGTGCCGATGTTGTGAACCTCCATCGGCTCGGACACGATGCTGCCGACCGTCATGCGCGGGTTGAGCGACGCATACGGGTCCTGGAAGATCATCTGCATCTGGCGGCGCTGTTTGCGCAGGTCCTCGCCGTGCAGTTGCGTCAGTTCCTTACCCGCAACCTCGACCGTGCCCTCGGTTGGCTTGTGCAGCTGAAGGATGGCGCGGCCGGTCGTGGACTTGCCGCAGCCCGACTCGCCCACCAGCCCGAGCGTCTCACCTGCGTAGATGTCGAAATTGAGGCCGTCGACGGCCTTCACGTCGCCGACATGACGTTGAAGCAGCCCGCGGCGGATCGGGAAATACATCTTGAGGTTGCGCACCCTGACAAGGGTGCGGCCGTCCCTGGGATCCATGCTCGGCGCGTTCATGCGACCACCTCGGGTTCAATGCCGACCGTATAGGGAGTGTTCTTCGTGACTTCGCGATGGCAGGCGACCTTGTGTCCGGGCGCGACCGGCTCCAATCGCGGGTTATCGGTGGCGCAAATCTCGATGCGGTAGTTGCACCGGGCGTAGAACGGACAGCCCTTCGGCAGGTCGATCAGGTCAGGCGGCAGGCCCTCGATGGAAGACAGCCGGTGCTCGCGCGAAGCATCCAGGCGCGGCAGCGAGCCGAGCAGGCCGATGGTGTAAGGATGGCGGGGGTTGCCGTACAACTCCTTGACCTGCGCTTCTTCCACAATGAAGCCCGCATACATCACGATCACGCGGTCGGCGAGCCCGGCAACGACGCCGAGGTCGTGCGTGATCCAGATGATCGCCATGCCGATCTCATCGCGCAGGCGCTTCACCAGGTCTGCAATCTGCGCTTGGATTGTCACATCGAGCGCAGTGGTCGGCTCGTCGGCGATCAGCAACTGCGGGTTGCAGCTCAGCCCCATCGCGATCATGACGCGCTGCCGCATGCCGCCGGAGAACTGGTGGGGGTAATCGTCCAGTCGCTCGGACGCGCGCGGGATGCCGACCAGTTCGAGCAACTCGACCGCGCGTTTCCGGGCCTTCTCCTTGTCCATGCCGAGGTGCAACATCAGCGCTTCGGAAATCTGGAACCCGATGGTCAACACCGGATTGAGGGAGGTCATGGGGTCCTGGAAAATCATCGCGATCCGGTTGCCGCGAACTTGCCGGATTTCGTCGTCGGAGAGCTTCAGGAGGTCCTTGCGGTCATCGCCGGTGCCAAACCACACCTGGCCGGCGGTCACCTTACCCGGAGGCATGGGGATCAGGCGGAGCAGCGACATCACGCCAACACTCTTGCCGCAGCCGCTCTCGCCTACTATTGCCAGGGTTTCGCCTTCGTCTAAGTGGTAGCTGATGCCGTTGACAGCGTGGACGACACCGTCCTGGGTGAAGAAGCGGGTTTCCAGCCCCTTCACCTCCAATAATCTACTCATCCATTTCCTCCGGGCCGGACCTGGGGTGCATCTGGGAGCGGTTGGATCATAGCACAGGGGTATTAGGGTGTCAAGTGATTTGAAAATCGCAAAAACCGGAATAGTTAGGCGGGAAGTGAGTGTGGATGATTAATGGTGCGAACGCGGCCATCTCGAATAAGCGAACGCGGAACGAATAAACGAACGGCCCTTCCGTGGGAAGCGCTATTCGCTTATTCGTTCCGCGTTCGTTTATTCGAGATGGCCGCGCATGACGCGGCCACTCTTCTAATTCGCGCTCGGCTTAGCCGTGACGCCGGAAGCGGGGACGAGGTGGCAGGCGACCCAGTGATCGGCGGCCTT
>CAZPTI010000042.1:0-23886 GCA_964588925.1 uncultured Anaerolineales bacterium | reverse complement strand
AACCCTCGCGTTTCCTCCCCGCATCCCCTATTACCAATCCGTAACACCGCCCCGCTTATCCGTCACCCACCTGCAATAACCCCTGAACACGTTCGTGATTTAACTACCCCAGAACGAACTTATCCTTCACGCACGGTTACGGGGGCGACTTATGGACACGCTGCTCGAAGTGAAGGGCCTCGAGACACGCTTCTACACCGAAGAGGGCGTGGTGCGGGCGGTCAACGGCATCTCGTACCGCGTCGACCGCGGGGAAACGCTGGCAATTGTCGGCGAGAGCGGCTGCGGCAAGAGCGTCGGCGTGCTCTCCCTGCTGCGCCTGATCCCCCGGCCGCCGGGAAAGATCACCGGCGGCGAGGTGTGGTTCGGCTCGAACGGCAGCCGCCGCGACCTGCTGGCGCTCAGCGACGACGAAATCCGCAAGGTGCGCGGCAAACACATCGGGATGATCTTCCAGGACCCGATGACCTCGCTCAACCCCATCAAAACCATCGGCTACCAGGTCAGTGAGTCGCTGCTGCTCCATAACAACATGAGCAAGGCTGCCGCGCGGCGGCGCTCCGCGGAGCTGCTGGCCCTCGTCGGCATCCCGCAGGCCGCGGACCGCCTCGACGACTACCCGCACCAGTTCAGCGGCGGCATGCGCCAGCGCGTGATGATCGCAATGGGCCTGAGTTGCGACCCCGAATTGCTCATTGCCGACGAGCCGACCACCGCGCTCGACGTGACGATCCAGGCGCAGATTACGGACCTGGTCAAGCGGCTGCGCGCGGACATCGGCATGGCGATGATCTGGATCACGCACGACCTGGGCGTCGTGGCCGGGCTGGCGCAGCGCGTGATCGTGATGTACGCGGGCTACATCGTGGAAGAAGCGCTTGTCCGCGACCTCTACGCCGCGCCCCGCCACCCCTACACGATCGGCCTGCTCGAATCGCTGCCCCGGCTCGACATCGGTCGCAAACGCCGGCTGACCTCCATCGACGGCCTGCCGCCCGATCTTGTCGGCAAGCTGGAAGGCTGCCCCTTTGCGCCGCGCTGCCGGTTCAAGGTGGAGCGGTGCCTGCATGAGAACCCCCCGCTGCAACCGGTCGCGCCCGATCATTCCGTCGCCTGTTGGGTGGACGTGAGCGGGCGCTATACGCCGCCGTCGCACGGCAACGGCGCGGCGCGCGCGGTCGCACCTGCGCCGGTCGCGCTCAAGGAGGCAGCATGATCGCCGATTACCTGCAGGAAACGCTGCTCGAAGTGCGCGGGCTGAAGATGTGGTTCCCCATCCGCCGCGGGGTGCTCAAGCGCCACGTGGGCGACGTGAAGGCGGTCGACGGGCTGGACTTCGACGTGTATCGCGGGGAGACGCTGGGTCTGGTCGGCGAATCGGGGTGCGGCAAGTCGACCACGGGCCGCGCGCTGCTGCAACTCTACCGACCCACCGCGGGCGCGGTGCGGTTCAAGGGCAAGGACCTCGTCACCTTGCCCGGCGAGGAGCTCCGGCGCACGCGGCGGCAAATGCAGATGATCTTCCAGGACCCGTACGCGTCGCTCAACCCGCGCATGACCGTCGGCAGCGTGGTCCGCGAGCCGCTCGACATCCACAACATCGGCAAGCGGAGCGAACGCGACGCGCGGGTGCAGGAACTCATGACCATCGTCGGCCTCGACCCGAAGTTCGCCGGCCGCTACCCGCACGAATTCTCCGGCGGACAGCGGCAACGCGTCGGGATCGCGCGGGCGCTGGCGCTCAACCCGTCGTTCATCGTGTGCGACGAGCCGATCTCCGCGCTCGACGTGTCCATCCAGGCGCAGGTCATCAACCTGCTGGAGGATCTGCAGGAGCAGTTCGGCCTGACGTACCTCTTCATCGCGCACGACCTCTCGGTCGTGCGCCACATTGCGGACCGGATTGCGGTGATGTACCTCGGCAAGATCGTCGAGCTGGCGGACCGCGACGAGCTGTACCGCGAGCCGCTGCACCCGTACAGCCAGGCGCTGCTCTCCGCGGTGCCGATCCCCGATCCGGTGATCGAAGAAAAGCGGCAGCGCATCATCCTGGAGGGCGACGTCCCCTCCCCCGCCAACCCGCCGCAGGGGTGCAACTTCTGCGCGCGCTGCCCGAAGGTGATGGACGTGTGCCGGCAGGAAGAGCCGCCCTTCCGCGACGCGGGCGAGGGGCATTATGTGGCCTGCTGGCTGCGCGCGTAGCGAACAACCTTAGCCACAGAGGACACAGAGGTCTCAGAGCCTCTCTGCGCCCTCTGCGCCCTCTGTGGCAGATACGTTCCGGCCAGGCCCGGGGCCGGTTGTTGAGCCGCCAACCTGAGCGCTTTTCTCAAAAGGGAGAAGGAACCATGTCATCCACACGGTCAAGGCAGTTCCAGGCAGCGCTCGCCATCCTGGTCATCTTGTCCATGCTTCTCACCGCATGCGCGGCGCCTGCGCCCGCGCCGGTGCAGGAGAAGGTGGTCGAGAAGGTCGTCACCCAGGTGGTCGAGAAGGAGAAGGTCGTCGAGAAGCCGGTCGAGAAGGTCGTGGAGAAGGTCGTCACCGCGCAGCCGACCGCCGCGCCCGAAGCGACCTCCGTTCCCGCGGTTGTGCCGGAGTTCAAAAACCCGGACACCTATGTCGTCGTCGATGGCGCGGGCGAGCAGGAGACGCTCGACCCGGCGTGGACGTACGAGACGCGCGGCGGCGCAGTCGAGTCGAACATCTACGAGGGCCTCACCTGGTTCGACCGCGAGAAGTTCGACCAGTTCATCCCCGCGCTCGCGACCGACTGGACCATGAGCGAGGACGGCAAGTCGTGGGTGTTCAACATCCGCAAGGGCGTGACGTTCCACGAGGGCGGCGCGCTGGAACCGCACGACGTAGCCTACACACTGCACCGCTCGATGCTGCAAGGGCGCATCGACGGCTTCCAGTGGATCCTGTACGAGTCGTTCTTCGGGCCGGACCTGGCAATGGCGTCCTCCAAGGAGTTCGCCGCAGCGTTCACCGGCAAGGACTCCTTCGAGGCGCTGGCGCCTGAAGATCTGGTCAAGACCTGCGAGGCGATCAAGTCGAAGGTCGTGGCGGACGATGCGGCCGGCACGGTCACGTTTAACCTGAACCAGCCGGTGCCCTGGTTCCTCACCCTGACGGCCAACCAGTTCATGGGCGGCATCGTCGACAAGGAGTGGATGGTCGAGCAGGGCGACTGGGACGACAAGTGCGACACGTGGCAGACGTGGGCCGACCCGGCTGCGGAAGAAACCCTGCTCTTCGACAAGGCCAACGGCACCGGGCCGTACAAGCTCGACCACTGGACGCCGGGCGAAGAGACGGTGCTGACCGCGTTCGAGAACTACTGGCGCACCGAGCCGATGTGGGAAGGCGGGCCGAGCGGCCCCGCGCGCATCAAGAACGTCGTGCTGAAGAACGTGCCGGAGTGGGGCACGCGGCTGGCGATGCTTGAAGCGGGCGACGCGGACTGGGTGTACACCGACGAGGCGTTCCGGCCGCAACTGGACCCGTACATCTACCAACGCTGCGACGCGACGGAGAAGTGCGAGGAGAAGAACGCGGAGGGCTACATCGTCTCCTACCGCGAACTGCCCGCGCCGCAGATGACGCCCGCGCAGCTTAACTGGCAGATCGACATGGAGGGCGGCAACCCCTTCGTCGGCAGCGGCACGCTGGACGGCAACGGCATCCCGGCCGACTTCTTCAGCGACGTTCACGTGCGCCGGGCGTTTAGCTGGTGCTTCGATTACGGCTCGCTGATCACCGACGCGCTGGTGGGCGACGGCATCCAGGCGCAGGGGCCGATCCTCAAGGGGATGCTGGGCTACCGCGAGGGCGAGGCGCCGCTCTACAGCCACGACCCGGAGAAGTGCATCGAGGAATTCAAGCAGGCCGACGTGGACAAGGACGGCATCGCGGCAGGCGAGGATGAGGACGACGTCTGGAATCGCGGCTTCTACATGCAGGTCGCGTACAACCAGGGCAACGAGACCCGGCGGCTCTCTGCGGAGATCCTCAAGTCGAGCATCGAAGCGGTCAACCCGGAGTTCAACGTGCAGGTGCTCGCGATGCCGTGGCCGGTGCTGCTCGCTCAACGCCGCGCGGGCAAACTGCCCGTCTACATCGGCGGCTGGATCGAGGACTACCACGATCCGCACAACTGGGCGCAGCCCTTCCTCTACTCGCAGGGCGCGTTCGGCCGGGTCATCAACATGACTGACGACGTGGCGCAGCAGTTCGACGACCTGATCATCAAGGGCGCGACGACGACCGATCCCGACGCGCGGGCGAAGGTGTACCAGGAGATTCAGTTGAAGGCGCAGGAAGAGGCGGTCGTGATCTGGATGTACCAGAACCTCGACGGCATGTTCTTCCAGAAGTGGATCAAGGGCTTCTACTTCAACCCGGCGCACCAGGAGCCGGCGTACGCGTGGATCTACGCGTTGTCGAAGGAGCAGTAGAGTTGACGAAGACCCGTCGGGGCGCCACTTCGTGGCGTTGCGAAACCCGACGGGTCTGGGGACCTGGCAGGTCGCCTGACAGCAGTTGGGTTGGAGGCCCGCCAGGTCCGGGAGCGAGCGTAACGACAGGCGCCGGAGACGCGGAGGGCTGCCATGTTTGCCTATATCACCCGACGATTGCTGATCATGCCCGTGCTGCTCGTGGGCGTGTCGGTGCTCATCTTCGCCATGATGTCGCTGCTGACGCCGTACGAGCGGGCCGCGCTCTACGTGCAGGACATCCCCAAGCGGCCGGGCGCGATGGACGGCATTATCGCCAAGTACGGCCTCGACGAGCCGATTTACCTGCAATACTGGCACTGGATGGTGGGGCGCAAGGACGCGGACACGGGCGAGATCAAGGGCGGCGTCCTGCGCGGCGACCTCGGCTTCTCGAAGGTCGGCAAGGACACGGTGGTCGGCGTCATCCAGCGGCGGCTGCCCGCGACCGCAGAGCTGGCCCTGTGGGCCGCGCTGCCCATGATCGGCATCGGCGTCTGGCTCGGCGTGGTGTCCGCGGTCAAGCACAACCGCCTGCCCGACCAGCTCCTGCGCGTGTTCAGCATCACCGGCTGGTCGATTCCCACGTTTGTGTTCGGCCTGCTCGTGCTGATGATCTTCTACGCCAATCTGGGCTGGTTCCCGCCGGAGCGGCTGTCGGAGTGGGCGCTGCGCGAGGTGCAGTCCGGCTCGTTCAACATCATCACCGGCATGCATACGGTCGACGCGCTGCTCAACCTGCGGCTCGACATCTTCGCGGACGCGCTGCGCCACCTCGTGCTGCCCGTGGCAACGCTGGCTTATCTCAACTGGGCCTATATGCTGCGCGTGACGCGCTCCTCCATGCTCGAGACGCTGCGGCAGGACTACATGATGACCGCGCGGGCGAAGGGGCTGGCGGAGGGCAAGGTGATCCGCCGCCACGCGGTGCCGAACGGCCTGGTGCCGGTGGTCACGGTCGGCGCGCTGGTGCTCATCGGCCTGCTGAATGGCGTCGTCATCACCGAGACGATCTTCAATTTTCCGGGCATGGGGTCGTTCCTCGCCCAGGCCGCCATGTCGCTCGACGTGGTGTCCGTGCTGGGGATCACGCTCTTCAGCGCGGTGATCCTCGTCGTCGGGAACCTGTTCGTCGACGTGCTGTACAGCTTCATCGATCCGCGCATCCGGTTGCAGTAGGCGCGTGAGGGGGATAGTCGCCATGAAAAAGGTCATCAAGCGTTTATTGAAGAATCCCACGTCGCTGGCCGGCCTGATCCTGCTCGTGCTGTTTCTCGGCGTCGCGGTGCTGGCGCCCGTCCTCGCGCCGCCGCCCGAACGCAGCCGCGACCCGTACATGATCCCGCGCGACGGGTTCGCCAACGCGCCAAAGCCGCCGAACGACGAACACATCTGGGGCACGACCGAGGGTCAGTACGACATTTACTACGGCGTGATCTGGGGCACGCGCACCGCGTTCCGCGTGGGCGTGGTCATCACCGTGTTTACGACGCTCATCGGCCTGCTGATCGGCTCCATCGCGGCGTTTTACGGCGGCTGGTTCGACGAGGCCCTGATGCGCGTGACCGAGATATTCCAGGCGTTCCCCTTCCTGCTGGCCGCGATCACGATGACTGCGGTCCTGCAAACGCTCTACGGTCGCGGGGGCGCGGGGCCGCTGATCGGCGCGGCGCAGGTGCTGGCGCTCTTCACGTTCGGCCACAACCCGTCCGAGCCGCTCGACCCGGTGCAGTTGCAGGTGCTGACAGGCATGATCGCCATCATCGCGTTCGGGTGGATGACCTACGCGCGCGTCATTCGAGGCAACATCCTGACCGTACGCGACCTGGACTACGCGACCGCCGCGCGGACGCTCGGCGCAAGGCCGCTGCGCGTCCTCTTCCGCCACCTGATCCCGAACGCAGTCTTTCCGGTCCTCGTGCTGGCCTCGATGGACATCGGCGCGTACGTGTTGAGCTTCGCGGCCTTGAGCTTTCTCGGGCTGGGCGCGCAGCGCGGCTACGCGGACTGGGGGCAGATGATCAACTTCGCGCGGAACTGGATTCCGTCGCTGAACGAGCACTGGTACATTATCGTCTTCCCCGGCGCGGCGATTGTGCTGTTTGTGCTGGCGTGGAACCTCGTCGGGGACGCGCTGCGGGATATTTTGGATCCGCGGTTGACGGGAAGTCGGGCGTAGGGGTTGAGGGACGCAAGACCTGACGGGTTTTGGAAACTCGTCAGGTCTTTGCGCGCTACTAACGGCGCTCCGTCACGCCCACCTGCGCGCACATCTCCAGCACCGGGCACGTCGAGCACTTCGGGCGAACGCCGGTGCAGATATGCTTGCCGAACGGCACCAGCAGGCGGTTGATTTCGATCCGGTATTCGACCGGCAGCGTTGCCTCCAGCGCGGCCATTGTCTGCTCCGGCGTGCGCGCGAGGACGTAGCCCCAGCGGTTGGTCACGCGGTGGACGTGGATGTCCACGCTGATGACCGGCAGCCCGCACGCCACGCCGAGCGCCAGGTGCGCGCACTTCGGCCCGACCCCCTCGAAACTCACGAGCGCCGCTTCGTCGCACGGCAACTCCCCGCCGTACCGCTCCACCGCAGCGCGCGCTATGGCGAGGATTTGAACGGCCTTGCGTTCGTAGAAGGTGGACGGTTTGATGAGGTCCGCGAGCTCGTCCGCGGAGAGGGCCAGCATTTCGGCGGGCGTCCGCGCGCGGGCGAAGAGGCGCCGCGCAATGGGCACGGTCTGCTCGTCGTAGGTGCGGATGGAGACGATGCACGAGACAAGCTGCTCGAAGAGAGAGCTGTAACCCGCTTCGGCCAGCTCGAACATGGCCGCGGGACGGTAAGAGGCGACGGCCGCGCGGATGCGGGCCACCGCCTCATGGATGTCGAACGGCTGCTTCGCCTTTGCAGGCCGCGCGCGGACCGTTTCAGACAATGCTGATCTCCTTCAGCCACTTGACCCATGACCCGCCCATGCGCCCCGGCAGCGCCAGCCGGATCGGGAAGCCGTGCGAGGCCGGCAGCCATTCGCCTTCCCATTCGTAGGCAAGGAAGTTGTGCGCCAGCGGGGCGGAGGCGAGGTCGATGGTCTCCGAGCGGCCGTCCACGCCGACGAAGAGCGCGTCGCGCGCCTCGGGCAGCGGCCCGGCCAGCGCGAGCGCGGCGGCCAGCGACGCGCCGCTAAGGTTCGAGCGGTCGACGAAGAAGCCGGGGCAGACGATCTCGGCCTCGGCGCTCACCTTCGGCAGGCAGCGGATGTCGTCGAAGGTCAGGCTCACTTCGCGCGCGACCTTGCCCTTGATCTCCAGCCGGTACGCCGCGGGGTCGATGACCTGGGGCGGCGCGGTGACATGCAGCCCGGTCGACGGTTCGACCTGGACGTAGCCGGGGTACGGGATGGCGGTGGGCGGGATGACGCGGCCGAGGTTCGCGCGGCAGGCGGCGGATGGTGTCGGCGCGGGCGTGGGCGGCGCGGCAGGTGAAGAGGCAGGAGAAGGCGGCGTGGGGATCGGCGCGCAGGCGGCGGCAAGGAGCGCGAGGGCCTGCGCTGCGCCCACGAGCGCGGCGCGTCGGGAGAGCGAACGGACGGGAGGGCGGTTCATGGGTTGCTCCGCGGCGAGAGTGCGCGAGCTGGCAGGGAGAGGATACCCGACCGCGCAGCGAATGTCAACGCGGCTCCGCGCATTGGAGGAAGGTGGTCTGCCCGCAAAGACACTCACCCCCGCAAAAAACTGAATCGCACACTACGGACCGCCAGATTTGGCTGAAAGCGCTTTTGGATGGATACTTTGAAGGTTGCGCCAGGCGCAACCCTTAAACATGACGCTTAGGGGGAGCATCCCGTGGAATTCATCCAACACCTGATCGACTTCATCCTGCACTTCGACGAGTATCTCGCGCAGGTTATCGCCCAGTACGGCGCGTGGACGATGGCGTTCCTGTTCCTCATCATCTTTATGGAAACCGGCCTCGTGGTGACGCCCTTCCTGCCGGGCGACTCGCTGCTCTTCGCGGCCGGCGCTTTCGCCGCGCGGGGTTCGCTGAACGTCTGGGCGCTGTTCGTCCTGCTCTCGATTGCCGCGGTCCTCGGCGACACGGTCAACTACTGGATCGGCCACAAAGTGGGCGCAAAGGCATACCGCGGCGAGGTGCGGTGGATCAAGAAGGATTACATGGTGCGGACGCACGACTTCTTCGAGAAGCACGGCGGCAAGACCATCTTCCTCGCGCGCTTCGTGCCCATCGTGCGCACCTTTGCGCCGTTCGTTGCGGGCAGCAGCCAGATGTCCTACGGCTTCTTCATCCGCTGGAACGTCATCGGCGGCATCACGTGGGTGGCGATCTTCCTCTTCCTCGGCTACTTCTTCGGCAATATCCCCTTCGTGCAGGAGCATTTCGAGTGGGTGATCGTCGCGATCATCCTGATTTCCGTGCTGCCCGCCGTATACGAAGGTCTGAAGGCGCGCCGCGAGACGCGCAACAAGCCCGCGGCGGAAGAAGGGACCACGATCTAAGCTGTTCGCAGGGCGCGAACGTTTTGCCACAGAGGACGCTCTGAGCTCTCTGCGTCCTCTGTGGCAAAAATCGCGTCACCCCTCCAACGCCTCCCGCTGCGCGGCGAGCAACTCGCCGATCCCGATATTCGCCAGGTCGAGCAGGCGGTTGAGCGTGGCGCGGTCGAAGGGCGCGCGCTCGGCGGTGCCCTGCGCCTCGATGTAGCGCCCTTCGCCGTTCATCACGACGTTCATGTCCACTTCCGCGGCGGAGTCCTCTTCGTAGCACAGGTCGAGCAGCGGCTCACCGGCCACCACGCCGACGCTCACCGCAGCGACCGGCCCGCGCAGCGCGCCCGGCTGCGCCGCGCCCGCCGCGACCAGCTTCCGCACGGCCAGCGCCAGCGCGACGTACGCGGCTGTGACCGACGCGGTGCGCGTGCCGCCGTCGGCCTGAAGCACGTCGCAGTCGAGGATGATCTGGCGGCGGCCGAGCCGGTCGAGGTCAACCGCGGCGCGCAGGCTGCGGCCGATCAGGCGACGGATTTCCTGCGTGCGCGACTGCGGCGTGGTCTCCCGCGGCGAGCGCGTGTGCGTGGCGCGCGGCAGCATGGCGTACTCCCCCGTCACCCAGCCGCGGTCGCCCTCCTGCTTCTGCATCCACGGCGGCAGCCTGTCGTCCACCGTGGCGTTGCATAGCACCACCGTGTGCCCCTGGCGGATCAGCACCGACCCCTCGGCGTAGCGCGTGTAGCCCGTGGTCATCTCCACCGGGCGAAGCTGGTCCGGCCGGCGTCCGTCCTTGCGCATGGCATCCCCCTTCTCGCGTTTCGGGCGCATTCTACCACTTTTGCCCGCATTCGTGAACGGGAGTATAATCACGCATGTTCCTTGTACGTGAGACCCCATCCTATTCACAGGAAAGTGCTATGTCCACACGGTCCCGCTTTGTCCTCCTGACGTTGACCCTGATCGCGCTCATCGCGCTGCCGGCCGGCTTTGCTGTGGCCGCGCCTGCTGTCCCGACCGCATCCGACGCCGCGTTGGCGCAACTGCGCGCGGACGCGGGCGGCGAGGTGCAGGTGAGCTTGAAGCGCGGCACAGACGTCGCGAGCTTTGTCCGCCTGCCGGAGCAGGGTTTGGCCGAACAGGCTGTCTCCGCCGCCGGTGATCCTGAAAGCCGGGCGCGCGGCTTCCTCGCGCAGTACGGCGCGCTCTTCGGCATCCGCGACCAGGCCGCCGAGCTGGTGACGCGCGATGTCACCGTCGACGCGGCGGGCAACACGCACGTCGCGTTCCGCCAGGTGTTCGGCGGGCTGCCGGTCTTTGCGGGCGACCTGCGCGTGCACCTGAATGCGGCGGGTCGCATCACGTCCGCCGGCGGCGCGTTCGTGCCGGATGTGGCAGTCGGGCTGCGCAGCGCCATCAGCGAGGAACAGGCGCAGGCAGCCGCGGTGGCCGCGGTCCAGGCCGCGCACCCCGACATGACCGTCCAGCCGCTCCTTGCGCAGAAGACTGAATTGCTCATCTACCGCACCGGCCTCGTCCAGGGCGCGCCGGGCGAGAACCGGCTGGCGTATCGCGTGGAGGTCGGCAACGCGGTCGACGTGCGCGACCAGGTGTTCGTGGACGCGCTGACCGGCGAGACGCTCGACCGCTTCCCGATGATCGCGGATGCGCTCTACCGCGAGATTTACAGCCCCACCATGACGCCCGCCAACCTCGTGTGGAAGGAAGGCGACCCGATGCCGTCCGACACCGAGTATCTCAATCTGATCAACGGCGCGGGCGAGACGTACAACCTGTTCGGCAGCATGACGAACGGCGCGTGGCGGTCGTACAACGGGCTGGACGCGGTGATGAAGTCCATCGCCAAGTACAATCCCGGCGGCGGTTACTGCCCGAACGCCAGTTGGAACGGCATCAACACGCAGTTCTGCAACGGGGTCACGGGCGACGACACGGTTGCGCACGAGTGGGGCCATGCGTACACCGAGTATACGCACAACCTGGTTTACGCGTGGCAGCCCGGCGCGCTCAACGAGTCGTACTCGGACATCTGGGGCGAGACGGTCGACCTGCTGAACGCCCGCGGCAAGGATTCGCCGAACACGCTGCGCAAGAGCGACGGCAGCGCGTGCTCGCAACTGGCGTGCGCGTCGGCCGCGCCCAAGACGGATAACACGTACCGCTGGGTGTCGGGCGAGGACGATCCCGGCTTCCGCTGCCCCATCCGCGACATGTGGCGGCCCGAATGTTACAGCAACCCCGGCAAGGTTACGTCGACCTCGTACCAGTGCTCGTCCGACGATGGCGGCGGCGTGCACACGAACTCCGGCGTGCCGAATCACGCCTACGCGCTGCTGGTCGACGGCGGCGCGTACAACGGGCAGACGATCACGGGCGTTGGCCTGACGAAGGCCGCGCACATCTACTGGCAGGCGCAGCGGTTCTACCAGACCAACACGACCGACTTCGCGGACCATGCGGACGCGCTCGTTCTGGCCTGCGACGACCTGATCGGCACGCCGTTGTACGACTTGAAGACGACCGGCACTGGCTGGGGCGCTACGACGGCCGCCATCACCCAGGCCGATTGCGACCAGTTGCCGAAGGTGGCGCTGGCCGTGCAGTTCCGCACCGCGCCCAACTGCAACTTCACGCCAATGTTCCAGCCGAACGCGCCCGCGCTCTGCTCCAACGCGGGCGACGCGCCGCAGAACCACCTGTTCCAGGACTTTGAATCGGGGCTCGGCGCGTGGACGACGCAGCAGACGCCCGTCAACCCCGCCACGTGGGATGACCGCCCGTGGACAGTCGTCACGAACGCGCCTGACGGGCATCCGGGCCAGGTTGGTTTCGGGCCGGACCCGGTTGTCGGCGACTGCTCCAGTGACCTCGACAACGGCGTGACTTCGCTGCTCAGCCCCGTGGTCTCTATTCCGGCGAACGCGGCTGCGCCGGTCAGGATGGCGTGGGATCACCTCGTCTCGATGGAGATCGACTACGACGGCGGCAACCTGAAGGCCAGCGTCAACGGCGGCGCGTGGACGCTTGTGCCTGCGTCCGCGTTCACCTTCAACGCCTATAACTCCTCGCTGGCGCCTGCCAGCAGCAACGATAACCCGATGGCCGGGCAGGCCGCATGGACCGGCGGCGACGGCGGCGCGGTGTCGAGCAAGTGGGGGCAGAGCCAGATCGACCTGAGCAAGATCGGCGTCGATCCGGGCGATACGGTGCAGTTCCGGTGGGACGTGGGGTCGGACGGCTGCAACGGGTGGGACGGCTGGTACGTGGACGATGTGCGCGTGTACTCGTGCGCGCCGTGCGCCACGCCCAACACGCCTGCCAGCCTGGGCATCGCCGCGCCGAACGCGACGACGGTCAACCTGACCTGGCCCGCCGCGACCGGCTCGACGCAGTACGAGGTGTGGCGCGCGGAGAACGCGCCGTACTTCGACCTGGCCGGCAAGAGTTGCGCCAACCCCGCGCCGTACGCCTGCTCGGTGACGAACAGCCTGAACTGGAGCGCGGCCGACCTCGGCGACCCGGCGGTCAACCACAGCTATCTGGTGCGCGGCGCGAACGCGTGCGGCCAGACGTCCGCCGCGACGAACCGCGTGGGCGAGTTTGAGTTCGGGTTGGTGAAGGGGAATTAGCCGCAGGCGAATCTTGCGCATCGCGCATCCTCTGCGATGCGCAAGGGAAGGCGCGGCCATCTCGAATAAGCGAATGCGCCTGCGGGCGCGGTCGAAGAAGCGAATGACGACGGGAAGCTCAGGGCGTCCACAGGCGTGGTTGCGGCGACATTCGCTTATTCGATTGCGCCCGCAGGCGCATTCGCTTATTCGAGATGGCCGCGCGCCTTCCCTTGCGCTCCCTGCCCGTCATCTCCTGGTGAACAACACCGCCCGCACCCGATACCCGTCCCACTCCTCCACGCGATTCATCCGCTCCGCAAGCTGCCCCTCCAGCCGCGCGCCGTCCGTCACCCAGTTCCCCGGCAGGTCGTTGTAAACCAGCCACACGCGCGTTCCGCTCCCCGCCGGCGTCTCCACGTTCGCGTCCTCGGGGCGGTTGATCTCTGTCACCGGCAGCCTTCCCCCGTGATAATAGGCGAAGGGCAGGTTATCGTACCCTGGCGCGACCCAGACCGCGTCCCCCGGCTGGATGCGCGCCTCGACGTGGGCCGCGGCTGCGCGCCAGTCGTCCTTCGGCACGGCGACCACGTTGACGAGCGAGCCGATCAGCGAGAGCGCGAGGAGGACGGGCAGCGGGCCGTAGAGGCGCGGCCGCAGCGGCCAGAACCACGCGATCAGCAGGCAGAGGAACGGCGCGTAGATGACGATCAGCCGCTTGACCGAGTAGGCGCGCGGGTAGACCGACGCGACGAGGAACGCGGCGAACAGGATCAGCAGCGCGAGGCGGAGCGCGGGGGAACGGTAGATGGCCGGCCACAGGTTGCGGCGGCGAATCAGGCTCCACAGGAACAAGAAGGCGGTCAGCGCGATCAGCCCGAGCGCCAGCGCCAGACCGACTGCGGCGGGCCAACTGATGCCGAAACGCTCCTGCACCAGCAGGCCGGGATAGCCGCCCATTGTCGTCGCAAAGCTCAGGAAGCTGCGCGCGGGCGGCGAGTTGAGCCAGGGCCAGTAGGCCGCGACGATGGCCGGCGCGGCAAGGAGCAGCGCGAGCGCGCCCGCGCGGCGCACGCGGCGTTGGGCGACGAGGACCAGCAGCAGCGCGAACTGGACCGGCAGCGCGAGGACCATGTTGTAGTGCGTATAGAAGCCGACGGTCATCGCGGCGACGTAGAGCAGCCACCACGCAGCCAGGGCGCCGGGCCGCGCTTCGCTCAGCAGGCGGACGAACGCGAGCGCGGCCAGCAGGACGAGAAAGACGAGCAGGCTGTAGCTGCGAAACTCCTGCGAGTACCACACCAGCAGCGGCGAGAGCGCCACCAGCCACGCCGCGGCCAGCGCGACCCCCTTCGACGCGAGGCTGCGCGCCAGGAGATAGGTCAGCGGAATGGCGAGGACGCCGAAGAGCGCGGACGACAGCCGCAGTATGCCTTCCGACTGGCCGAGGCGGATCCACAGGCTGAGGAACGCATAGTACAGCGGCGGGTGATAGCCCTCCGCTGCGCCGCTCAGCCAGGCCGCGGGGCCGCTCTGCGTGACATACAGGCTCATGGCCTCGTCGAGCCAGATGCTCTTGCTGCCGATCAGCAGCACGCGGAGCAACAGCCCCGCGGCAAGCGCGACGGGCAGGGTCAGAAACCAGGGCAAGGTTTCCGCAGTCTCGGTTGACGCGGTCGGTCTCGCAGTCGCTTCCATTTCGCTCCTCTCACCGGGTTCTGCCCATTATAACGCCACCCGTACGACCCCTCCAGTTTGTGTGCGCTTTCACTAGACAGCGCGGCGGGGAATGGATACAATCGGATGGTGTCGCAACGTTGCGCAGGAGGTAACGATGCCATCTGTCTTTCTCACCGGATTCCCCGGCTTCCTCGGCTCGCAGCTCGTTGAGCGGCTGCTGGCGCGCACTCCGTCGGATAACGTGATCAACTGCCTCGTTCAGCGCGCCTACTTTCCGCAGGCGGAGGCGAAGAAACGCGCGATCGAGGCGAAGCGACCGGGCTGGCAGGGGCGCGTGTGCCTCGTCGAGGGGGACATCACCCGACCCGACCTCGGCCTCGGCGAAAGTTACGCGGCGCTGGCGCGCGACGCGGCGGAGATGTACCACCTTGCGGCGGTGTACGACCTGGGGGTCAAGCGCGAGCTGGCGATGCGCGTCAACGTGGAGGGGACGCGCAATGTGCTGGCGTTCGCGGCTGCGGCGGGCGAAGGGCTCCGGCGCTTCCAGTATGTCAGCACGTGCTATGTCAGCGGCAGCTATCGCGGCGAGTTCACCGAGCGCGACCTGATCAAAGGGCAGCGGTTCAACAACTACTACGAAGAGACGAAGTACCTGGCCGAGGTCGACGTTCAGCGGCGGATGCTGGACGGACTCCCCACAACGATCTACCGCCCCGCCGTGGTTGTCGGCGACAGCAACACGGGGGAGACGCAGAAGTTCGACGGGCCGTACTATTTGATCGGCCTCATGCGCCTGCTGCCGCGCGTGGCGTTCGTGCCGGTGCTGGTGGACGCGAAGAAGGTCGAGTTCAACATTGTGCCGCGCAACTATGTGGTGGACGCGCTGGCGCACCTCAGTGGCGAGGAAAAGTCGCTCGGCAAGGTGTACCAGCTCTGCGACCCGCACCCGCCAACGGTGGATGAGTTGATCGACATCGTCGGGCACGCGGTGGGCCGCCGGGTCATCCGCTTCCCCGCGGCTGAGCCGCTGGCGCGCGTGGCGCTGGAGAAGGTGACGCCCTTGCGGAAGTGGACGGGCATCGAGCCGCGCGCGGTGCGCTACTTCGAGCACCCCACGCGCTACCGCTGCGAGCAGACCCTGGACGACCTCGACGGGTCAGGCGTGTGGTGTCCGCCGTTCGCGAGTTATGTCGACAGGCTGGTCGCGTTCATGGCCGCGCACCCGGAGATTACGGCTGCCGCAATGGTCTGAACTCGTTGCCCGGTGAAACGCTTAGCCACAGAGGACCCGGAGGTCTCAGAGAATCTCTGCTTCCTCTGGGTCCTCTGTGGCTAAGCGTTTTCATTTTGCGAATAGCAGGCGTTGAAACTGGCTGACGCCGATGAACCATCAGATTTCTTTTTCCGCAGCGGAACTTCTCTTCGCTCTTCCACGTATCACTTTTCATCCGTATTGACTTAGTTGTGGGAGTTGGAGAAGATGGCAGAGGCATTGGTCGCGCTGGCGACTCTGGCGGTGCTGGAGATCGTGCTCGGTATTGACAACATCGTGTTCATTTCGATTATGGCGGGCAAGCTGCCCGTGGAGCAGCAGGCGAAGGCGCGCTCGTTCGGCCTGATGCTGGCGATGGTTTCGCGCATCCTGCTGCTGCTCTCGCTGTCGTGGGTCATGCGACTGACGACGCCGCTGTTTGCCGTGTTCGGCCACGACATCACCGGCCGCGACCTGATCCTGATCGTCGGCGGCCTGTTCCTGCTGGCGAAGAGCACGATGGAGATCCATCACCGGCTGGAGGGCGCGGCGGACGGCCACAAGCCTGCGGTCCGTAACGTGACGTTTACCTCCGTGATCCTGCAGATCGGCGCGCTGGACATCATCTTCTCGCTCGACTCGGTGATTACCGCCGTGGGCATGGCGCGCGATATCTGGGTGATGATCACGGCGGTGGTGATCGCGATCGGCGTGATGCTGCTGGCCTCGGGCAAGATCAGCGCGTTTGTGGATGCGCACCCGACGGTGAAGATGCTGGCGCTGAGCTTCCTGCTGCTGATCGGCTTCTCGCTGGTTTCTGAGGGGCTGGGGGTTCACATTCCGAAGGGGTACATCTACTTCGCGATGGCCTTCTCCGTGTTCGTGGAGATGCTCAACCTGCGCATCAGGAACCGCTCGCATGCGGAGCCAGTGCAGTTGAAGCAGCCGTACGTGGCGCGGGCGCAGGCCACGCCGGAGCAGACGGCAAGCTGAGAACACGATTTGCCACAGAGGCCACAGAGGACTCAGAGCGACCTCTGCTTCCTCTGTGGCTAAATATCTTCAACGCCCTACGAACTCAGGAATTTCGCGTCCACCGGCGTCTGAAACGCGTTTGCCAGCGCGTTGGTCTGCGAGGCCATTGCGATGATCGCCAGCAGCTCGCGATACTGCTCGTCCGTCATGCCTTTGGCGCGGGCGTTGGCCGTGTGCGAGTGGATGCAGTACTCGCAGCCGTTCGCCACGGACACCGCGATGTAAATCAGCTCCTTGGTCAGCCCGTCGAGCGCGCCCGGGGCCATCACCCCGCGTAAGTCCTCCCACGTGCGCTTGAGCAGCGCGGGATTGTGCGCCAGCGTCTTCCAGAAATTATTCACGTCGGGCACGTTGCGCGTCGTTTTGATGTCGTCGTACACCGCGCGCACTTCGGGCGACGCGTCCTCGTAGTGGATGAGCTTCACCGTTGCCATGCTGCCTCCTGTGGCCGAAATCGCGACAATTCGCGGCCTCATTCTACTATGACATCGGGCGCGGCGTCCTGCGCGGGGACGAACGTTGTTGCGCCGAAGCGCGTCAGGATGACCGCGCCGAGCGCGATCGCGGCGGCCAGTGGCGGGACAACCAGCCGGACGAGAGGAACGAAGCGCACCAGGCCGAAGGCGAGGGTGAAGAGGAACGCGCCGAGCGCCGCCGCGTTTGCGGGCGAGAGGCGCGGCCACCGCGCCCGCAAACGCCGTCCGAGCGCCGCGCCCACAGCCGCCCAGCCGTAGCCGATGGCGGCAAACAGCCCGAGCGCGCCGGCAATGCTGAACGGAATCAACAGCACCGTGAACGCGACGAGCACGAGCAGGACGAGCGCGGTGATCCCTGCCAGCAGGCCCATCGCCGCGCAGACGACCGCGTGGTCGGACACCGCATCGGTGACGCGGGCGAATGGCCGCGGCAGGGCGCGCGCCAGCAGCCAGGCGAAGAGCGCGACGGCCAGCGCGGGCAGCAGCGCGCTGAGCAGCGTCGCGGGCAGCGTCACCGCGGGAGAGGGCGCGGCGGCAGGCAGCGGCTCGCCGCGGCGGACCCCGCCCGTGACGGTGGCTTCGGGCGCGAGCGCGAGTTCACCGCCCGCGTCCGTCAGCGCGCCGCGGATCTGCGCCGCGGGCTCCACTCGCAGCCGGCCGCCGATCAACGAGACATCTCCCTCGATCCGCCCCGCCACATCGACCTCCCCGCCGAGGACCAGCAGCGAGCCACCCAGCGACGCGCCCTGCTCCACGGTGAGCTTGCCGGCCAGGACATACGCGTCGCCGGGGATCCGTTCGCCCGCGGCGAACGTGTGCGTCCCGCCGGTGATGGCGGTCACGCTGAGCAGGCCGGGCGCGCCCTGCGCGGAGCAGCCGGAGAGCAACAGGGCGACCGTGACAAGGATGCAAACGAGAGCGAGACGGGTCATGGCGCGTTCCTTTGCGGCGCGCGGCGGGTCAGCCACGTATGCAGCAGCATGGCGAAGAACAGCAGCACCGCGAGCGCGTCGACGATGCGCAGGTGCAGCGCGACAGGCACGCCCGCGCGTTCCATTTGCAGCGCGAGCGCGGTGCTGATGAAGGTCGCGGTCCAGGCGGACGCGGCCACGCCGAGCGCGGCGTAGCCCGTGATCGTTCGCGGGGTCGAGAGGTCGGCCCACAGCGCGAAATTGAGCACGGTGTAGAGGCTGACCGCGACCGCGTACATCAGCGGTTCGAGCAGCGCGGTCGATTCCTCCGACGCGAGGCGGATCGGGAAGGTGTAGGCGAGGTGGGCCATGCCGAACACGCCGAGCGCCCACAGGAACAGGCTGCGTTCGTCGAGCGCGGTGTACAACACGCCACCGGCAAGCGCGGCGATGACGTGCATGGTGGAAATGGCGAGCCGCGGCGCGACGTCGGGCGAGCGCCACGCATGGTCGACGAGGAACGTTGCGCCGGTCAGCCGGACGAAACCGAGGCTGTCGATGAAGAAGACCGCGAACATGAGCGCGATCAGCGCGAGGACGGAGCGGCCCGGGCGGACGCGATTACCCGAAACGCGCGTGAAGCGGCCGTAGTAGAAGGCCGTGTCGCGGTGCTGCGCGGCGAGCGCGTCGGTGAGGGGCGCGCGGACGAACGCGAGCGCGGCAATCGCCAGGCTGCCGGGAAGCATGATGGCGAGCATTTGCGCGCGCAGCGTCTCAATGCGCCACGGGTAGGAGAAGACCGGCGCGGCGAAGTAGGCGAGGGCCGCGATGACGCCCGCGACGTAGCCGCGCAGCCGACGAGGGACAAGGTCGACGGTCAGCCCGAAGGTGACGGGGACGCCCACACCGAGCGCCAGCGACGCGAGGATGATCCACAGGCGGAAGGCGTCCGGCGTGCGGACGAACACTGTCCCGGCGCTAAGCGCGGTCTGAGCAAACACGACGCCGCACGCGAGGCGCAGCTTGAGGCGGAAGTCGCTGCTGCGCCCGCGGCGGACAAGGGCAAACCCGACTGCCAGCGACACCGCGCTGGTCAACAGCGCCAGCAGGCCGAGGTCGCGCGCGACCGCCGCGGCGTCCATGCCGAGGACGCGTCCGCCGAGGTCGAGCAGGCCAAGCTGAATGAAGGTGACGTTGTAGTAGTAGCCCGCCGCCATCATGCCGATAAAGAGCGCCATGCCGAAGAGGCGCGCAAAGGTGGGTAAGCGCATGGTTGACCCGATGGGCCGGCGGGGTGCGCGGTGACGCCGGAGGGTGTCTGTCACAAGACAATACGGATCAAACGCTCGCAAGGTCGCGACGACACCCGACGGGTTTCGACCGCCACGCAGTGGCGCACCCCGTCGGGTGTGGGGCCACCTGCATGCGCGCCGACGACACAGTCGATCCCTTCGTGATACAATCGCTGCTGCGTGGAGGTGATTGATGGCTGAAATGGCAGTGTATCTCGAAGTGGGCGGCAAGAAAGTTATCGCGGCTGCGCTGGAGTGGCCGGGGTGGTTGCGAAGCGGACGAACCGAGGAGCAGGCGCTGGATGCGCTGCTGGCGTATGCGCCGCGCTACGCAACCGTGGCGCGGCTGGCCGGCCTGCCGTTCGAGCCGCCCGCCACTGGCGCGGACCTGGTCATCGCGCACCGGCTGCCCGGCAACGCCTCGACTGACTTCGGCGTGCCTGATATGCTGGCGCCGGGGGACGAGCAGCCGATGGATGCGGCGGAGATCACGCGCGCGTCGGCGATTTTACGCGGCTGCTGGGCCGCATTTGACCGGGCGGCAGAGGACGCGGAAGGCAAGGAGTTGGCAAAGGGGCCGCGCGGCGGGGGCCGGACGCTGGAGGGGATCGCGCGACACGTGATCGAGGCCGAGTCCGGGTATGCGGAACGGGTCGGGGTCAAGTTTAAATGGGGCGACCTGGACGGCATCCCCGACTGGCGGGAAGCGGCAGCGGTCAGCCGAAATCGGGTGCTGGCCGCGCTCGCAGAGGTCGGGCCGCTGGGGATGCCGTCGCCCGGCCCGCGCGGGGGAAAGCGTTGGCCCGCGCGCTACTTCGTCCGCCGCGTCGCGTACCATGTGGTAGATCACATCTGGGAGATCGAAGACCGCGCCCGATAAGCGCTCCGTCTGCTGCAAGGGTGAGAGGCAATCCGGCCGGTGCTGGTCACGCTTTGCGCAAGGCCAACCCGACTTTATTGCAATTATACTTACTCCATCATTGTACGATTGTTGCGCCAACTCCTGGACAAATGTCTGATGCGCCCTGCCCGCAAGAAGCGTACACTCCATCCCGCGCCCACTATGGAGGTAGTCGACGCGCTTCACGCGCGGCAAAGTCCGCGCCCTGCCAGTCCATTGCCCCGGCGGTTCCGGCCCGCGCCAGGCCAACCGCCTGCATCGCTCTCTGCAACGCACCCGTACTGACGCAATCTCACACTCGTACTGGGGATTCGGAGGCACAATGGATCGAAAGATGGCATTTCTCTCGTCGCGCCCGGCGCTCGGCCGGCTGCTGCTGATCATCAGCGCGCTGGCGCTACTGCTGGCGCCGACCGCGGCCTTTGCGCAGGGCAAGGGTCCCACGCTTGACCAGTTCCGCCGCGGCCTGGCGCCGGGCGGCCCGCGGTTGGCCGCGCCCGCGGCTGCGCAAAACGACTATCCCGTCGTCGCATCCGGGCTGGACAACCCCCGCGGCCTGACGTTCGCCACCAACGGCCGCCTGCTGGTTGCCGAGGCCGGTCGCGGTGGAGACAACTGCTTCAATCCAGACCCCGGTGATCCGTCGTTCGTTATGTGCGCGGGTTACACCGGCGCGATCACCGCGGTGGACACGCGGCGCGGCGCCTTTGGCCGAGTCGTGACCGGCCTGCCTTCGCTGGCAAGTCCCGAAGGGGTTGAGGCAACGGGGCCGCATGACGTTGCGACGCGCGGCTCAAGCTTCTACACGCTGACCGGGCTGGGCGCGGACCCGGCCGTGCGCGCGATGTTCGGCCCTCCGCTGACCGATATGGGCTGGTTGTGGCGCGTGTCGTTCGACAACGACAAGCAGAAGCTCGTTGACCTGTCGGCTTACGAGGCGACGGCCAACCCGGACGGCGGCCCGGTGGACAGCAACCCCTACTCGCTCGTCAACCTCGGCGGGCAGCGGTTCGCCGTGGCAGACGCGGGCGGCAACTCACTCCTTGCGGTCAACGCGGCAACCGGCGCGATTTCAACCCTCGCCGTGTTCCCGAACCGGGTCGTGCCGGTCGATCCGCGCCTGCAAGCCGCGTTCGGTTTGCCGCCCGCCATGCCTGCGGAGTCCGTGCCGAACTCAGTGGCGGTGGGGCCGGATGGCGCTCTGTACGTGGGCGAGTTGCTCGGCTTCCCGTTCACCCCCGGCGAGTCACGCGTGTATCGCGTCGCGCCCGGCCAGGCGCCTACCGTGTACGCCAGCGGCTTCTCGTCGATCATCGACATCGCCTTCGGGCCTGACGGCAGCCTGTACGTGCTCGAAATCGCGAAGGGCAGCCTCATCGCGGCCTTCCTCGAAGGTGACTTCACCGGCGCGCTGATCAAGGTGGACGCGCAGGGGAACAAGACGGAGATCGCCAGCGAGGGGCTTACCGCGCCCGGCGGCGTGGCGATCAATGCGGCGGGTCAAATCTATGTCACGAACAACAGTATCTTCCCCGGCATGGGGCAGGTGTTGAAGATTCAGTAGGGCGGCGATAGAGACCCGACAGGTGCGCCACCTGGTGGCGGCAGAAACCTGTCGGGTCTTTGTCGCAGGAATGTTTGTGACCTGACAGACGCTCTCCTCCCCCAACAGGTATCATGAAGCCTGATTGAGTGGGAGGAGCGTGTTGTGTTGAAGCATCGTTACTCGCGAACGGCCGCGTTCGTCCTCGTCGCGGCGGCGCTGGCCCTGATTGACGGCTGCGCAACCCCTGCGCCCCGGCCAGACGCCCTGGCGACCACAGTTCCCGCGCTCGCCACGGCCGCGCCAACGGTCGTCTCCGGCTGGACCACCTTCACCGAACCGATCCTCGGCTACACGATCAGCTATCCCACCGATACGGTCATCACGTCGGGCGTCAGCGCCGCAGGGGTTTACACGACGCGGCTGCAATTCCGCATCCCCGGCGTGGACGGCTACCAGGGCATGTTGATCCGCGTGGAGCCGAACCCGGAGGGCCGCGGGCTGGAGGAGGTGGTCGCGAAGCTGTACGAGGACTACCTGCTCGGCGCGCCGCCGGCGGACCTGCTCGCGCGGCTGCCGCAGGAGACGGTTGCCGGGCTGACGGCCGCGCAGGTGGGGTCAGGCGGCGACTTCTCGCTCGTGCTGCCGATTCAGGATTATGTCTACATTATCGCGCCCGTGCATGATCTCACCGCGACGCAGCTTGATCCGCAGGCGCTGGAATTGTTTTACCAGATACTGGCAACCATGAAGGTTTCGCAATGAAGATGAAGCGTTACGCGCTGGTTGGAATGGCGCTCGTTATCGCGCTGATCAGTTGGATTGACGTTCCATCCGACCTTTCTGCCGAAGCCGAATTTGGGCCGCCGCTCGGCGCGAAGGATGGCGTGGAGTATGCGCCGCGCGTGTTGAAGGATGGCGGCGAGTTGATCGAGGACACGAGCTACGACGTCCAGAACCCCGATTTGAAGGGGAACACGTGCTTCGGGATCGGGTGGGAGAAGCTGTGGCACGCGGGGCAGGATTTGTACCGGACGGACGGCAAGTCGACCGCGGGCGCGGAGGTGACGGCGGTGGCGGATGGCGTGGTGGCCTACGCCAACCCCGACCTGAACTATCCCGGCCTCGTTGTCATCGTGGAGCACGCGGTGGATGACGGCAAGCTGTACTCCGTCTACGCGCACCTGGACGACAACTCGCTGGCGGTGAGCAAGGGGCAGCAGGTGAAGCGCGGGGACAAGCTGGGCGCGGTGCTCAAGCAGGCGTACACGGGCCGTTTCCCGGAGCATCACCCTTCCGGCGACGACTCGCACCTGCACTTCGAGCTGCGCCGCTTCCTGAATGCGCGCGATATCTACACGCGCGCGCCGGACTGCAACGGGCTGGTTGCCGGCCGCGGGTACACTTACCCGGAGCGGCCGGACGATTTTCCGCAGGCAAACGCGGGGTACGTCGATCCGGCGGAGTGGGTGGAATAGGATTTTCGGACGCCATGCGCCAGGCACTTGCGAAGTGCCTGGCGCATGACCGAACGCGCCTTTATGCGGGCCGATCCTGTGACAGGATGACCACCGTGTAAGGGCCGAGGTTCACCTTGCCCTTGCAGGGCAGCCCGTCATATTCGCCGGCCTCCGCGGTCACGTCGAACACGTCGGCCTGCCCGAACTGTTCGTCGTAGCCTTTCCAGTCCGAGTTGAAGCGCACCTTCCACACGCCCGCATCGGGGAAGCCGATCTCGTAATCCCCGCGCGTGGCGTTCGAGAAGTTTGCCACCACGACGACCGCGTCGCCCGGCCCGCCATCCTTCCAGCGGTGGAACGCGATCACGTTGTCGACGTTGTTGACGTGGTGCGCCTTGACGTTCATGCCGCGCAGCCCCGCCGTGTTGTTCTGCCAGTTCCGCCGCAGCTTGAACAGGTCGGTGTACATCTGGATGATGCCGCGGTGATCCTCGAAGTGGCTCCAGTCGAGCGGGTCCTGCTCGTGGAACCACTTGTCTTCGAGCATCTCCTGCCCCTGGAAGAGCATCGGCACGCCCGGCGCGGTGAACACCAGCGCCGCGCCCAGCGTCGAGCGCTTCTTCGGATACCAGCTTTCGGCGTCGCCCGGCGCGATCTCTTCCGGCACGCGCGCCTTGCCGTTCGCGTCCTCGTCGTGCGACTCGGTGA
>CAZPTI010000041.1:18909-23985 GCA_964588925.1 uncultured Anaerolineales bacterium | reverse complement strand
CGAGCGCGCGGGCTTCTGCTGACGCATGACCGGTTCCTGGAGCTGCGGGCGCGGCATCTTCGGCGTAGGCGCGGCCGGCCCGCCACTGAGTGCCTCACTCACGTTCGCCCGCATTGCCGCGCTCGCGCGATAGCCCTGCAAGCTGCGCAACTGCGCATCCATCCGGCGATACGCGGCCAGGTCCGCAGCGCACAAAGAGCACTCGCCCACATGCGCATCCAACTCCCGGCGCTCCGTCGGCGACAGGAGATGATACGCCGCAACCATGTTCTCGTAATCGGTGTGCAGCCTCATGGCAAGCCTCCGCCCTGTTCGTCAGGCCCATACACGCGCCGGAACGCCTCCCGCGCCCGACGCAGCCGCATCTTCAGCGCGCCCTCGCTGATGCCGAGCGCGTCCGCGGCCTCCGTCATCTTCAGGTCGTGGTAACAGCACAGCAGGAGCGCGGCGCGGTGGTCGGGCGAGAGCGCATCCAGCGCGCGTTCGATGGCGTCCGCCTGCCCCGCGCGCTCCGCGACGTCTCCTGTCGCGGGACGGGCCTCGTCCGCGTCGCCCCACGGCAACCAGGCAAAGCGCCGCTGCCGCCGAAAGTGGTTGAAGGCCAGGTTGGTGGCGATGCGATAGAGCCACGCCCGCTGGTTCGCGATCCCTTCCAACCGCGCCCGCGCCTCGAATGCGCGCAGAAACGTCTCCTGCGCCAGCTCCTCCGCGGCCTCGCGGCTGCGCGTCAGCCGGAGCAGGTAGGTGAAGATCGCGTCGCTGTGATAGTCGAAGAGCTGCTCCACCAGCAGCGCGGCTTCGTTCCTCTCCAGCGCCTGGGTTAGCATAGGGCCGTCCTTGGCTCAGATCGTGTTGAGAAGATGTGCATCTATGAGGTATGACACGGCGGGGGATGGGAAAGTAACGCGAAAAGACCTGACAGGTTTCGGAAACCTGTCAGGTCTGCGTTCAACGAGAGACGCGCTTACTGCCCTTGCGCGGCCTCACGCAACGCCACGTCGACCGGCTTGCCATCGACCAGCACGGCGCGAGCTGCGTCCCGCAACGCGACCTGCACCTGCGGATCCAGTTTCCATGCGGGCAGCAGGTGCGTCAACGCGTACTCGTAGGCCGCGCACACTTCTGCGTTAACCTGCGGAAGCGCGCATTCCTGCCCTAACACGGACCGCCGCGCGGGCGCGCCGCTGTCGACAGGCGAAGTGACCTTCGAGGCGGTCACGAGCCAGCGCCACGTTTCGTTGGGGTGCTGCGTCGACGCGCTCATCACGAGGACGTCAGTGACTTGCTCCAGCGGCGTGGTGCGCCCGGTAACTGAACTGGCCGGGAAGGGAACCACACTCAAGCGGTTGCGCCAGTTGTCGCTGTCCAGCAGCAGGCGGCCGGCCAGCGCGGAGTACATCACCGGCTCGGCCTGCCAGGCTGCGTCGATGGCATTGCTTCCCTCAGCATTCGTGTGCCATTCGGGGACGGGCATGACGCGGTGCTTCTGCGCCAGATCGACGTACCATTGCAGCGCCGCCTGCGTGGAGGGCGAGGTCAGGTCGGCGAGGGTGTCGCTGACCAGGCCGGGCTTCTGCGCCAGCGCGAAGGGCATCCGCCCCTGCCACCGTTCCTCGAAGCCCCAGCGCGTGCCGCCGTCCGCCTTCGGCTGCGTGAGCGCCAGCGCGGTTGCCAGGAACTCGTCCTGTGTCCAGCCGGGCTGCGGCGCTGCGACGCCAGCCTGATTGAGCGCGGCCTGGTTGTAGTAGATCATCTGGATCGACAGGCCGCGCGGCAGGCCCCACGTGCGCTCGCCATCCTGCGCGGGCGCCAGCGCGCCCTCGAAGTAGTCGGTCAGGTCGACGGAACTATCCGCGGCGATGAACGGCGCGAGGTCGCGGTACGCGTTAAGGCCCTCGCCGGTCCGTATCCGCATCGTGATGCTGTCGTCGCACAGCGCATCGACCTGCGCCGCCGCGCCCGCCAACGATCCCCGAAGCGTCGCAGCCCCCTGCCCGAACTCCGCGCCAAGCTCGTCAAACGGCTTCAAGTCCACGTAGACACCGGGATTGGCTGCCTCGAAGGCTGCGACCGCGTCGGCGTAGTAGGGCAGGCGGCTGCGGTAGCAGGCGAAGGTAAGAACCGTCGCGTCCGCCGGGCGCGTGGGTGTTGGCGTTGCGGTGACAATTTCCGCGATAACGGTCTGGACTGGCCCGCGCGTCGCCGCGGCTTTGGCTCCCGCTTCCTCGGCTGTCGCCTTCGCCGCAGCCGTTTGCTCTGCCGGCCCGCCGCGCAGCGTCACCTGCATATCAAGATCGCCCAGCGCCTGCTCGACCGTCTTCTCACCCTTCGCCACCCGAATCGCCGCTTCCTGGAAGAACATGTACTCGTCCGGCAACTTCACGTAAGGCCGGATCGGCTGCGCGAGCGCGTAGCGATAGGCCGCGGCCGTGTTCGCGTCCATCTCCTGCCAGAAGGAGGCCTGTTCGGCCAGTGAGCGCCGCGCGGGCACTTCGGCGTCGGGCAGATGCTGCGAGATGTAGCTGATCAGCCGCCACGCCTGGTCGGGATACGAGGTCTGGCCGCTCATGGCGAGCTCGGTCATGCGGCCCACGTGCGCGCCGTTGCCCGCATGGGGGAAGGCGACCGCGGGGCGCAGTTCGCGCGTGACATCTTCCCAGCTCTGGTCCCACATCGCGACCTTGCCCGCGCGCATCAGCATCTGGAGCGAACGGTCAGTGTGCTGCTGCCCCGCGTCCCAGCCAAGCGCCGGCGGCACATCGGCCGCGCGCGCCTGCGCGTACAGCTTCTCATACCAGCCCAAAATATCGGCCATCGTCGCGTAGTCCGGCGGGGTGCGATAATCCGCGCTCCACTCGCTCTGCAGGCGGGCGCTGAACAGTGCCGCGCCTGTCTCGTAATACCCCCACTGCTCGACCTTGTCGCCGTTCACCTTCCCCAGCGCGGTGGCGGTTGCGAGGAAGTCATCCCACGTCCAGCCGGGCTTCGGGTAAGGCACGCCGGCCTTGTCGAACGTCTCAGGGTTGTAGCTGATGAGCAGCGGCTTGAAGTACATGGGGATCGACAGCACCGAGCCGTCCTCCCATGCCCGCAGCAGGTTCGGATAGAAGTCGTCCGGGTTGAACGCCGGGTCGTTGGCGATGTAGGGGGCCAGGTTCGCCACCGCGCCCGCTTGCAGATCGGACGGGTCGGGCATGGCGCAGAAGACGTCGATGCGTTTGGCTGCGTCCGCAACCGCCTCCTCATACGACTGCCCGTTCGTCGCGGCGATGACGGCCGGCGTGAATTCGACCTCCACGTCGGGGTTCTCCGCCTGGAACGCGGCGAGCAGCTTGTACCAGTCCTCGTAACCCACGTAGCCGGGGATGTCTTCGCATGTGAAGGAGAGCTTGACGATGGCGGCCTGTTGCGGCGGCGCGGCGATCTGGGGTTGCAGGACTTCGCTCTCATTGCCTCCGCCGCGCGGCAGGCTCAGGCCGATGACGAGCGCGAAGAGCAAGATGAACCCCACCGGGACGAGCGCGCGCGACCACGTCCACGGCTGGCGTGTGCGCTTTGCCTTGCGGATCACCGGCTCCCTGACGATGGGGCGAACGACACTTGGCGCAGGCGCAGCCGTCGCGCCACTGATGGCCTCACTGAACTGCACCCGCAGCCCGGCGCTCGCCTTAAGCGCGCGGGCGGAACGAATCTCGCCGTCCATTTGTCGGAACGCGAGGAGATCCGCCGCGCACGCCGGGCACTCGGCCAGGTGCGCGTCCACTTCTCGCCGTTCGGCCACTGACAGGCCGTCGTATGCGGCCACCATATTTTCGTAGTCGGTGTGGCGCCTCATGGCAACCCTCCGTTCTGCTTCTCCGGGTTATACGCCCGCCGGAACATCTCCCGCGCCCGGCGCAGGCGCATCTTCACCGCGCCCTCGCTGATGCCGAGCGCGTCAGCCACCTCGCGCACGCTCAAGCCATCGCAGACGTGGAGCAGCAGGGGCGCGCGATAGTCGACGGGCAAGGATTGAAAGGCGTGTTCGAGCGCGTCGCGTTGATTGGCAGCTTCGGCGATGTCGGGCTGCGGCGCGTGGAGGTCGTCGACGCTGCTCCACGGCAGCCATGCGAACTTCCGCCCGCGGCGCAAGTGGTCGAATGCGGCATTGGTGGCGATGCGGTACAGCCACGCGCGCTGGTTCTCCGCCTGCGCGAGGCGCTTGCGGGCGTTATACGCGCGCAGGAACGTCTCCTGCGCCAGTTCCTCGGCCACGTCCCGGTTGCCGACGAGCCGGTAGAGGTAGGCGAAAATGGCGTCGCTGTAGTGGTCGAAATGCTGGGCCACCAGCAGCGCCGCCTCGTCGCCCTCCAGGGCCTGCGTGATCATGTCCGGGCCTTTCTCCGCCATCCTTGGCGCCGCCCTTCAAGATGGTGATCGCGATGCGCATCGTTCTGTGTAGTATGACGGGCGAAGCTACTGCGAGGTAACAAAACGAAGTTGTCTGTGATACATTCTCGCGCCGCTCGTATAATTACGCAGAAAGGCAAAAGCGAGGTGAGAGATGGTGGGCGAGGATGCGATGCCGTGGACGGGCCGGGACAAAGCGGAGCCGGTGGACTGGGAGGCGGTCTACCGCGAAGAGATGCCGCGCATCTACAACTTCTTCCGCTACCGGCTGGGCGACCGCGACCTGGCGGAGGAGCTGACGGCCGTTACGTTTGAGAAAGCGTGGCGCACCCGCAGCCGCTACCGCCGCGACGTGGCGAAGTTCTCCACCTGGCTTTTCAGCATCGCGCGCAACGTGGCGACCGACCATTTGCGCCGCAACCGCCCCATGCGCGCGAACATCGAGGCTGAGGAAGTTCCTGCGCAGACGGAGCGCGGGCCTGAGATGGCCTTCGAGCGCGCGGACGACTTGCGCCGGCTGGCCGCGCTCCTGGCTGCGCTCCCGCCGCGTGAAGCTGAACTGATCGCTTTGAAGTACGGCGCCGGACTGACGAACCGGTCGATTGCGCAGTTGACCGGGTTGAGCGAGTCGAATGTCGGCACAATCCTGCACCGGGTGGTGCGCAGGCTGAGGGAAGCCTGGGAGGA
>CAZPTI010000041.1:0-18809 GCA_964588925.1 uncultured Anaerolineales bacterium | reverse complement strand
GCATCCTCGAAAGCGAGAAGATGACCCTGGAGCAGGCGCGCGCTATGCTGCCGTTTCCGCTGAACCTGCCCGCGTGGACGCCGGACGAGTATGCGCTGGAAGAGACGGTCAGCATCACGCGCCTGCCAGATGGCAACATGACCGCGATGGTCACATGGTTGGGCCACGAAAACCGGCTCATGCTGCACGTCTATTCGTCGGCGCAGACGCTGATGCGTGAAGATGGCGTTGCGGTGGGACCGCGCAGCGTCGAGGAGGTGCAGGTTAACGGTCAACCCGCGGCCATCGTGCGCGGCGCATGGAACGCGAACACAAGGACGTGGGGGCCGGATATGCTCATCAGCCTGCTCTGGACCGACGATGCGCGTGGCTACATGCTGTCGGGGATGGATCAACACGTCGGCCCCGCCGATCTGATCAAGATCGCGGAGTCGATGCAGTAGAGTCAGAGGAAAGCAGCGCTTCAAGCGCGTGGGTGAAACCTGACGGGTCTTGCAGACCCGTCAGGTTTGTCATGAGGCTTAGTAGATGTCGCGCACGGTGTTATACACGTTGAACTTGCCCGTCGGCGTAACCAGGTTGGGGATGCGCGCGATTTCCTCAAGCGTTTTGTCGTTGTACACCACGATCTCGCCGGTCTTGCCCGGCTGATCCGCGCGGCCCCAGACGCTCACCCACACCTCGGTGCCTTCCCGGTTGTACTCGAAGTGCACCGCGCGGCCGTAATCCGCGATCTCCCAGCACTTCTCCGTCTTCGTCGGATCGGCCTTGGCGATGACGCACACGCTCCGCTGCACCTTCTCATCGGGATTGAGGCCGTGGTCGACCCAGATCCACGGGCTGTTCGGGTGGGACTTGACGAAGAGGCTGCCGCCGCCTAGCACCGGAATGTTGCGCACCACCTTCCATGCTGACTCCGGGTGGCCTTCGGGGTCCGTGCCGATGGCGACGAGCGAAGCATCGCCCAGGTGCGCGGTGCTCCACACCGGGCCGTACTCCGGGTCGATCCAGTTCGCGCCGCGGCCGGGGTGCGGGATCTTCGACGTCTCGACAATGGCGGCCATCTTGCCCTCTTTGGCGTCGACCACCGCGACTTTATTCGCCTGGTTCGCGGCAACCAGGAAGTAGCGCCGGGACGCGTCCCAGCCGCCGTCGTGCAGGAAGCGCTCGGCCTCTAACATCTTGATGCTCGGCGCGATCGGGTCGGTGTAGTCGACCAGCCACACCTGCCCGGTCTCCTTCACATTGACGATCCACTCCGGCTTGTAGTGCGAGGCGACAATCGCCGCCACGCGCGGCTCGGGGTGATATTCCTCGGTGTCATAGGTGTAGCTGCGCGTGCTGACGACCTTGAACGGCTCAAGGGTCTGCCCATCGAGGATGACAAAGTGCGGCGGCCAGTAGCAGCCCACGATCGCGTACTTATCGGAGAAGTCGCCTTCCGGGCCCTTGTACTTGCTGCTCTCAATGGACCGCGCGTCGTAGCACGTCTTAACCTCGGCCACTACTTCCGGCTTCTCCAGCCACAGATCGATGAGGGAGGCGCGGCCGTCGCGGCCGATGACGTAGACGTAGCGGCCAGTGGCCGACATGCGCGAGATATGCACCGCGTAGCCGGTCTTGACCGTGTTGACCACTTCGTAGGTGTCGCCGTCGATGATTGCGACTTCGCCCGAGTCGCGCAACGTTACCGCAAAGAAGTCCTCCCAGTCGCGCGCGTGCTGCGGCGCGGTCGGGCGCATCTCCGGCGCGATCGTGACCTTCCACGTCTCCTTCATCTGTTCAAGCGACATTTCGGGTGGCGCGGGCGGCTCGTTCTGCAGGAACTTTGCCATCATCTCGGCCTGCGCCTGCGTCAGCACACCCTGCTTGCCCCAGTCCGGCATGCCGCGCGGGGTGCCATTGAAGATGATCGATGCGAGCGCCAGCGTGCCCTTTGGCTGCGTCTTGTCAGGGGTGAGCGCGGGGCCGGTCGCGCCCTTGCGGAGCGTGCCATGACAACCTGCGCAGCGCTCAAAGAAAACCTGTTTAGTCTCCGCGAACTCTGTGTCGGAAAGGGCCACGGCAGACGGAACACCCGCATCCGACGCGCCCGCGCTTGCGGGTTGCGCCGCGGCGGGTTGCGTCTGGGGCACAGTCGCCACCTTGTCCGGGAGGCCGGCGAGGTAGTCGACGACGAGTTTCAGCTCGTCGTCGGTCAGCGCGGCGACGATGGTCGGGGGCATCAGGCCCTTTGCGCACGTCCCGCCCGGGCAGCCTTTGGAGAGATGAACGTCCGGGTTGACGATTGATTCGTGGACGTACTCCACGACGGTTTTGGCCGCACCCTTGTAGAGCGCATCCGCGATGGTCGCCTGCGCGGTCTCGCTCATTTTAGAGAGGTCAGGGCCAATGGCGCCGTTGGCGTTGGCGATGCCAGGGATGACGTGGCACGCGCCGCAGCCGCCCTTCTGGAAGGCGGCTGCGAGGGTCGCGTTCTCGCCCTGCGCGGCGGGCTTTTCGGCAGCGGCTTCGACAGGCGCAGGCTGCGCAGCCCGCGCGGATTGCGTGCGCACTGCGGTGTCGAGGTTGGAGCGGGCGGCGGGTGCGGCCGCGTTAGACTGAGCCTGATGCGCCGCGGGCCCCGCGGCGGGCACGCTGCTCTGGCAGGCAGCGGTCAGAAGGACGAATGCCAGGGCGACGAGCGCCACGGGCCAAAGCCGGCCGAGCTTCACCATGCGACTCCTCCTCATGCGGCGGAACTTCCTTACGCCTCGCGGCTGCTATGCCACGCGAATAACCCTTGCGCAAACAACCTACGATTGTTCCGCAAGGGACGCAGCGACAAACATCACTTGCGCCCTTTCGCGCAGGCAGCATCCCCGCCCTTCTTTGTGCCCGCCGCGCGCCTGCGCTATACTCAGGGCAAGCATTCGACAAAGGAGTCTCTCGGTGAACACGAAGGAATTCATCGCGCTGGAAAAGCAATACGGCGCAACCAACTACAAGCCGCTCGACGTCGTGCTTGAACGCGGCGAGGGCATCTGGGTGTGGGACGTGGACGGCAACCGCTACATGGACTGCCTGTCCGCCTACTCCGCGGTGAACCAGGGGCACTGCCATCCCAAGATTTTGCGCACGATGCAGGAGCAAGCAGCGAAGCTCACCCTGACGTCGCGCGCCTTCCGTAACGACCAACTCGGCCTCTTCTACAAAGAACTGTGCGAGCTGACCAAGTCGCACATCGCGCTGCCGATGAACAGCGGCGCGGAGGCGGTCGAGTCGTGCATCAAAGCGGTCCGCAAGTGGGGCTACAAGGTCAAGGGCGTGCCGGAAGGGCAGGCGGAGATTATCGTCTGCGCGAACAACTTCCACGGTCGCACAGTGACCATCGTCGGGTTCAGCACCGAACCGCAGTACCGCGACGGCTACGCGCCCTTCACCCCCGGCTTCAAAATCATCCCCTACGGGGACGCGCAGGCGTTAGAAGACGCGATCACGCCGAACACGGTCGGCTTCCTGGTGGAGCCGATCCAGGGCGAGGCGGGCATTATTGTGCCGCCGGCGGGGTATCTGAAGGACGTCCGGCGCATCTGCACGGAAAACAACGTCGTGCTGATGACGGACGAGATCCAGACCGGCCTCGGTCGCACGGGCAAGCTGCTGGCCGAGGAGCACGATGGGGTCGAGGCCGACATGACCATGATCGGCAAGGCGCTGTCGGGCGGGTTCTATCCGGTGTCGGCAGTGCTGTCGAATACCGACGTGCTCGGCGTGTTCCAGCCGGGCGACCACGGCAGCACGTTCGGTGGGAACCCTCTGGCGTGCGCGGTGGCGCGCACCGCGCTCAGGGTGCTGGTTGAAGAGGGCATGATCGAGAATGCGGCGCGGCAGGGCGAGTACCTGATGGGCTGCCTCGAACGGATTGAAAGCCCCTACATCAAGGAAGTGCGCGGGAAGGGCCTGCTGATCGGCGTGGAACTGCACCCGGAGGCCGGTGGCGCGCGTAAATACTGCGAGGCGCTGATGGCGCGCGGCCTGCTCTGCAAGGAGACGCACCAGCACGTCATCCGCATCGCCCCGCCTCTGGTGATTAAGCGGGAAGAGGTTGATTGGGCGATGGAGCAGTTTGAGGCGGTATTGAGCTAAGGCGGCTTTCAGTTGCCAGGCAACTCGAAGTTGTCTGGCAACTGTTGACTATTTTTTCCTCCGTTAGAGGCCCCCGTGTCCAGGCGAGCGTTTCCTCCACTGATTCTCCTGCTCGCGTATGGGCTGTTCATCTTCTCCCCTTTGATTGCTGATCCCGACCTGTGGGGACACGTCCGCTTTGGGCTGGATACTTTGCGCGCCGGGCAGATCGTTCGCTCTGATCCCTATTCTTATCTAACCGCCGGGCAGCCGTGGGTGAACCACGAGTGGCTGAGCGAGGCGATCCAGGCCGCGTCGTATAAGCTGGCGGGCACGGCAGGTGTTATCGCGCTTAACCTGGGGCTGGCGCTGCTGACTGTTGGCCTGCTGTATTGGCGGCTAGTGGCGCGAGGGATGGACGCATGGAGCGCGGCGCTGGTGATGGCCGGGTTTGCGTGGATGTTGCGGCCGGGGGTGTTGAATGCGCGACCGCAGGTGTGGACGTATTTGATGATGACAGCCCTGGTGTTGGCGATCGAGGGCGTGGAGTGGGCAAGTAAGAATCGGGACAGGTCAATTCCGTCACTACAGGTGGCGGCGATTTTGGCATTGTGGGCGAATTTGCACGGCGGGGTGCTGGCTGGCGTGGGTGTAGTCGGGTTGTGGGGCGCGGCGCGGTTGGGGGAGGCGGCCCTGATGCGGCGCTCGTGGCGAGGCGAGGGTGGCGTGATCCTGACGCTGGCGCTGCTACCGCTGGCGTTGCTGCTGAATCCATATGGCGCGGGGCTGGCGGCGTTCCTGTTGCGGACGGCAACGGTGGCGCGGCCCGAGATCGCGGACTGGGAGCCGGTAACGCTGGCGGACCCGTGGGGGCAGGGGTGGCTGGCAGGGGTGGCGGTGACTGCGCTGGCGGTCGCGTTCAGCCGCCGGCCGTTGCGTTTGCCGCTGTTGCTGCCGCTTGTGGCGCTGGCGCTGCTGCCGGTGATGTCGATCCGGCATATCCCGCTATTTGCGGTGGCTGCGCCTGCCCTGGCGGCGGGGCAATTCGCCGGGGCGTGGGTGCGGCTGGCAGACTGGGTGGCGCGTCGTGTGGGAGATTCGTCCGGTTTTCGAGATCGGACGGGTCAGTTGCGGGCGATACTTCTTGTTGCAGCCGCGATCATTGTCGGGCTTGCCGCGCCGCGCTTGCGAGAGATCGTGATCGATCCCGCCGTGGCGGACTTTCCGGTGAAGGCCGTGGCGGTGATGAAGGCGGCAGGGGTCGAAGGAAACCTTGCGGTGGAGTTCAACTGGGGCGAATACGTGATCTGGCATCTGGGGCCGCAGGTGAAAGTGTCTGTGGACGGGCGGCGGGAGACGGTGTACTCGGACGCGGTGTACCGGGAGAACCTGGACTGGATGCTGGGCGAGGGGAAATGGGATCGGCTGGTAGAACGGCCGGAGACAGACACGGCGTTGGTGGACCGGGCGCGGCCGGTTTACGAGTTGATGCGGGTGAAGGATGGTTGGGCGCTGGCTTACGAAGATGAAGCGGCCGCGCTGTTTGTCCGGGAGGGATCGGCGTGGCTGGCGAGGATCGCTGCGGTTGAGCCACCGAACTGGCCCGCGAACGGGGCCGGGCTGGCTTTTCCTGTGGAATAGATACGCGAGGGCGTTTGGAATGCGGAGGCGCGTGCGTGAATAAGACCCGTCGGGTTTCCAACAACCCGACGGGTCTTGTGCTTTGCCCTACTGAACTATAGGGCGGTTGCAGGAGTTGGGGAGGCGGACGTCGGTCCTGGCATTCGGGTTGGTGAGGGCGAGGTCGATGGCGATGTCACCCTCGAAGCCGAGGGGCTCGAACGCGCCGGTGAAGCTACCCTTGAGCGCGACCGGGTAGCCGGTTTTGGAGTCAACCCAGACGTAAATATCGTCGGCGGTCCAGAGGTTTTCGGCGAAGGCCCGGAGCTTCTCGTTCTCGCTCTTCTGCGCGGTAGCGAGGAACGCGTCGCCGTCGATGACGTAGCGCCGCGCCTTGACGCCGTTGATCTCGCCCTCGCTGACGAACTTGCCACGGGCGACCTCGGGATCGGTGAGGAGGGCGAGGAGGTTCTGCGGGCTGAGGTCGTCGAGGGCCTCCGTTGCGTTGAGCGCCTTAGGCTTGACGCACACGGGAATGAAGCCGCCGATGGTGATGTAGGCGCCGTCTGGCATCTTGAAGAGGTCGACGGAGGACGGCGTGACGAGGCTGACGAGCGAGCCGCCGACGCGGGCGACGATGGGGCCGAGCAGGCTGCCGGTGACAGTGACACGGCTCTTCGTCTTGTCGGCAACGACGACCTTAGCAGTGAGGTCGCCCTTCGTCCGCTCGCCGTCGATCAAGCCGTTGACGTCGAGGCGAACGGTGGACTCGAACGAGGTCAGGTCGGTGAGCGGCTTCATCGGAATCGGGTCACCGAGAGGCGGCGCAGGCGTTTTGGTCTGGGCGAACCAGGACGCGAAGGTGAAGCCAGTGGAGGTCGGACGAGCGAAGTCGAAGGCAAGGTAAGCGAGCGCGGCAAGAGCAACGACGGCGAGGCCGGTAAACAGGTTGCGGAGGATGGCTTTCATGGCGCGGTGGCTCCTTAATGTAAGGTGAGTGTTACGGGTGTTGAGATGCTCGGTCGCCATTGTAAACCAGGTTGGGCGGGTCTACTGCATCCGCACCATAGTGGGCGCATGCAGTAGATAATGGCTTATTTGCGTAAGGATGGGGGGCGGGTTCTGGGCAGTCATCATCTCGCGTTTCCTGTCCGCCTCGACCAACTGGCTGAGGAGGTGATGGCGCATGCGAAGCCCCCTTTCCCATACGGCGGGCGGCCTTAACCTCCGCTGTGATAAAAGCCAGCAGATCGCGAGTGCGCAAACGATGCGTTTGTCTGCGTTCATCATTTGCCTCCTGAGCGCGTTCAGTTGATGCCACTGCCGACGGCTGGACTCTTTAATGAACCGGTTTGGTTCGCTTTTCGGTTTACGTATAGCCCTCTCCCGGACGCCGAACGCCCTGTGTCTGCCAAAAGTAAGCTGCCACCGAGTACAGGACCCGGTGACAGCTTCTCAGGCAGATCGAAAGTGGTAGAAGACGCTGAAGCTACGGAGTTATGAGCAGTGAAGCGAAGAAGGCGTCCCAACCCTTGTTGACAGGGCCACTCGCAGGGACTCGAGGGAAGTCGGCGGATGCCGTCCAGCCCACCACGTGCGTGCCGAACTGATCGGCCACGACCCCTTCAGCGGATTCCATCTTGGAACCTCCCAGGTAGTAGGAGGTGGGAAGCGCGCTCACATCGCTGAAGCCATAACCTCCGAGGTAGGACACAAAGGCATCCTGGAAGCCGCCGTTGTACCCTCCGCCTGAGGCGCCAGGGAGGTTCTGGGTAGTTGTCCATCCCACGGCGACCCATCGACCGCCATAGTGGAGATCCATGATGTAATCCTGCCCGGTTCCCCCGAAGTAGCTGCCCATGTTGAAGTCTGTGTTCCCAACCCACTCGAACGAGGCAAGAAAACCATCCGTCCAACCTGCGTGGTTCGGCTGAAAGCCCCGTTCGGTCCCCGGCAGGTCAGCAGAGGATGTCACCCCACCTACCATGATCCAGCCAAAATCCCCGTAATAGCTGGAGTCGGCGTCCAGCACCACCGCATTGGCGACATCCCAACCGGTTCCGCCATAGTAGCGGCTGTATTTCAACGAAGGAGGCATTAACGGGGGACCGCCGGTGTCCAGCACGCTGACAAAGATGTCCTGGCTGCCCGCATGCGCGCTCGACACTGTGGTTGGAAAGTCGGTCGACTGCGTGTTGCCTGTTACAGCAACTCCTCTCGGAAATTTCCCCCCAAGTGGGTGGGAGCTGATGTCGGAGCCAGCGTCGTAGGACCCTCCCCCCAGGTAGGTGCTGTATCCCAACACCCCCTGGTGTTGATTGCCAACCGGGATTGAAACCAAACGCGCCACGAAGGCATCTCCCCCGCCGTTGTAGTTCGCGTCATAGGCGCCCGGCGTCGTGGGGAAGTTGGGCGAACGAGTCAGGCCGGTCACGCAAACCTCTCCCAACGAAGGCGTCCCGTCGGAGCATGTGGCGATAGCATATCCGTAATCATAGTTATTGCCTCCGAGCAGGTAAGTCCAGCCCACCTTACTCAGGTCAGGCCACACCAATGCGACAAAGGCATCAGAGGCGTAGCCAGGGCCTCCATTCAGCTTCTGCGCGCCGATCCCAGGGAAATCAGGTGATTGGGTGGCGCCTGTGATGTGTATGAAGTTGTAGCTATACCAGTCGTTAGCGACAACTCCATAGCCATAGTCCGGATACTTGCCGCCAATGTACGCGGCTGCGTCAAACGTCCACGGAACGCCCGTGGTGCTATGCGTGAACTGCGCCAGGAAAACGTCCCTGTAGCCTGCGAAACCCGGCCCGGCTGTCTTGGGGAAATCGATCGATTCAGTGTCGCCAATGACCACATATCTATTGTAGCCGCTTGTCTTGCCCTGTTGGATGGCAACGTCCCTACCTCGATCCTGCTTGCTACCTCCCAGCAGCCAACTAAAGCTGAGCGGCGGGTTGGCGTTCGGCGCGAATGCGTCGATCTCATGGTCACTTTCTGCCGACGGCGGGATGCCTGTTGCCTCTCCAGCAGCGCTGGCAACCGCCACGTGCGCCTTCTGCCCCTGAGCGCGGAACGCCGGCAGGGCCAGGTCGCCGATTTCCGTGGCCACCACTAGATCTCCGTTGTCCAGCGCCGCTATCTGCTGCGCGCCATCGACCTGGAGTTGCACCTCCTTCTGGCGGGTGAGGAAGTTGCCCTCCCAGGACAGCGACAGTTCACCGTCGGCGTTACTCAGGAGCAAGCTTAGCCCAGGATACAGGTTTTCCCAGCGCACGGCTCGATAAGCTGACACTCCTGACCGCCACAGGCTCTCGTCGTTGCCCATGAAGAAGTTGTACTTCGTAGGTAGCAGGTCGACTGGCACAAGGCGCGCTGCTGCGTTCATGCCTGCGAAACTGAGCCGAAGGTTAGCCGTGCGCAAAGGGGCTTCGACGGCACTCGCTTCGGTGTCCGTCTCGGCAGCCGCCGAAAGAGAAGCTTCGGCGGTTCCGGTGACACCTGGTTCGATCATGGTGAGCCAGAGGGCGCTGTCAGTCAGCCACAGCACCCCTTTCCGCCCCTCCAGGCGATAGCGCACCTCCGCATCCCATTGGCCTTCATTTGCGACGAAGGGAGCTGGCAAACTCATCGCATCTTCTGCGGCGAACGACGGACGATCTGCGGTCATCGCGGGCGCGGCCGCCGCGCTCTGTCCCAGGACCAGAAGCACCGCCAGCAACACAGCCCAGCATGTCACAAGGAAACGACGGCGAACGGGGAGAAAAACAGTCATGGTAAACCTCCTAAATCGGGTGGACGGGTGAATGGACGTGTTCAGCAATCGGGACTGGTCGAATAGCCGCATGTTCTGGTTCATGGCATACCTCCACACAAGAAGATGGATGAGCGCCCGCGGCGCCGGACTGCGTTCATGCGCTCGTCACATCAGATGTCGTTGCGTCCGCTGGCGCCGGCGCAAACTCCGGCGCCAGTGCCGCGATGTGCGCGGCCAGGCGGGCCAGATCGGCAAAGGAGCGCCGCTCGCTGCTCTGCACGCGCACCACTTCCCCACGCCACGCCTCACCGGACGCGAGCGACGGTTCGACCCAGAGACGGACGATGAAGGTGGCAGCCGGTCGGGTGAGAAGATAGGTGCGCATGACAGATCGCCGCTCCCGCGTCAATCGATGATCGCTCGGTAGAAGAAAGCTGGCACCAGGTTCGTGACTTGGCAGCAGCTTAGCAAATGAGTATTATTTTCTGATTATTTTTAACTTACCACCGCTTTGTGTAATACTTGCCGGTTCAAGCCGGGGCGGGACCGATCACCACCACGTCCTTCCAGAACCACCACTCGATGGCCGAGGGGGACAGGCGCTTGACCCAGGGTCTAACCAGCCGGTGCTCGCGGCCGTAGGTGAGGGGGATGATGAGGTCGACCTCAACCTCTTGTCGGCGTCATCAGTTGCTGGACGAAGCGCGGTCAGTAGCGCAAGGCATCAACGCCGGATCAGAACGTCAAGCGCTACGGGTTCGGGGCGGTCAGTTTCATGACCGGTTAGTTGACGCGCCATATCGGTGAGCGCAAGAACTCGAATAACTTCATCTCGTTGGTCGAACATATTGTCGCCGCCTACTATCATGGCGAGGTGTGGCACGGCTCGAGGGTCGTGGTGGAGCTACTTAGTCATTGCGACGAAAGCCGCGCGGGCATGGCCGGTCGTAAGCGCGAAGAAGCAGCGGCGGCCCCGAACGCTTACCACCGCTGCCACCGTTTGCGCTCCCGTTCTATTGCCTGGCGCGTTGTTCGATGAGAGTCTTGAAGATCTGCTGGCTTAGATCGCTGTCATACCAGTGGCCGGCAGTTATGGTCTCACCGCCGATGCTGACGACATCCTCCAGCTCGTTGCGCTGGCCGGTGCATCCGCCGGGACCGCTCGGATCTTCGCCCGGGACGAAGGCCCAAGCCGCACCATCCCAACGCTCAATCAACACCCTACTGCGGTAGGCCGCCGCATCTGAACCCCCGCATAGGCCGGACCAGTAGGAGCGACCGACGGCCCATAACTCCCCGGCTGCGCCCCGCTCAACCTTCTGTAGAATGTGACGATCGACGTCAGAGGCCGCGCCGTTGGGCGTCGACACATGGGCCCAACTCACGCCGTTCCAGCGCAGAGCCAGGGTGCTACGGCCGGCATCCCATGCGCCCACAGCCCATACCTCGCTCGGTGAGAGCGCGGCCACGCCATAGAGGTAGTTGCCGTAGGTTGTCGACCCGACATGAGGCGCATCGACCTGACTCCAGCGGACGCCATCCCAGTGGAGGATTAGGGAGGTGTAGCGAGCGTTAGCGTACAAGGTGCCGACGGCCCACACGTCGTTGGGGGCAATCGCGGACACGGCGTTGAGCTTCGCTTCAGTGCCGAGCTGGGGCGCCGGGACGTGTGTCCAAGCGGCGCCGTCCCAACGAAGGACAAGCGGCTGGCCCCAGCCGTTGGTAGCCGCGCCGGAGTAATCTCCAACGGCCCAGGCGTCGTCCGGGCCGAGGATGTCGATAGAGCGCAGGCGGTTGCCTGTGCCCGGATTGGGCGAGGCAACGTGTGTCCAGCCCACGCCATCCCAGCGTAGGACGAGGGTCTGTTCATTCGGGCCAGTGGCGCCCCCGCTCACGCCGACAGCCCAGATGGGCGCACCCGGCGCCGCGTCGACGTCAAGCAGGATGTTGCGGGCGGAGTCAGGGTTGGGGCTGTCGACGAGTTGCCAGCCTGCGCCAGACCAACGCATGGTCAAGGTGCGAGCGTCGGTGCCGTTAAGGGCCGTACTCTCGCCCACGGCCCAACGTTCGGTCTCTGAGAGGGCCGCGATGCCGTGGAGCCGGTTGTGGCGACCGGGTTGGTTCGGGCTGTCGATCCTGAAGAAGCTGCCGCCGGATGGCGGGGGCGGAGTTGTGGTGGCCGGGGCCGGGGTTGGACTCACCTGTGGCGTCGGGCCGGCGGTAGGCACGGGAGTAGCCGTGGCCCGGGGGACACGAGTCGGACGGGCGCGCTGCCCGGCGTCACCCGCCTCGACAGCCCCTTGCGCCGGTATCAGGAGCAGGGCGGCTAGCATGACGAGGGCCATTGATCCTACGAGCCTTGGAGCCTTCATATTCATCTCTCCCAAGTGATGTGGCTCGGCGAAAGCCGGACCTTGCCTCCACCATTCCTAACACCAGCTAACTCCAAAATCCTTGCGTATATCTTACGACGACGGAAGACAGGGCAATTCGTAATCGGATGTTAATGGTTACGCGCCGAGCGCTTATAGCCGCTGCATTCATAGCGCGCGCTAGCCGAGGATGATCTGCGTGATCGTGAGGCCGGTCTCGCGGCTCAGTGACTGAATGCGGGCGAGACAGGCTTGGGTCTGGCCGGTGACGAACATCTTGCGATACATGGACACGGATCGCGTCCCGCCGGCCGGCGGCGAGCTTGTGGAAGACGCCGTAGGCCTGCGACGTGTAGGGGATGGCGGCGAGGTCGTGGGCGCAGTGATACTCCCACAGCGCGTCGTCCGCGGCGACCATCGTGGGGTCGGGCAGCGCGGCGACGTCGACCGAGGCGAGGGACCACTGGTTGGAGACGGCGCAGAAGCCCTGCGCGCCCGTAGCGAGGGCGCAGGTGCGCGCTTCCGCAAAGCCGGTCGAGGCACCAGTTCGACGCGCCACGGTGGCGAATCTTGCCCGCCTTGACCTGCCCTTCGAGCGTCTCCATGATCTCCGCGACCGGCTGCGCAGAATCATCGCGATGGAGCCAGTAAAGGTCGATCACGTCCGCGCGGAGGTGGCAGAGCGAGGCATCGAGGTCAGAGACGATGTCGGCGGGCTTGAGGCGCTTGATCAGCGGCGCGCCAAGATGGTAATGGGCGCCCTTGATGGCAAGGACGATCTGCCCGCGGTTGCGGCGCGACTGGAACCACTCGCCGATGATTTTCTCGCTTGGGGACACCTGACCGGGCACCCAGTCGCCGTAGACTTTGGACGGTGTCGATGAAGTTGCCACCCGCAACGACATAGGCATCCATGAGCGCGAACGCCGTGGTGTGGTCGATGGTCGAGCCAAACTCGGCCGTGTCGAAGCAGAGGCACGACGGCGCAAGCGCGGTCCCTGGAATACGGACGTTGCGCATGCTGGCCCTATCCTTAATTGTTGGAGTGGCGCGGAATGCCCGGCGCGTCTCCGGACGGACGAATCTCAAACCGGAGATGGAGCCGTTATACAGGCAAGCGAATTATCCGTGGGTAGCGCTGCTGAGGAAGACGAGCACCCGATGGCGCGAGCCTTCTGCAAGGGAAACAAGCGTCGCGCGACTCACTCGCGCGGCCCCGCCCTCCCGCTCGAACGGACACGGTGCGCCCTCTATCGTGACCGTCTCAATGCGGCACGCGGCAGGGAGGATGCGGCGAGGATTGCGGTAGACGATTTCCAGGTCGCGACCGGCGAACTGCGCAGAGACGGAGGCCTCTGCGCGCTCGTCGAACTGCTCGGGCGCGAGGTTGGGCGCGAGGAGGAGGTCGCCCAGGTGGCCGCGAACGCCGTAAACCTGCGTGAGCATGGTGAGCAGATACCAGCTTGCGGAGCCGGTCAGCCAGCCGTAGACGCCGCGGCCGCGCGCGTTGACGTACTCGGGGAGGCCGGGGTACATGGCCGCGCGGGGGAAGTCCTGGCAGTGGTCATAGATGCCCCAAAGGACCTTCCACCCCTCGGCGGGGAGGCCGCGGGTGTAGAGGGCGTAGGCGACCATGACGGCCATGTGGCTGAACATGGCGCCATTTTCTTTGTGGCCGTAGGCAAAGCCGAAGCAGCGGCCAAGGTTGAGAAGGACTTCGCCGAAATCGGTGTTGAGTCGGTAGCCGCCCACGGCCGAGTCATGGAGGTAATGATCCGCGGCGCGGACGATGGACAAAGCCTGCTCGTCCGTCGCGATGCCGCCGAGCAAGGTAAAGACTTGTCCGGTGAGGGTCATGCGGACACCGTTGGCATGCGTCCCCTCGACCGCGCGGCTATCGTCGTCGTAATAACCGTTGAACCAGCCGCGACCGTCCGCGTCGGCTACCCATTCCGACGCGCGGATGTGGGTCGCGAGAAAATCGGCTTTGGCTGCAAGGTCGGAGGAGAGGGCCGCGAGGGGGACGCGGACTTTCTCGCCGGAGACCGTATGGCGGCAGCGGGCGAAGTAGGCGGCGAGGCGATCCTGACGCGCCGCGGGATCGGCGTAGTCGACCGGATCAGAGAGAGTGTCGAGCAGGGTGAGTAGCTCGGCGGCGAGCGCGACGTCTTCCGCGCCGTCGCGGCCCAGCTCGAGGACGAGACGGCTGAGGTCGGCCAGGTTGGCGGCGTAAAGCGCGGTGAAGGCGACGCTCTCCCCGCGTTGGCGCGCCATGTCCATCCCGTCGTTCCAGTCCGCGCCTTCGAGCAGGAGGCTGCCGGAGGGGCCGGCGTTGAAGAAGGCGGTCAGGTGCTGGACGAGAAGGTGTTCGAGGATCGTGCCGCGGTAGGGTGAGCCGTCGTGCGCCAACTGAGCCGTCCCCTGTTCGGACGACCAGGCGTTGTCGTGCGCGCGACAGCGGTCGACGTGGCGATCCTTGAAGTAGGTTTGCTCTTCGAGAAGAAACGAGAGGTCGCCCGACTGGTCGATGTAGAGGCGGGTGGTCAAGTAGGGCCACGCGCCGTGATCCATCCAGACGCGGGGGATGTCGTTGCGGTCGGCGCGGAACTCGCCCGGTCGCGCGCCGATGATGGTCGCGTTACTGCCGTCGACGCGGACGCCGGCGAAGCTGCTCAGGAGGAGGTCGCGCACGGGGTCGGGATCGAGCAGGAGAAGCGCGAGGCAGTCCTGCCAGAGGTCGCGCCAGCCGCGGCCGCCGCGGCCGTAGTCGTGGAAGGGGAGGAAGGAGTTGCCAAAAAGGCGCCGGAGGGTGGGCTGGACGGCGACCCACTTGAGCCAGGCGTCGAAGCGCGCATCCGACCCGTGGAACGTAACGGCGGACGCGCGGGCCTGCCAGACCGCCCGCGTGCGGTCGAGCCAGTCCGCGACGCGATTCGCGGAGCCGTAGGCGCGGACGAGGGCGTCCAGCGCCACGTCGTCCCCGCCTTCGGGCAGGATGGCGAGGATGACGACCCACGCGTGGGACTCGCCCGGCGCCAGCGTGACGGGCGCGAAGCGGAACGCACCCATGACCTCGAACCCGGCAACCTCGCAACCCGCCGGAACGCCCGCAAAGGGACCGAAGACCGCAGCAGGGCGCTCCAGATGGCCGCCCTCTCCGACAAAGGTTTCGACGTCAGGAAAGAAGTCAACAGGCGCGGCGCCACACTCGTCCGCGCCCAGAACGGCATAGGTGACCGCGTTAGGGCGATGGCCGCGCTCGTCGAACGAGAGAGTCGGACGGACTGCGACGCCGTGAAGGACCGTGCGGATGCGGTGGAGCAGGGAGGTGACGTGGCGGTGGTCGCGCAGATTGTCGGCGGAGCGACCATAGATAGGAACGGCCGCGGTAGGCGTGACTATTAGTGGCGCCCCTGAGATGTTGGTGAGCGTGACCTGCATCAGTTCGACTCGGTCGGGGCCGGTGGGCACAAAACTGAGGACGTCCGCACGTAGGCCGAGGGCGGCATTCTCGCGCGTGACTCGGTGCCAGAGCAAGCCCGCTTCGAGGGTGACTGTGTCAGCAGCAGGATCGGCACGCTGCCAGCTTGAATTGCCGGTGGCGCTCCACGGCGCGCGCCCCTTCACCGCCGCCCAGAAGTTGCGCGCAGTGCGGGTTTCGTGAAGGTCTTCGACCGAAACAGGTTGGGTGAGAAACTCGTTCTGGCCGGTTTTCGCGTCACCGTGAAGGGTAGGGGTGACGACGGACATCATGCCAGCTTCGTTGACCAGGGGGAAGTAGAGGTAGCGAGTTAGGTGGGGCGAGCGCAGGGTGAACGAGGCGTCCTCATCAGTGAAATGCCAGGTGTTTGCCGTATCCATACGTGTCCTCTCTTCCCTCAAGCCAGGTCGAGGTCGATGCGAGTGATTTCCCCGGCGCGCACCTGCTCCGCATAGGGCGCCGGAATCAAGTCACCGTCGAATGTAAGCGCGCGGCCGTCGAGATGCAAGGTCGACGAGACGACGGCAGGCGCGGAGGCAGCGCGGTCGAGCAACCGGTAGGTGACGGAGCAGCGGCTGAGGAAAGTGAAGCTAAGCGTTCCATCCTTCCGAAAGAGCCACGGAGGGATAGCCGGCGCGAAGCGGAGGCAGAGCGCGCTGTCGCGAAGGATAAACGGCTGCCGGCCAGCCAGCATCAGGGACCACATGCTGAGGAACTCGGCGCACGCGCCGGTGAGCCGCGCGGCGTAACCGCGGCCGTGGATAGAGGGGTCGGGGTGCGCGCTGCTGACGATGAAGGAGGAGTTTTCGAGCGGACTGCGCCCGTAGACTGCGGGGTCGGCGAAGGGGATCAGGCCGCAACGCAACTCGGCAAAGAACTCGTCGCGCAGGCCGGCGCGGAGCAACTCCAGCAGGTACTTGTAGGCCATGTGGAGAAAGACGGACTGGTTTTCGAGCCAGCCGGGCGTGAAGGCGCGCAGGCGACCGATTTCGTGAGAACAGTCCGCGAGGGAGACGTTGGTCACGTACATGCCGAGCTTGCGGTCGTAGAGGTTGCTGGCGCGAACGCGTTGATGGAGAGAGCGCGCGCTGGCTGCGTCGGGTGATACGCGGAGCGCATTAACCGGACCTTCGAGGAAGGCGGGCAACGGGCGTTGCTCGAAGGCAGTCGGACGGACGCGACGGCGGCCATGCGCGTCGCAGAGGGGTCGGCCGGACGCGTCGGTCAGCGGCTCCCACGCGGTGACGTTGTAGCTGAAATAGGCGGGTGGGACGTCCGCGAGGGACTCAGCGCGCGCAATGCCGTCCGCCACGACTGAGAGGAGCGAGCGGAGCAGATCGGTCAGCGCGGGAAAAGCGAAGGAGGCAGTCGCGCCGTCGAAGCCATCGCGGACGCGGGCGCGGTAAATCTCGCGGGCAGTCGCGCAGGCATCCCAGAAACGGAGGGCGCGGTCGGGGGAAGGAGACGCGGCGCGCACTTCGAGCGCGGCGGAGAGATCGCCCGCGAGATCGAACTGCTCGACAAGGAGGTCGACGCCGCCCGCGCGGCCGGTCGCAGAGTCGAGCAGGAAGTCGAGCAGACGCAGGAGTTCGCACGTCCCAGGCATGGACGAACCGAAGAGGCCGGGCAGGCCGTTGAGCGCGTCGCACCAGCCGGGCTTGCCCGCTTCCATCTCCATGCCCATGCCCGCGGGGTCGAGCGTGGCAGCCTTGACCAACGCAAGGCCGAGCAGCTTGGCGAAGACGGTCACGCGGACGATCTCGCCGTTGCGGGCCTGCACGAGGTTCGACCACTCGCGGCGCGACGCAATGGCGGCGCCTGCTTCGTCGTACGCGAGCGCGTCGTACTGGCGGACACCCGCAGAAGTCAGGACGCATTTCTCCGCACGCGGACGGACAAACCAGGGTGTATCGCGGTAAGTGACTGTGCGCTCGAAGAGGAGTTGAGCGCGGCGGTCGGGGTAGATGGCGAGATAGGAGTGGATCAGATCAAGGTTGTAGTACCAGTGGTCCATCCAGTAGCCCTCGCCGTGCTCCGCGGCGAAGTCCGACTCGGACGCGGACAAGACCGCAGCGAGAAACGCGTCAGGCGCAACGGAGAGGCGGAGGCCGGCGTCCGTTACGGCCTTGAGCAGGCCGCCGGGCGAGAAGGGCGCTCCAAGCAGCGCCGCGAGCGCATCGGGGCGGTCGACGAGCGCGAGAAGGTCCTCCTGACGATCCGAGGGGACAACGAAGCGGCTGCCCAGGACGACTAACGGGTTGTAGCCATCGGGCTGGATGAGGCCGAGCAAAGCAAGGATTTCAGTGTCGCCCACCGCCGGATTAAGCACCACATCGTTGCGCCAGTTCTGGTTGATGTCGCGGTAAGCCGCGTTGCCCTGTGAGTAGAACTCCGGGGGCACGCGGAAGGCATTGTAGTCGCGCTCGAGGTCGCCGTGACGACGGCCGTAGAGGTGGACGATCTTGCCGCTGATCTCGACGGGCCAACCGCCGCGCAGGGTGTTGTCGAGAAGAGTCTGACGGCAGTAGGCGTCGAAACGGGGATCGGCGGTGACAGTGGCTACCGGGTCGGTGAGCGCGCGAGTGAGCGCAGCGGCCTCGGCGCGTTTGGCAGCCACATAAGCGGGCTGAGCAAGACGGCCGCGGGCGGATTCGATTACGTCGAGGCGCGCGACGTGGCCGATCAAAGCGTACAACGACAGAGACTCGCCTGACGCGAGCGCGGCCGCGATGCCCGAAAAGGCGCAAGGCGTGCGACATACAGCGACCTGGCGCGCAGCGGAAAGCGAGGCGAGCGAAGCGGACGCAAATGCATCCGGGTAGGCGAGAGAGGTGTTATTCGCGAAGATAACGGCGGGGTCAACGAAAAGCGCGGGCGGTCCCTGCCGGCCAGCGAAATCGGCAAAGGGCAGGTAGAAATGGCCCGCTTCGACCGTAGCGACTTCCGCCTCATCACCGATGGTCGCGCCGACGCGGTAAAACGGAAGACCGGACTCCAGGTTGTAGACGGCCATCCATGCCTCGACCGTACGGCCAATAGCTTTAAGTTGCGCATCGCTGATGCCGTAAGGGATGAGCGCGGGGAGGCCGTCCAGCACCTCCAGCGCAACAGGAGCGGCGGCGGTGTTGCGAATGGTCACCTGCCGGACGAGCGCGGCGAACGGCTCGCCGGAGAGAGTGAAGTGCGCGGCGTTGACTTGCAACCCGTGCTCTGCGCTGACCTCTTCGACCTCGACCTCGCTCATGCCGATCATCATGCGGCGGGATACGGCGGCCGGCGCGACTGCGGAGAACGGTTCATAAAGGCGCGGGGCGGGCCCTGCTAGTTTGACGAAGGTGCGGAAGCCGGTGAACGCGGTCGTCTGATATGCCTTGTTGGCCGGCTGGAACTCCATCATGGGCGCGTCTTTGTCGCCAACCCCGAACGTAGCGATGCCCTGCCCGCGGTTGACGTAGAAGGCCCACAGGGGGAT
>CAZPTI010000040.1:0-24218 GCA_964588925.1 uncultured Anaerolineales bacterium | reverse complement strand
CCGTAACAGCGGACCGGTGACGGACTGTCCAAAAAATGCTATACTTGCGGCATCACCTTACCGCAAAGGAACTCGCATTGAGGGCAGTCCGTCACGGGGTTATGAGGACGATTCGCGTTCTGCTTGTCATCGTCGCCGCGGCCTTCGTCACGTCGTGCAGCGGCGCGGACCTCTCTGCGGCTTATTTGCAGGCCAACAAGGCGCGGCTGGCGACGCCGATGGTCGCCGAACAGCAGCCGCCGACGCAGTTCGTCGTCGCGCCCGGCTCCACGGCGCGCGGCATCGCCGAGAACCTCGCGGCGCGCGGGTTTATTACCGATGCGCGGCTGTTTGAGGCGTTTGTGCGCGTGAACGGGCTGGCCGGGCAACTGGAGGCGGGCACGTTCCAGCTCAGCCCGCATATGACCATCCCGCAGATCGCCTACGCGCTGACTGACGCGCGCGCGGCCGAAATCGCGATCCGGGTGCGCGAGGGTTGGCGGTTCGAGCAGACCGCGGATTATCTGTCGCAGAACACGCCGCTCGACGGCGCGGAGTACCGCAACCGCGCGGCGCAGGTTGTGCTGACCGGCATCGACACTACGACATATGCTGAGTTTCTCGACGCGCGACCGCCGGGCGCGACGCTGGAAGGATACCTCGCGCCCGACACCTATCGTTTGATCGCTGAAAACGCGACGACGCTCGAACTGATGAAGCGGCAGCTTGACGCGTTCCGCGACCGCGTGATGCCGTTGTATCGGGAGGCGGTGACGGCGGGCCGGACAAAGCTCACGCTGCACGAAGTCCTGACGCTGGCGAGCATCGTGGAGCGCGAGGCCGTGGTCGACGAGGAGCGGCCGACCATTGCGGGCGTGTACCTTAACCGGCTCGCGCGCGGGATGAAGCTCGAAGCCGATCCTACGGTGCAGTACGCGATGGGCTACCAGGCGGACAGCGGGCTGTGGTGGAAGGCGCCGGTGTATCTGGAAGAGTACGGCAAGGTGGAAAGCCCGTACAACACGTATAAAGTGAAAGGGCTCCCGCCGGGGCCGATCTGCGCGCCGGGGCTGGCGAGCATTGAGGCGGCGCTGGCTCCCCAGACGCATGATTATCTGTTCTTCATGGCGAAGGGGGACGGGAGCGGACGGCACTCGTTCGCGCGGACGTTTGATGAGCACTTGAAGAATGTGGAGGAGTATCGGAAAGGGCAGTAGTTCGTAAAGCGGGGGTTGTGGCATGGATAAACAGGGGCGCGGCCATCTCGAATAAGCGAATGCGGAGCGAACAAGCGAATTGCGCTAACCCCACACCAGCCGCATTCCGGAAGCAGTATACTCACTGGACGGCCGCCATTCGCTTATTCGAGATGGCGCGCCCTCGCTTACTCGCGATGGCCGCATATCCCGCCCGCTACGCTTCCTGCGCGAAGGGTAGCGCGTCCTACGACATCATCATAGCGTCTTGACGTATAACACGAGTATGTGTTGACACTGGTATTGACAGGTGGTGGAGGAGTGGATGGGTTTGTTGCGTCGCCTTAAGTCTGCCGGCGCAGTCCTCGCGGTGGCCGTGGTGTCTGCCGCGCTCCTCTCCGCCTGCGTTGCGCCTGCGCAGGACATCGGCCCGCGAGAAGGCGCGACCCCCCTCGACGCGGCGGAAGCGTATCTCCGCAAGTACCAGCCCGGCCCCACCCCGCGCGTCTTCCAGACCACGCGCATTTTCGACCGGAACGGCACGCTCATCGCTGAACTGTGGAGCGAGGGGCGGCGCACGTGGGTTCCGCTGAGCAAGATTTCCCCGAAGCTCATCGACGCGACGGTCGCGGCCGAAGACAGCACCTTCTACTATAACACCGGCATCGACAGCGCGCGCGTCATCGGCGCGGCCCTGCAGAACTGGGAAGAGGGGCAGATCGTTTCCGGCGCGTCGACGATCACGATGCAGCTTGCGCGCAACCTCTTCCTCGGCCCCGATGAGCGCTACGAGCAGTCGATGGACCGCAAGATGCTCGAAGCGGGGCTGGCGCAGGAGTTAACGAAGCAGTTCTCCAAGGAAGAAATCCTGGAGATGTACCTCAACCTGGCGAACTACGGGCAGATGGCGTATGGCCCGGAGGCCGCGGCGCAGACCTACTTCGGGAAGTCCGCCGCGGACCTGACCCTGCCCGAAGCCGCGCTGCTGGCGGGCATCCCGCAGGCGCCGGCCCTGCTCAACCCGTTCGTAGACTTTCCCGCGGCCAAAGGGCGACAACGCACCGTGCTCGACATGATGGTGCGCCACCGGCTGCTGGCGCAGTCCGACGCGGACTGGGCGTACGAACAGCCGCTGGCGCTCAACCCGCAGCCCAGTAGAAAGCTCAACCTGCTCCCGCACTTCGTTAATTACACCGTGGACGTGCTCAACGCGCGGATGGGCGGCGACGCGGGCGTGCGCGGGGGGCTGACCATCACCAGCACGGTTGACCTGCGGATGCAGGCGCTGGCGCAGGAGACCGTCGCGAAGCAGGTGGCCGCGCTCAAAGACAAGAACAACATGAGCAACGCGGCGCTCGTCGCGATGCTGCCGCACAACGGCGAAATCATCGCGATGGTGGGCAGCGTCGACTTCAACGACGCGAAGATCGCCGGGCAAGTCAACGTCGCGCGCGCGCTGCGGCAGCCGGGGAGCTCGATCAAGCCGGTGCTGTACGCCGCGGCGATAGACGACATGCTGATCAGCCCGGCGACGGTGCTGTGGGACATCCCCGTGACCTACCCCATCACAGGCACCGCGCCCTACTCGCCGCGCAACTACGACGGCAAGTTCCACGGCCCGGTGACGGTGCGCACCGCGCTCGCCAACAGCTACAACGTACCCGCGGTCAAGCTGCTGGAGGCTGTGACCGTGGACCGCATGCTCAAGGGCGCGGAGCTGATGGGCATCCGCAGCCTGACCGATTCCGGACGCACATTCGGCCTGGCGCTGACCCTCGGCGGCGGCGACGTAACGCTGCTCGAACTGACCAACGCGTACAACATCCTGGCGTCGGGCGGCAAGGCGGTGGGGCCGGAGCCCATTTTGCAGGCGGTCGACGCGTACGGCCGGCCAGCGCTCGGCGCGCGGCGGCCAGGCGGCGAGCCGCTGCAAGCAGTCAAGCAGAGCACCGCCTTCCTCCTGACCGACATCCTGAGCGACAACGAGGCGCGCAAGCCGATGTTCGGCGCGAACAGCCCGCTCAAGCTGAGCAAGCCTGCCGCAGCCAAGACCGGCACGACGGACGACTGGCGCGATAACTGGACCATCGGGTACACTCGCTATCTCGTCACAGGTGTGTGGGCGGGGAACAGCGACGGCAAGCCGATGCGCCGGGTGAGCGGCGTTGCGGGCGCGGCGCCCATCTGGCACGACTTCATGGAGGCTGTGATCAAGCAGCCGGAGTTGCTGCGCGAAATCGGCGCGCCTGACCCGGCGGACGAGGCCGGGTGGCAGTTCCAGCCGCCGCCGGACGTGGTGGTTGCGCCGGGCGCGTGCCCGCCGCGCATGGCGTGCCGCAAGGGCGGCGAGATTTTCAGCGCGGAGTGGGTTGCGGCGGCGGGTGACGCGGGGCCGCTGGCCGACACCGTGAACCTCGTGCCCGCCGCGCCCGTCGCTGTGGGCGGCAAGTGGGTGGCGTATTGCCGGACGGAGGGCGGCGCGCCGCGCGCGCTGCTCAAGCTGCCTGGCCCGTTGGGGCTGCCGCAGCAAGGCAGTGGGCTGTCGCTGGCGTCACAGTTGGCGACCAACTTCACGCAGGACAGTGCCAACACAGCCGGGCCGCGACCGCCGCGCGCGGTGGACATTTATCGCGCGGTCGCGTGGAGCCTGCGCACGCCCACCCCGGTCGACCTGGGGCCGTGCGAGAGGATCGGGCAGACTGCGCGGCAATCGGGCGCGGGGGTTTCGGCGGGCGCGGACCTGAGCGCAGCGGGCAACCCGAAGGCAGGGCCTTACGCGGCGGCGGTGGCGGCGGTCAAAGGCATTGGGCCGACCTCCGCGCAGGCGCTCGCCGCGGCCGCGCTGCCCGAACCCGAAGCTTCCCCCACCGTCGAGCCCACGCCCGAAGCGCCAGCCGAGCCGGTGGTCGTCGCGCCGTCGGGGGAGTTCCGCTTTGCGCTGTCGCAGGCGATCCAGAACCACAACGACTGCCCCGGCCAGTACATTGTCGGCGCGGTGTTAAACGGCGACGGCGCGCCGCTTCCGGGCGTGCGGATCACGCTGGTGGACGAATGGGGCAACCGCGCGGAGGCCGTCACCAAGAGCGGCGCGAACGATGCAGGGCGCTACGACTTCCCGATCAACACGGTCCCGAACCGCTACACGCTTACGGTTGTGGATGAGGGGGGCGCGCCGCTGAGCGCGCCGGTGACGGTGGAGCACTTGCAGGGGTACGGCGGGACCGCGGCGTGCCATACGGTGGTGTGGCAAGGGTATTGAGTGCGCGCCCGTGGAGACCTGACGGATTCCCGAAACCCGTCAGGTCTTTTGCTTGATTTGCGACTTCGCGCTAAAATGCGCAAGGTTAACGCTGAATTCTACGAGGAGCAACCCGATGATCGTTACCACGGCTCAACTGTTCAAGGCAGCCTACGGCAAGTATGCTATCGGCGCGTACAACATCAACAACATGGAGCAGGCGCTTGGCCTGTTCCAGGGCCACATCGCCGCGCAGGCACCCTTCATCATCCAGATCAGCAAGGGCGCGCGCAAGTACGCCGGCATCCCGATGATCGAGGGCATTATTCGCGCGGCCGAGAAGATGTACCCGGACGCCATCTTCGCGGTGCATCTCGACCACGGCGACGAGCAGACCTGCTACGATTGCATCAACTCCGGCTTCTATTCCTCCGTGATGATCGACGCGTCGCACGAACCGTTCGCGGAGAACGTCGCGATCACGCGACGGGTCGTCGAAGCGGCGCACGCGAAGGGCCTGTCCGTAGAAGCGGAGATCGGCCAGCTGGGCGGCGTGGAAGAGGACATCAAGGTCGACGAGAAGAACGCGCACCTGACTGACCCGCAGGAGGCGAAGGCGTTCGTCGAGCAGTCCGGCTGCGACAGCCTTGCAGTGGCCGTGGGCACCAGCCACGGCGCGTACAAGTTCAAGGGCCAGCAGTCGCTGCACTTCGAGGTGATCGAGGCGATCCAGAAGCTGCTGCCGGGCTTCCCGCTCGTCATGCACGGCTCGTCGTCGGTGCCGCAGGAGGAAGTGCTGCGGATCAACGCGGCCGGCGGGCAGTTGGACCCGACCGCGCGCGGGGTGGATGAGAACGAGTTGCTGCGCGCGGCGAGCCTGGGCGTGACGAAGATCAACATCGACACGGACGGCCGCCTCGTGTGGACGCGCGTGCATCGCGAGTTCTTCCGCGACAACCCGAAGGAGTTCGACTTCCGCCCGGTGGGCAAGATTTTCGTGAGCGAGTACGCGAAGTTCATCGAGGGCCGGTCGCAGAAGCTGGGGTCGGCGGGGCAGTTGGCCGCGGTGCGCGCGAGCCTGTAAGACTTACGTCTGAAAGATAGAGGACGCCGGGCGCTCCCCGGCGTCTTTTGTTTTTCGCCGTGCGCGGCACTTCGCGCCGTCAGTCGGCGTCTTTATGTCGATTACAGCCTGCCATGAACGAGAAGAAACGCCTTCCCGTCGCTCTGCTGGCGATCATCGACGTTCTGTTGATCGCCGGGGGCGTCGGTCTCATGTATCTGTACCTGACTGCCCTCCCCCAGGTATATGCCGTGGTGGAGGAAACGCCGCGCGCTTCCGTCACCCATGCGCCGCTGCCGACCTCGACGCTGACCGTCACACCCTCATCGACGCGCACAACCGCGCCGACACGGACTGCCACGCGCACGGCCGCGCCCTCTGAGCGCGCTTCGGGCGCGAGCGCGCTGGCGCGCGCAACCGCCACGCCCACCGCGGCGCGGACGGCCACGCGAAAGGCGGCGCCCACTATTGCGCCGTCGGCCACGCCCGCGCCGACGCAGTTGCCTGTCGCGCCACCTTCCGTCCCGCCCGCAGGGTTTACGAGCGGCGAAGTCATTCAGACGGCGAACGCATACCGCAGCGCGAATATCAGCATCACACTCACCCGAACGCAGCGCAAGGGTGTGACCTTTTACGTCCAGGATGTTTACGTCAAGTCGGTTGAAAACCTGCGGACCGCCTTTGCGCGGAACACTTACGGCCGCGCGATCGCGGACTGGGCGGTGGAGATCGCAAAGGCAAATAACGCGATCGGCGCGATCAACGGGGACTATTACGGCGCGGGCGTAATCGGCGCGGTGATCCGCAACGGCAAGCTTTACAACGCGCAGCCGGAGGGTGACGTGTGCGTGCTGTTCCGCGACGGGACGATGAAGACGTATGCGCCACGCGAGTTCGACGCGGAGCAGGCGATGGCCGCGGGCGCGTGGCAGGCGTGGGACTTCGGGCCAGCCTTGATGACGCCGGAAGGCAAGGCCATCGGCAAGTTCGACAGCGGCATTGCAGGGCTCAACCCGCGCACGGCCATCGGATACGTCGAGCCGGGGCACTACCTGTTCGTGGTGGTGGACGGCCGGCAGCCGGGCTACTCCAACGGGATGACGCTGGCGCAACTGGCTGCGCTGTTCGAGGAGCTGGGCGCGAAGGTCGCGTACAACCTGGACGGCGGGCAGACTTCGGTGATGACGTTCGGCGGGCAGGTGGTGAACAGGCCGTATCGGGGCGGGCGCAAGACGAGCGATATCATCTACGTGGGCGAATGAAGAGGTCACATGAAGACGATCAGCGCGCTTCTGCCACACGTCAGCATCATCCTCTCCGGCATGGTCATCGTCTTTGTCATCCTAGACCGCTTCAATCCCTCGATGGGCTACCTGACCAGCGCGCCGTCACGGGTCCTGCTAGTTGTCCTGGCCCTGTCTGCCATTGCGAACGCAATTCTGTTGATTGTTCGACGCGGGCGCGAGTAGCCGAGCTGGCGGAGATGAAGCGACACGCGGCATCTCGACTATAATGGCCGGGTGAATCCTCTCGGCATCCTGTTTGCGCTGGCGTCTGCGCTCGTCTGGGGCAGCGGCGACTTCAGCGGCGGCCTTGCGTCGCGGCGCAACAGCGCGTTTCAGGTGCTGGCGTTGTCCGCGCTCTCGGGGCTGGCGCTGCTGGTGATCGCAGCAGTGGCGCGGCGCGAGCCGTTCCCCCCAGGGCAGACGGCCGCGCTGGCTTTGCTGGCGGGCGTCGCGGGATCGATGGGGCTGGCCGCGCTCTACCGCGGGCTGGCAACCGGCAGCGCGGCCGTGGTCGCGCCGGTGTCCGGCGTGCTCGGCGCGGCGTTGCCCGCCGCTTCCACCGCGCTGTCGAGCGAAGCGCCCGCGCCGCTCCAACTGGCCGGGTTCGCGCTCGCGCTGGCCGGCATCTTCTTTGTCTCGCGCACGGTGGAGCACAGGGGCGACGCTGCGCCGCGCGAGGGCTTCATGCTCGCCATCGTCGCGGGGCTGGGTTTTGGCTGGTTCTTCATCCTCATTGCGCGGGCGGGGCAGGATGCCGTGTTTACGCCCCTCATTCTTGCGCGCGTCGTGACGTTCGGCGTCGCGCTCCTGCTGATGTTGCCCGCGCGCCAGCCCTTCCCATCCCCGCGCGCCAATCCTCTCGCGCTGCTGGCCGGGCTGCTCGATGCCGGGGGGAACATCTTTTATGTGCTGGCGGGGCAACTGGTGCGGCTGGACGTGGCCGCGGTGATCGCGTCCCTCTACCCCGCGACGACGGTCATCCTGTCGAGCCTTATCCTGAAGGAGCGGGTGAGTGGGGGGCAGCGGTGGGGCGTGCTGCTGTGTCTCGCGGCGATTCTGCTGATTACTTTGTGAACACACCCGACGGGTTTCGGAAACCCGTCGGGCCTTCGGATGTTAATCGCCGAATGTAATCCCCAGATCGCGCGCGGTCAGCACCGTATCGCTGCCCAGCGGCACGGTCTTCATGCGGCGCGTCGCTTCCTCCAGCGGCACGTAGAGCACGTCGGGCGGGTCGATGGCGACCATGATGCCGGCCATGCCCTCGTCGAGCGCGCGCACTGCCGCTGCGCCGAAACGGAGCGCGATCAGGCGATCCGCCGAGGTGGGCGAGCCGCCGCGCAGCAGGTGGCCGAGCACGACGACGCGCGCCTCGCGGCCGGTCATCTCCTGTAGCTGCGCGGCGACCTTCTCACCCACGCCGCCCAGTCGCTCCAGCCGGCCGACCTCCTTGCCCAGGATCGTCACCTCGCCACCGACCGGTTTTGCGCCCTCCGCCACCACCACCATCGTGAACTTATGCCCGCGACGCTCGCGCTGATGCACCTTCGCCGCGACCTTCGTAAGGTCATACGGAATTTCGGGGATCAGGATGGCATCCGCTGAACCGGCGATGCCGCAATGGAGCGCGATCCAGCCCGCATACCGGCCCATGACCTCGACCACCATGATGCGGCCGTGCGACTCGGCGGTCGAATGGAGCCGGTCGAGCGCCTCGGTGGCGAACGCGACGGCGGTGTCGAAGCCGAAGGTGACGACGGTCTTATCGAGGTCGTTGTCGATGGTCTTCGGCACGCCGACGATGCGCAGCCCGCGCCGCGCCAGCGCAGTCGCGATGCCCATCGAGCCGTCGCCGCCGATGGCGATGTGCGCGTCGATGTTGCGCAGGGCGAAGGCGCGCACCAGTTCCTCCGTGCGGTCAACCTCGGTCATCGTTCCGTCGGGGTTGCGCACCGGGTAGTGGAGCGGGCTGCCGCGATTCGTCGTGCCGAGGATGGTGCCGCCAAGGTGCGTGATGCCGCGCACCGCATCACGCGTCAGCGGGACAAGCCCGCCGTTCGGGTACTCTTCGGGCAGCAGCAGGCCGTTATACCCGTCGCGGATGCCGACCACTTCCCAGCCCTTGTTGAGGGACGCGAGGGTTGCGGCGCGGATGACCGCGTTGAGGCCGGGCGCGTCGCCGCCGCCCGTGCTGATGGCAACTTTTCGGATGACCGGTCGAGGTTGGGTCATAGCAAATCCTTTTGGGGTGCGTACTCAAGACCCGTCGCGTTTCGAGAACCCGACGGGTCTGTCTGTCTACGGCAGGGACTGAAGCTACGCTTCGACTTCGGCGCGGTCAGGGATGCCTTGCCGGCCGCCCGGGCGCGTGGCCTTGATGCCGGCAGCGACCGTGGCGACGCGCAGGGCTTGCTCGATGCTCTCGCCGCGGGCAAGCTCCGCCATGTACGCGCCGTGGAAGACGTCGCCGCAGCCGGTCGTGTCGACCACCTCGACGCGCAGCGCCACCTGGTGACAGGTCTCGCCGTCGCTGCGCGCATACCAACACCCCTGCGCGCCTGCGGTCACGGCGGTCAGCGCGCGGTTTGGTCGCATGTTGGACAGGCCGCGCAACGCAGCCTCCGGCTCACTCTGCCCCGTTACCAGCGCGGCGAACGCGCGGCCGACAATCAGGTGATCGACGCCCGCCAGCGCCTCTTCCACGCCCGGCCCCAGGCGCTCAAGGTCGGCCACGGTGGGCACGCCTGCCGCGCGCGCCAGCCGGATGACATGCCCGGCCAACTCCCCGATCGTGTGATCGACGAACACCACACGGGCGCTCTCGATCAGATCGGGCGTGACCTCGTCCGCGGTCATCGGCGTGACCCCTTCGCCCGTGAAGAGGATCGCGCGTGTGCCTGCCGAGCGGTCGACCAGGATGATGGAATGGAACGGCCGCGCCTCGCCGTAGCGGATCACCGCCGAGGTGTCGACGCGCGCCCGCGCGAACGCGTCCAGCGTCCACATCGACAGCTCATCGAAGCCGAGCACGCCTGCCCACGCCGCGCTAGCGCCGAGCCGCGTCGCCGCCACGAGCGCGGTGCCGGCCAGCCCGCCGCCGTCCCGCGCCTTGCCGAGGATCGGCGTCTTCTCGTCCGGCTGCGGGTAGTGGTCGAGATAAACCAGATCATCCACCGCCACTGCGCCAAAGCCCAGCGCGTCCCAGCGTTTCATGCCCAACTCCTTCGCCCGTAGCGCAAGCTAAGCCAGTTGCGCCACGCGCGCCATTGCTTGCGCAGGGGTCGCGCGATCGTGGATGACCGCCTTGAACGCCTCGACGTTCGCCGTGATGTTTGGGAAGCCCCAGACGTTGCGGCCAATAGTCGCGCCGAGCGCGCCGGCCTCGACCACCTCCCACATCTGCTGCAACGCTTCCTCGAAGGTGTTGGTCTTCGGGCCGCCAGCAGCCACCATCGGGACGGGACAATCCTCGACAATCTGCCGGTGCGCTGCGATGTCGCCGCAGTAGGGGGTCTTGACCACGTCCGCGCCCACCTCAACTGCGCACCGCGCGGCCCAGGCAATGTCCTCGGGCCTGTACGAAATGCTCACGTTGCCCGCCGCATCCCACACGCGCGGGTAGATGTGGCAGATGACGGGGATTTCGTAGTAGGACGCCTGGCGCACGCTGTCAGCCACCGCGCGGAGCATCGCGCCTTCCGTCTTGCCGCGGATGAACGCGGCCACCGCGAACGCGTCCGCGCCGAGGCGAACCGCGTCCTCCGGCGAGGCGAACATCTCCTGCGCGGTGTCATCCGTCTTGATGCCCGAACCCTGGATGATGAGCGGTGCTTGCCCTGCGTACTCGGGCCAGAGCGACGCGGCGATGCCCTTGTGCATGGTGACGGCGTCCGGCTTTGCCCGCATAACCGCAGCCAGCGACGGCTTGATATGCAGCAGGCCGGCGGGCATGTCCTGGCCGTAGCCAAGCAGGTGATCGACGGCGATGGAGCAGAAGCGGCCGGTGGGGTGACTGAAGAGCCGCTTGAGACGGATGATTTTGCCGAGATTCATGGTGCGATGAGTCCTTTGCGATGAGTGGGATGCATGGTTCAAGTGCCAGGCAACCTGGAGTTGCCTGGCACGTAATGCGCACGGCTTTACAACTCGCAGTAGCGGTCGATCTTCTCGCTGATGACTGCGAGGCTATCGGCCCAGAACTTGCGATCCCGGATGTCGATGCCGAAGCGCGCGGCCAGTTCAGCCGCGCGGTCTTCGCCGGTCGACGCCAGCAGATTTATGTAGTCCGGCACGAACGCCTCCCCGCGCTGCTTGTAGATGGCGTAAAGGCCCGTGCCGAAGAGCAGGCCGAACGCATACGGGAAGTTGTAGAAGGAGAGCTCGGCGCGGTAATAGTGCGGCTTCCACGTCCACATGTAGGGGTGCAGGTGGTCGGCGTCCAGCGCGTCGCCGTAGGTGGCAAGCTGCGCGCGGCGCATGATGTCGCACAGGTCATCAGCCGACAGCTCGCTCTTCTCGCGGCGCTCGAACACCTCTTTCTCGAAGAGGAAGCGCGATGTGATGTCGACGATCACCTGCGCGTCGCCGATGAGCGACGTTTCGAGGATGTTGAGCTGCTCGGCGGGGTCGGTCGTCTCGGCCAGCACGGCCTGCATGACGACCGTCTCGCACATGATGGACGCGGTTTCGGCCAGCACCATCGGCGTGTCGGCCTGGAGGGGACGCTTGTTGGCCGCGTACAGGCACTGGTTATGGAAAGCGTGGCCGAGCTCGTGCGCCAGTGTGGAAACCTGGTCGAGCGAGCCGTCGAAGTTGCTGAGGATGCGCGACTCTCGCGGGCCCCACACCTTCATGCAGAACGCGCCGCCGCGCTTGCCGGGCCGCTGCTCCGCGTCGATCCACGCGCCGTCGAACGCGCGCCGCGCCAGGTCTTCGAGCTTGGGCGAGAAGCTGCCGAAATGCTTCAGGATGAACGCGCGCGCCTCGTCCCAGCCGTACACCTTTTTGCTCTCGCCGGAGGGCGCGAACACGTCCCACCACGCAAGCTGCGCCTTGCCCATGCGCCGCGCCTTGGCGCGCCAGTACTTGCGGAACATGGGGAAGGACTCTTCCATCGCGCCGAGCATGGCGTCAAGCGTGGCGCGGTCGATACGCGAGTCGTCCAGCGCCTGATGCAGCGCATCCACGCGACCGCGGCGACGGTTGAGCGTGTTCGTCGTGCCCTTGATGCCGTTCATGGCCGCGGCCAGCGGCTCGCGCGCGGAGGCGAGCACGGCCAGCTCCGCCTCGTACGCGCGGCGACGGACGGCCTCGTCGGGGTGCGAGTGGAGGTTAATCAGCGCGGGCAGCGGGAGGGTTTTGACCTCGCCGTCCAGCTCGAACTCGGTTGTCAACTGCGACGTGACCACGCCCTGCAGGTTGCTCCACAGCGTTGTGCTGCTCAGCGACAACTCCGCCGCCAGCTCCTCCAACTCCTGTGGCATCAGGTACTTGCTCTGCTCCGCCGCCTCGCGCACCGCGAACGCATGCGCGGCAACCGTCTCGTTTGACGCGATCAGGCTGTCGAGGACGGGCGCCAGCGAGCCGACCCACGCCTGAAAGCGCGTGTTGAGCTGCCGCATGCGCACATTAACAAGATCGAACTCTGAATCGAGACGCCGCGCGAGCATGTTGCGCGAGTCGGTCGAGACGAACGAATTGATGTAGGGGCCAATTGTGGAGGCCTGCTCGCCGAGGTCGTTGAAGCGGTCGAGCAGGTCGGCGAGCGCCGCGGACAACTCGGATTTGTCAGCATCGGGGCCGAGGCGGGCAACGCGGCCGGCGAACACTGCCTCGAGCTCGCCCACCTTCTGCGCGTAACGCGTCAGCGCGTCCTTGAACTCCGGCGACTCGAGGCCGGGGTAAACGTTAGTGAGATCCCATCGCGGGGATATAGAAGACATGCGCGCTCCTTCGCAAGCGAATAATCCTCTGGGGTTGCCAGACATGCCCGGCCATTATATGCCTGCGCAGGGTGACGGGCAAAGATGCCCGGTCGCCAGGTTGCTGCGCCATTCGGCCATCCCAAAACCGTACCTTGCCGTCCTGTATGCGGGGATTGGCGAAGGCTGTTCCTGTCGAGTTTCGTGTATTATGCGCAATTGCGTTGGACGGCTGATAATCGCCTGCGAGCTGCCCAGTAACGGGCCGGCCAAACGTGGTCGGAGTTTCCGTGTCCGCAGGACGTTGGGCCGATGTTCCTGCTGAACTGCCGAAAGAAATCCAGCTTTAGAACGGAGGGGCCTGTGTACTTTCTCCTTCGCGTTGCGGTAAACACGCTGGCGGCTGCCATCGTGATGAACGTTGTCCCTGGCCTGCGCCTTACGCCTTTCGCTAATGTCGGCGAACCGTTCTCCCAACTACTGTCCTACACGCTGGTTGGACTGATCTTCGGGGTGTTGCACGCGTTTGTCCGCCCCGTGATCCTGTTTCTGACCGGGCGACTGTACATCTGGTCGATGGGACTGCTGGCGCTCGCCACCGACACGTTCATCTTCTTGCTGCTATCATATCTGGCGCCCGCCGTGTGGCAGGTCGGCGGGACGCGGCTCTTCTCCGCGATCCTCGGCGCGATGCTGATGGGGCTCGTTGTCATGATCCTGGAGGCGCTTACGGGGCTGGACAGCCCGCACCTCGGCCACGGCCGGCGCGGCCGGTTCTACTGGCGCTGGCTGGGGATGCTGCCGGTAGGCCGTCGCAATCGGATCGTCGAAAGCCTGCGCACGCAGCAAATGGTGCGAACGATCCAGCGGTACGGCGTGGACATTCTCGTGGGCATCTCGCCCCTGGGCAACCTGCGACGCGCTTCCCAGCGGCTGATTTATCGTCGCCGTCCGGTGTTGATCGATCAAAGCCCCGCGGCAAAGATTCGCCTGATGCTACAGGAGTTGGGCCCTACGTTTGTCAAGTTCGGCCAGATGGTGGCAAGCCGCAGCGAACTCCTGCCCGCCGAATGGCGGGCCGAACTGGAACAGTTGCAGGACGATGTCGCGCCCTTTTCGTACAAGGAGGTCGAGCAGGTTATCCGGCGGGAACTGCATCACCCACCCGAGGAACTCTTCGCCACGTTCGAGAAGACCCCGCTCGCCGCAGCTTCGACCGCGCAGGTTCACGCCGCAACACTTGCCAGCGGCGAGCGCGTTGTCGTCAAGGTGCTTCGGCCTGACATCGAAGTCACCGTTAAGGGCGATCTGAACGTGATGCAGGATGCGCTGGACCTGGTGGAGCGCCGCGTGCCGTGGACCCGCCGCTTCGGAGTCAGCGCGTTATTCAACGAATTCGCAACCAACGTCGCGACTGAGCTCGATCTGGCGAATGAAGCGTACAATGCGCGCCTGTTGCGCCACAACATGCGCAAGTTCCCGACGGTGCAGGCGCCGCTGATATATGGCTCGCGCAGCACTGGAAAGGTGCTCACGCAGGAACGCGTCCAGGGCGTGAAGATTACGGATGTGGCCGCGCTGGATGCAGCCGGGCTCGACCGCGAAACGGTCGCGATGAACTTCTTCCGGGCGCTGCTTCAGCAGGTGATCTTCGATGGTTTCTTTCACGCCGATCCGCACCCCGGCAATGTCTGGGTCAACGCGCAAACGGGCCAGATCATCTTCCTGGACATGGGCATGATGGGCTATCTGGCGCTGGAAGATCGGATCGCGCTGGCGGAACTGATCTGGGCGCTGCAAGATCGCGACGCGGCAGCGGTGACGCGGGTGCTTGTCAGCATGCGCAGGCCATCACCGCGCAACCAGTCCGTAACGCTCGGACGCGACATTGAACGGTTAATCAACCAAAACCTGCTCTTTGCGGACGCGCCGCCCGCTCTCACGTTAGTGATGAGCCAGATTGTGAACGTGCTTGCGCGACACGACATGCTGTTGCGCAAGGAATTCACGCTTGCCATCAAGGCGATGGGGCAAGGCGAGTCGATTATGCGCGCGCTGATGGGCGACAAACCGGCCGACTACATCCTGGACGTGTCTTACACCCAACTCAAGGAACTGTTGCGCGAACAACTTGCGCCTGCCGACATCCTCGACCGCGCCGGCAAGCCGCTCGCCCGCGAAGTGCTTGGACGCCTGCCGGCCCTGCAGAGCGCCGCGTCGACATTGCTCGATCATTTTCAGGAGGGTCAACTGGCGTTTCAAGTCACCGTCGACAGCCTCGATCAACGGGTGCGGGTGCTGCAGAACGCCGTTGAGCTGAGCGTTCGCCGGGTCGTCGCCAGCGTGTTGCTGGTCGGCCTGTTGCTCGGCTCAACGCTCACCCTGCTGATCCCGCTGGAAGGCAAGGTTAGCGAGATGGAAAGAATGGCGATTTATCGCGTTGCGGAGTTCGGCTTTGCCATTGGCGCGCTGTTCATTGTTGCGCTGCTGTTCCTGACGCTTGGACAATCAATCCGCAAACAGAAAGAGGGGTAACACGCCTTACGAGCTCAAATACTCGTGCACGAAGGCGACGCACATACTGCCCTCGCCCACCGCGGACGCGACGCGCTTGACCGAGCGGGAGCGGACGTCGCCCGCGGCAAAGATGCCGGGGACGCTGGTTTCGAGCCAGAGGGGTTGCCGGTCGAGCGTCCACGCCTGGCCGCCGCCCTTGCGGTCGGCGCGGGCAGTACGCAGCACGTCCGGGCCGGTAAGGATGTAGCCATTTTCGTCGCGAAGCAGGAGATCGGCCAGCCACTCGGTGCGCGGCGCGGCCCCGACGAAGATGAAAAGGCCCGACGCCTCGACCGTGTCCTCTTCCCCCGTTTTGTTGTTCCGCAGGGTGATCTTATCCAGCCGCTGCTCGCCCGCCTCGTCGCCCGGCCGACCGTACGCCGCGACCACCTCGGTGCGCGTGAGCACGCGAATCTTCTCGTCCTTCTCGATCCGATCAATTAGATAGCGCGACATGCTGTCGTCGAGGCTCTCCCCGCGCGCGACGATGGTCACGCGCTTCGCGTGGCGCGCGAGATAGAGCGCGGCCTGCCCCGCGGAGTTGCCCGCGCCGACGATGTACGCCTCGCTGTTAATCACGCACATCGTGTCGCTCATGGCAGCGCCGTAGTAGACGCCCGCGCCGATCAGATCGCCGCACCCCTGGATGTCGAGCGTGCGGTACTGCACGCCGGTCGCGATGAGCAGGGCTTCGCATGAGAGTTGGCCGCCATCCGCAAGGCAGACGCGCTTGTAGCGGCCGTTGACCTCCACGCGCGTTGCTTCCTGCGCGGTAAGGATCTCTGCGCCGAAGCGCGTCGCCTGATGCCGCGCGCGGTGCGTCAGCTCCTGCCCGCTCAGTCCGCTGGGGAAGCCGAGATAGTTCTCGATGCGCGCGCTCTGCCCGGCCTGCCCGCCCGGCGCCTCGCGCTCGATGACGAGCGTGCTGAGCCCCTCCGACGCGGCATAGACCGCCGCAGCCAGCCCCGCCGGCCCGCCACCGACAATGAGAAAGTCGTAGTGCTGCGCCTCCGGCTCGGTTTGCAGGCCGGCTTTCTCGGCCACCGCGCGCGGCTCCGGCTGCGAAAGGAAGTCGCCGTCCGGGAAGATCACCACGGGCAGCGCGGCCTCGTCCAGCCCCAACCGTCCAAGCAACGCCTCGGCCTCCGCGCGGCTGGCCTCGTCCCCCGCGTCGACCCAGCGATAGGGCAACTGGTTGCGCGCCAGGAACGCGCGCAGCGCGCTGTCGTCGGGCGACCAGCGATAGCCGATCAGGAGGATGGCTTCTTCCACCGGCTTGTAGCAGCCGATCCAGTCGTTGAGGAGGTCGTCGAGGTGGGGGTAGACGCGCTCTTCGGGCGGGTCCCACGGCTTGATGCACGTATGATGCGCCGCACCCTCGTCCAATGCGTCCAGCGCGGCGTTGTCCTGCGTGAAGGCGGCCAGCGCGACGCGGCGCGCATCGGGGAACAGTTCGGCGGCCTGTTCCAGCAGGCGGAAGCCGGCGCGGTCGGGCATCTGCAAGTCGGCCAGCACCAGGGCGACCGCTTCCCCGTTCAGCCGCATATCGGCAAGCGCGGCGCTCGCCGCCTCCGCGCCGGCCGCCGTAACAATACGATAGTCCTTCCCGTAACGCGCGTTCAGGTCGCGCTCGACCGCGGCCAGAATTGCCGCGTCGTCGTCCACTGCCAGGATAATGGGTTTTGCCATGCGCCGCGCCTCCGCGCGGCATTATCATGCGGGGGTGTGTGGAGTATCGGTGGGTTCAATTCCGCTTGGGGAATTCAACGCAGATGACGCGGGGGCGCTGAAGCGCCTGCTGAAAACGGTTCGTAGTAGGCGCTTCAGCGCCCCCGCGTCATCTGCGTTAAATCAGTCCCTACCGCCGCGGTCGCAGCGCATAGATGAGGAAGACCACGCCCGCGACGATCACCGCAACCGGGATGACCACGCTGCCGAACGGGCCGCTGCGCAGACCGTTGAGATTCAGGATAATCTCGAAGAAGAAGGCAAAGAAGAGCAGGATCGCCAGGCCAATGCCCGCCATGACCGTGCCGACGCGGACGGTCTTCGGATCGTCGCTCCACAGGCCAGCGATGGCGATGCCGACGCCGACTGCGGTCGGGAAGATCAGCGTCCAGACGTACGCCCACGTCGCCCATAACCCCGTGAGGTTCTGCAGGAACAGGATCAGGCCGACGGTGGTGACGATGCTGCCCGGCACGGCGAGCGGCGCGCCGGGCTTGCCGAGCGCGACCATGCCGACGAAGAAGAGCAACCCCGGCACGATAATGAAGAACGGCCACAGCGCGCCCCACACGTTGATGCGGAACACTGCGCCGAGCAGGAAGAGCGCGCCGAGGGCGATCAGGGCCGCGCCGATGGCAAATGAGGCAAGGCTGCGCGTGCGATCTGCGTTCATGATGAAGGGCTCCTTCTGGCTCGATGATTACACCCTTCACTACGATACCACAGGTGGATTAGTTGCGCGTTTCGTCACCGCAGATGAGGTTGGTTTTCGTAAGCTGAGGCGCGGACGCGTCCGGCACGCGACCGCCGCGGTGAGCGGAAGCGGGCAGCGGCGCGACCGTGGCCCCCTGGCTGATCGTTACGATGAAGCCGTCCGCAATCGCCTGGTCCACGCTCACCGAAACGCCGGTCGCGTCATCGCGAAAGACCGAGCCGACGCCCCACCCACCGAACAGCCCGGCCACGTCGCCGATCGCGCCTTCCGCGGGCGAGACAAGCTGCGCCTTGTTTGCGCGGCGGAAGTCCACTTCATGGATCAACACGCCGGACGCGGGCAGCGCATGGTCGAACCCCGCGCGCAGCCGCGCCTCCACCGTATACATCCGGCCGCGGCCCAGCGGAATCTCGGCGATCAGGTAGCCGTCTTTACCCTCCTCCGGCGCGTTGAGCACAACGGTGCGCGCCTCGCCGCCGGGCGAGAGGAACTTGCGCGCGGTCGGAATCCAGCCGAGCAGGTCCTTGTTGACCGCGATCGGCTCCTGCGCCAGGTAGCCGAAGGGCGAATCGGGCGCGCAATAGCCCGCGATGCTCATCACGTCCCAGGTGTTGCCATATTCGTCACCGGCCGCGTTCTCCGAGTGGGTCAGGCCGAAGGAATGGCCCATCTCGTGCGCGACGATCTGGTGGTCTGCGGATGCGCCGGGGCAGAGCCATGTCAGGCGGTAGCGGCGGCGCTCACCGTCGAGCGTTAACGCCATCTCGCCCCCGCGCGGGCGGTTGATGCACTGGTTGAAAACGAGGTTAATCCCGGTGTAGGGCTTGAAGTCAACCTGCCCATCGGCCGCGGCCGCGCAGTCGCGCGCCAGCGCTTCCAGGTTGGCGCTGTCCGGCGCATCGTAGCGATACGCGTTGCGGGGCCGGGGCATGTTGAACCAGCCGTAAGCCTTGCTGCCGGTGAGATCGATCTTGCCGTAAGAGACGCGGCGCCAGTACTGATCGAGGCTTTCGGGTCCCTGGAACATCAGGCGGTCAAAATAGGCGGGGGTCAGGGGTTCCCTTGCGACGTCGCTGAACTTGCACAAGAGGGTGGCGTAGGGCTGTGATCCCTCCAACGGCCGCGGGGCCGGTAACACCGCCAGCGTGGACGCGCGCACCGCCCATACTGCCCCGCTGAGCGCCATAAAGATCAACGCCAATCCAAGCACCTGCGCCAGCCGCCTGCCGATCGTTCTTCCGTCTCTCGCCTGCCGTCCGTCTGCCATCCCTTGCGGCCACCTCCCGTTGGATCGCGCCGCACCGGAACAGTTCGACGCGTGGATGACCTAACGGACGGACCGCAAGAGGTTGTTCCATAAAAAATTGAGGTCTGGCAAAATTTAGGTCAAAGGATGGAGTAGTGCGACAGAAGTCACAGAGGCGAGATGTTCAGGCGGGAGAACTCAAGCCACTGGTTGCCGGCGGGAAGATAGCCGTGGCCGAGCTGGCCCTGCGGGGTGGCGATCATGTACTGATTGTCGCACCAGATCACCAGGCCGAGCGGCCCACGCGGCGCGGGCGCGTTCAGGATGAGTTGCCCGTCGACGAAGAAGCGCGCGAGCTTCTCGCCCCACTCCAACCGGTAGTCGCGCCACCGGGTCATGGCCCCGGGGATGAGCGCCTCCGCGATGCGCAGCCGCCGCTGGATGCCCGGCCAGGCGCGGCGGTAGATGGCCGGCGCGCGCATCAGCGGAACGAGCAGCGGCGCGGCCAGCGCAGGCGCAAGGACTTCCGGCCGCAGCGCGTCGAGCGCGGCGGCCTTCCAGCCGCAACCCGGCGTCGCGATGTCGAGCTTCATGTCCGACGGCGGGCTGGCATAGAAGAACCAGAGCGCGCGCGGGAGCATGGGGATACGCTGCCCGCTCATCGCAAAGGGATCGTTCCAGAAGCCGAAACCGGCGGTGCCGAGAAGGCCCGGCCCGGCAGGCGCAGTTACCGCTTCATGCGAAAACCGCGCGCGAACCGTCAACGCAAGGGGCGGGCGGTTCGGGAAGGCGCGGCGCGGGAGGTCACGGTGGTCGTCGAGTTGCGCGTTGCTGTAGCGGTCGCGGTCGCCGGAGATGACGGACAGGCGGAGGCCGTCGGGGGTGGGCGCGAGGTCGCTATCGCCGGAGAGGCGGGGGGCGAGGGGCGCGAGCGCGGAGAGCGCGTCGTTGCGGCGCGCGTCGTAATCAGGATAGGCGGTGGGACACATCGCAATGCTCCTTGTGGCGAGTTAAGGGGTGCGCGGCCATCTCGAATAAGCGAATGGGGTCGAATAAACGAATGCGTACGCCGCGCAGTGTCACTGCCGGGCAAACGGAGACGGCGGAGTGACATTCGTTTATTCGACCCCATTCGCTTATTCGAGATGGCCGCGCATCCTCGCCTCGCTATCAAATACATGCCTGCACCCTCTCATGCGCGCCGCGCCACAACCACCGGCACGCGCGCGGGCAGATCCTCGCGCCACTCCACCTGCGCGACCAACCCCGCCTCCCCCGCGACCCGCTCAAAATACACCCACAGCGGCCCCCACGTCCCCGGCACGATCGACAGCGGATAGCGGAGCGAATTCGGCAGCTCGACCGCGAGGCCGACGATGACGAGTCGCCCGTCGGGACGCAGCACACGCGCCAGCTCGCGCAACGCCTCGACTTGCAGGATGAAGCCCGCGGGGAAGGTCGAAACAACCGTGTCGAACGAACCGGAGACAAACGGCAAGGTGAAGGCCGACGCAAGCAGTCGCGGCGCAGTGACCCCCCGGTCGCGCAGCTTCCGCGCGGCCACCCGGTGCATCTCGCGCGAGGCGTCCACGCCCACCGCCTCAATTCCGGCGCAGCGCAGCGCCAACAGCAGTTCGCCGGTGCCGAAGCCCACCTCCAGCACGCGCGGCCCGGCCACGTAGTCGAGCGCCAGCCGCCGCCACGCGTCCCACCGCCCCGCGCTGACGAAGCGGCTGATCGGGTCGTAGGCCCAGGCGAGTTCCTTGTAGAGGCGCAGGGTGGCCCAACCGTAGACGCGCAAGAAGACGCGTTGAAAGGGAGTTGACCGCCGCATGTCGACTACACGCCAAGCCCGGCCGCGAGCCGCTCCAGCGCGGTCTCCACGTCCAGACGGACGATCACGTCCATCGCGGCATCGAGTGCGGTGGCCGAGTTATTGACGAGGATGAGCTTTGCGCCGCGCCGCCGGGCGAGGAGGGGCAGGTCGGCCGCGGGCATGACTTCGAGCGACGTCCCGATGACCAGCATCACGTCGGACTGGAGCGCCTCCGCCTGGCTGCGCGCGACAATATCATAGGGCAGCGGCTCGCCGAAGAGGATGACGTCGGGCTTCATCAAGCCGCCGCACCCCGCGCAGCCCGGCGCCGGCTGACCGCTAAGCACCGCGCGCAGGAGCGGCCCGGCAGGCGCATGTTCGCCGCAGCTCAGGCAGGTCGCGGTGCGGGTGTGGCCGTGCAGCTCGAACACGCAGCGGCTGCCCGCCTCCTGGTGGAGCGAGTCGATGTTCTGGGTGATGATCGCGGCCAGCTTGCCCGCGGCCTCCATGCGCGCGAGCGCGACGTGCGCGCGGTTGGGCCGCGCCTGCATCGCCTTGCGCATGAGCGGCCGGAACCACGCATAGAAGCGTTCGGGATGGTCGTGGAAACCCCACAGGGAGGCGACTTCGAGCGGATCGACGCGCTGCCACATGCCGGAGCTTTCGCTGCGGAAGTCAGGGATGCCGGAGGGCGTGCTGATGCCCGCGCCGGTCAGCGCGACCGTATAGCGGGACGCAGCCAGCAACTCGGCCGCCCGGTCGAGCGCCGCCATGAGTGGCGAAGAGGAGCGCGAAGGTCGCTTGCCGAACACAGCCTCACCGCTGCGAGAATCAGCGCCAGGCGCGACGCGTAATGCCCGTCGCAATGGAACGACATTATTGTAATACCTATCACGCGGCACCGCAAGCGGTTGACAGCCGCGCGACCTTCATGTATATTGTGCTTGCATTTTAATCGTATTCCATTTCAGAGTGTGATATATGGTCGCGAACCTGGCTAGAGCCTGGAGCGCGCGCTTCATCGAGCCGATCGCGCGCTTCCTGGGATCGCTGGGGCTGACACCCAACGCGGTGACCGTCCTGGGTTTCTTCCTCACCGTCGCCGTGGCGGGTGTTTTGGCGACCGGTCGTCTCTTCCTCGCAGGCATCCTCCTCAGCCTCACCCTCGCTTTCGACGCGGTGGACGGCACGCTGGCCCGGCAAATGGGCCAGACGACGAAGTTCGGCGCGTTCCTCGACTCGACCCTCGACCGTTGGGCCGAAGTGGTCATGTACGTTGCTATCTCCTGGGTCTATCTTCAAACCAACGATGATCTCGGCGCCATGTTGGCTATTGTGGCGCTTTCCATGTCTCTGCTGGTGAGCTATACGCGGGCGCGCGCTGAAGGCGTCGGCTTGCAGTGTAAGGAGGGCATTTTTACGCGCTTCGAGCGGCTGGTGGTCCTCATTGCCGGCCTGCTTTTCGGACAGCTCACCTGGGCGCTGATCATCATCGCGGTGCTTGCGGGCGCCACGGCAATCCAGCGCATCCTGGTGACATGGCGAGCGAGCAACACAGCCTGATAGTGGCTACCCTGGCGGCCACGAATTTGACATGAGTTTAGTAAATTGGCTCTTTGGAGCGTTATCTTTTGCCACCTTTGGCGTCTTCAAAGGTGATGGGACGCGCGAAGAGCCACCGCGCCCCGACCTGGTCGAACAACAGGCGGTGTTGGAGCGGGCGATACAGGCTGAGCCGGGCGCGCTCGGGATGCTCTACGACCAGTACGTTGAAAAGATCTACGCGTATATCTACCATCGCGTCGGATCGGCGGATCTGGCCGAAGATCTGACCGGCCAGGTGTTCATGCGGATGCTCGAAGCCGTCCGCACGGGAAGAGGTTGGCGCACGTCATTTTCCGGCTGGCTGTACCGGATCGCGCACAACCTGGTGATCGACCACTACCGGCGGCGCGGACGCGCCTCATTCGTCGATCTCGACGATGCGACGCCCGTGCAGGCGATGACGGGCGATCCGGTTCACTCGACAGAAGCTCAGTTCGAGCGAGAAAGACTGCGTGCGGCTTTGGCAGAGCTTACCGAGGAACAGGCGCAAGTGATCAATCTCCGGTTCCTTGAAGATCTGAGCATCGCCGAGGTCGCAGAGATTATGGAAAAGACCGAAGGGGCGGTCAAGGCGTTGCAATACCGCGCGGTGATCAACCTTCGGCGGGTGATGCAAGTATGATGCCCGGCGACGACGAACGAATCAGCGGCCTGCTGGCTGAATGCGTCGACATGCTCATGTCGGGCGCCGGCATCGCCGACTGCCTCGCGCGCTTCCCGGACGAAGCCCCCCTGCTTGAGCCACTGCTCCTGACCATCGCCGGAGTCCAACGCCAGCGCGTCACCGTCCCCGCCCGGCCGGCCGACGTCGCGCTGCGCGCCCGCAACGCCTATATGGAGCGGGTCTTCGCGCTCCAGCCGCGCCGCGGCTTGGTCGCCGCGCCCGTCCCCTGGTGGCAAAAACTGCTCGGTGGGGCCACTTTTGGCGCCCCCGGTCGCCGCCCCGTGGGTCTTTTCGCGATTTTGCTAATTGTAATTATTAGTGGTATACTATTTTCTGGTAGCGTTACCCTGGCTGCGAGCGCGCTGCCGGGCGATTTCCTCTACGGCTGGAAGACGACCACCGAGAATCTGCGGGTGGCGCTGACGCTGGACGTGGAAACCCGCGACGAGTTGCGCGCCGCATACGGCCAGCGCCGCATCGATGAAGCTAAGGCTGTCGTCGAACGCAGGCGGCCCGTTGACAACTTAAGACTGCAGGGCACGATCGAATCGTTCGATGCGCAGCAGTGGATCGTGTCGGGACTGCGAATCGCGCTGGACGCCAGCTCTAAGGTCGAAGGGACCGTCGAGTTGGGCGGCCAGGTCGAAGGCGCAGTACGGGCGCCGGGTGACGGCAGGCTGCTCCTGGTGTTCGCCGTGGTGACGCCACCGGTGGCGGACATTCAGTCGCTGACCGTGATGCCAACCGTGACGAGTGCGCCGGTAATGGCAAGCCCGACGCCGACAAACAGCCCGCTGCCGACGAACACGCCGTCGCCGACGCCGTCTCGCACCGTCGGGCCGCTGAGCCTGCCGGGGATCACCCCGGTCGAGCCGAGCGACCCGCCAACGGCCACGACTACGCTGACGCCTTCGACAACGCCAACCGCGACGAGAACGCCGACGCGCACCCGCACGCCGACGCCAACCTCAACGCCCACGCTCACCCCGACTGCGACAGCCACGGTGGCGCCGCGTACGGAGGTGAAGACGCAGCTCACGGGCCTGTTGACCGCCATGAATGGCAACATCTGGACGATCAACGGCACGGACGTCGAGGTGAACGCGGAAACGCGGATCGTCGGCACGGCAGAGGTGGGCGCGACGGTTGCCTGCGAGGCGCTGCTGCGGCCCTTCAACCGGCCGCTGGCGCTGAGCATCGTCGTC
>CAZPTI010000039.1:16889-26433 GCA_964588925.1 uncultured Anaerolineales bacterium | reverse complement strand
CAGACGAAATCACCTCTCCGTATGCGACTGCGCGGCTCGACAAGGTGTCGTCGGCGGTCCCGTGCGCGCGCGACACGGTGACGCTCCCGCGTGCGCCGCTCTTCACAGCCTGAAAGATGACGTTTTCCTGGAGAACATCGTCATCGCCAAACGCCCGATCGCGCGCCTCGAAGACGTGGATATGCCGCAACGCCGTGGCGTCGAGCAGCAGTTGCCGGAACGGGCGGAAATAGGGGCCGTTGCAAAAACTGCGCGGCGTGATCGCAACTAGTTCGCCCCCCGGCTCCAGCAGCCGCAGAACGATGGCAAGGAACCCGGCGTACAGGTTGGTTGCCTCGACGCCGATCTCCCGCAGGAGCTTACGGTGCGGCGATTGGCTGTGGATTTTGGCGTAAGGCGGGTTCATAATGGCGCGGTTGAAGGTTTCCGGCGCCGGGCCGAAGAGGTCCCCGCGCAACTGCGCGACCCCGCGCTCGATGAAATCGGCTTGATGCGCCGCACCGGAGAAGGCAACGCGCGCTGCCCCGCACGCTTCCTCACAGGCCCTAAAGGTGGCGCCCAGGTAAGAATGCAAGGTTGGATCGAGTTCGTAGAGTGTTGCGCGAATCGCATGCGGTCGATTTGGGCGCGCCAGCGCATTCTCCGTGAATGCGGCCGTCAGCGTCCCGACGCCCGCGCCCGCATCCAGCAACCGCACCTCGGGAGGTGGCGGCGAAAACAGCGATGCCATGAAGCGCGCAATGGCCGGAGGCGTGAGATACTGGCCCAGTTCTGCGCGGCGGGTCTCAGCAAGGCCGCGACTCGCCGCGCGAAACTGATCCACACGGTCGACCAGGCTTGCGCCCGGCGCGCCCTGGTCTGTGGACGTGACGCTCTCCGCAACCCCGCCTGCCGCATGTGTCCCTGTTGCGCTCATAGAGGCGAAGTATAGCCGCCTGCTTTGCGGTGGTCAATCTTTCGCCCGTTTTTATGATTTGGCATGCGAGGCGGTAAACTGCGGTTCGCGAGGTGCGTTATGAGCAACATCCTGATTCGCGGCGGCACAGTCATCACCCTGGACGACGGCGCGCCCGTCCTCCCCGGCGCGGACGTGGTCATCGCCGATGGCCGCATCGAGTTCGTCGGCGCGGCGCGCGTCGGGTTCAGCCCCGACGAAATCATCGACGCCACGGGCAAGCTCGTCCTCCCCGGCCTCTACAACGCGCACACGCACACCGGCACGACGTTCTGGCGCGGCCTGCGCGGCCCGGACGGCCCCGAACCCTGGTTCGACCTGAGCGTCACCTGCGACGGCCAGCCGCCCCTCCCCACCGAGCCGCCCATGTCCGCCGAGGACGCCTACCATGCCGCGCTTCTCGCGTCCGCCGAGATGATCCGCGGGGGCGTCGTCGGTTTCGGCGATCAGTATTTCTTCATGGACCACGTGGCGCGGGGCGCGCTGGAGAGCGGCCTGCGCGCGAACCTCGCCTGGTGTACGTTCGGCGGGGATGACGGCGAAATCGGCGGCGACATTGCGGACGTGGCCGCGTTCACCGAGCAGTGGCAGGGCGCGGGCCGCGGGCGCATCAGGACGTCGCTCGGTCCGCACTCGGCCTACGCCTGCTCGCCGCTCTTCTTCGCGCGCACGGCAGCCGTTGCGGTCCGCCTCGGCGCGGGCATCCGCACGCGCGCGTCCGAGTCGGACGAGCAGGTCGACATGTCGCTCCTCGCCTACGACATGACCCCGGTTGAGGTGCTGAACAAGAACGGCGCGCTGGATGCGGCGGTCTCCCTCGCCAACGCGATGCGGCTCTCCGAGCGCGATCTGGAGTTGCTGGCCGGCCGGGGGACGTGGGTCGTCGCATGCCCGGCCGCGCAGGTAGCGGCTGGCGTGGTCCCGACCCCCATCGCGCAACTGCGGGAAGCCGGGGTGAACGTCGCGCTGGGCACGGACGGGGCCGCTCTGGTCGGCGCGCTGGATATGTTCCCCGTGATGCGCGCGGCGTGGCGCGCGCTGGGTGGCACGCAAGTCGCTGCGGAGCAAGTCCTGCGCCTTGCCACGGAAGGGGGCAGCCGCGCGCTCGGTTTCACCGAAAGCGGTCGCCTTGCGCCCGGTTTCTCCGCCGACCTGATCCTGATCGACACCCGCCGACCCCACCTGACCCCGCTCCACGATCCGCTCCACGCGCTGATCACGTCCGTTACGGCAGCCGATGTGAGCGATACGATGGTGGCGGGCGAGTGGCTGATGCGCGAGGGCCGGCTGACCACGCTCGACGAGACGGCCATCCTTGAGGAGGGCAGGAGGCGCGCGACGGCGACGCTTGCGAAGAATTGGTGATTTCTTTGACACTCAGCCCCTTTTCGCGTAAAATCTAAGGGTTGCCGACCGGCTGAGTATGCCGGTCGCTTTCTCGCGTTACTACAGGTATTATCATCGTCATTTCAATCGGCACACCCTGCCGAGGAGGGGTAATGGCAAGTTTCACTACCGCGCAGCTTCGTAACGTTACGCTGATCGGGCACTCCAGTTCCGGCAAGACGACATTAGCGGAAACAATGGTGTTCAACACGGGCGCCATCAGCCGCCGCGGCCGCGTCGAAGACGGCACGACCGTTGGCGACTGGGACGAAGAGGCGATCCGCCGTCGCATCTCCGTGGCTGCTTCGGTCGTCCCGTGCGAGCACAAGGGCCACAAGATCAACGTGCTCGACACGCCCGGCTTCATCGACTTTGTCGGCGAGACGAAGGGCGCGGTCTCGGTCGCCGATGCGGGCATCGTCGTCATCGACCCGGTCTCCGGCGTCGAAGTGGGCACCGAGCTCGGCTGGAGCTACCTGGACGAGCGCGAGCTACCCCGCGCCGTGTTCGTCAACAAGATGGACCGCGAGAACGCGAACTTCCAGCGCGCGCTCGACAACCTGCGCGAGGTCTTCAGCGGCACGGTCGTGCCGGTGCAGATCCCCGTGGGCGAGGGCGGCGAGTTCAAGGGCGTTATCGACCTGGTCAGCATGAAGGCCTTCATGGGGGACGGCGCAAGCGCGTCCGACATCCCCGGCAACATGGCGGGCGCAGCCGACGACGCGCGCACGCAGCTCATCGAGGCGGCGGCCGAGGGCGACGACGAGCTTATCATGAAGTACCTCGAAGGTGAGGAACTGACTTCCGAGGAGATCAATCGCGGCCTCAAGGCGGGCATCGCCGCCGGTAAGGTCATCGCCGTGTTCTGCGGCTCGGCGGTCAACAACGTCGGCATCCGGCCCTTCATGGACGCCATCGTCGCCTTTATGCCCGATCCGACCGTCAAGCCCATCACCGCGCAGAAGCCCGACGGCTCCGAAGAGATGCTCAAGGCGGACGCGACCGGCCCGCTGGCCGCGTTCGTGTTCAAGACCGTCGCCGACCCGTACGTGGGCAAGATTTCCTACTTCCGTGTCTTCTCCGGCATGATGCGCGGCGACTCCCGCGTGTACAGCCTGCCGAGCGGCACGGAGGAGCGCGTGAGCCAGGTGTTCCATCCGCGCGGCAAGGAGCAGATGCCAGCGACCGAGATCACCGCAGGCGACATCGGCATCGTCAACAAGCTGGCCGCCACGGGCACAAACCACACGCTGTGCGACCGCGGCCACCAGCTCACCATCAAGCCACCGGTCTACCCGGACCCGCTCTTCTCCGTCGCAGTGACGCCGAAGACGAAGGCGGACTCGGCCAAGATGGGGCCCACGCTCCAGCGCGCGGTCGAGGAAGACCCGACCCTGCAAGTGCGCACCGAGCATGGCACGGGCGAGACGATCCTGTCGGGCATGGGCGAAGTCCACCTTGACCTGGCGATCCGCCGCATGGAGCAGAAGTTCGGCCTCGGCCTGACGACCGCCGTGCCGAAAGTGCCCTACAACGAGTCGATCACCCGCAGCGCAGCCGACTACCACCGCCACAAGAAGCAGACCGGCGGCGCAGGCCAGTTCGGCGAGGTGCACATGGAGATCAAGCCGCTCGAACGCGGCGGCGGCTTCGAGTTCGACACGAGCCGCGTCTTTGGCGGCGCGATCCAGAACAGCTTCTTCCCGTCGATTGAAAAGGGCATCCGCTCCCGCCTCGACCGCGGCCCGCTGGCCGGTTACCCGGTGGTCGACGTGCGCTGCGAGGTGTACGACGGCAAGATGCACCCGGTCGACTCGAAGGACATCGCGTTCCAGATCGCCGGCCGCGAAGTGTTCAAGAAGACCTTCCTGCAGGCCGGGCCGGTGCTCCTTGAGCCCATCATGGACGTGACGATCACGGTGCCGGAAGAGTACATGGGCGACATCATGTCGGACTTGAACACCCGCCGGGGCCGCGTGCAGGGCATGGAGCAGAACAAGGGCAAGGGCGTTATCACCGCCCAGGTGCCGCTGGCCGAGATGCAGCGCTACGCCATCGACCTGCGCTCCATCACCCAGGGCCGCGGCGTCTACAGCATGAAGTTCAGCCACCGCGAGCCGGTGCCGCAGCACATCGCCGACGGCATCATCGCCCAGGCGAAGCGCGAGGCTGAGGCCGAGGAAGAATAGTCGAAGAAACCCGGTTTCTTCGTCCGGCGTTCAGAAACCAGGTTTCTGCGTCACTTTGTGACGTTGAAGGAACCTGGTTTCTTTGCATGTGGGAGGGACACATGATCGGGCATGACTTTCCGGGCAAGGGCAAGGTTGCCGTTTTGCGCACGCGGCCGGAGACGGTCGTCGAGGACATCGGGCGGCTGATGGACCTGGCCGGCTACCGGCAGGCGCTCCCGCAGGACCGCGAGACCATCCTCAAAGTGAATGTCTCGTGGCAGACGTGGTACCCCGGCTGCTCGTCCACGCCGTGGCAGATCGAGGGCGTCGTCAAAAAGCTGCAAAGCGACGGCTACTGCAACCTGGCGGCGGCGCACAACAAGACCGTGGTTGTGGACGCGTACGTGGCCGAGCGCAACAACAAGCAGAAGCTCATTGTCGACAAGTACGGCGTGCGCAACGTGCACCTGTACGAGCCGGAGATCGAGTGGGTGCGCTACACGCCGAAGGCGCCCATGCTCGTGCTCGACCGCGTCTTCCCCGACGGCATCCTCATCCCGTCGTTCTTCTTCGACCGCAACATCATCCACCTGCCCACGGTCAAGACGCATGTGTTTACCACCATCACGGGCGCGATGAAGAACGCGTTCGGCGGGCTGCTCAACGAGAAGCGCCACTGGACGCACGGCGTCATCCATGAGACCGTGGTCGACCTGCTCGCGATTCAGCAGGAGATCCATTCGGGGCTGTTCGCCGTGATGGACGGCACGTTTGCGGGCGACGGACCGGGGCCGCGCGCGATGCGCTGGCACGAGAAGGACATCCTTATCGCCTCCGCCGACCAGGTCGCCATCGACGCGATCAGCGCGAAGCTGCAAGGCTTCAACCCGCTGGACCTCCAGTTTATCCGCCTCGCGCACGAGCTCGGCCTGGGCTGTGGAGATCCGAAGGAGATCGAGATCGTCGGCGCGGACGTGTCGGCGGAGGACTGGGGCTTTGTCCAGGAGGACACCTTCGCCAGCAAGGGGCAGAAGCTCATCTACCACGGCGCGCTCAAGCCGTTCGAGAACGTGCTGCTGCGCTCGCCGCTGGTGCCGTGGAGCTACTTCGCCTCGAACTTCTACCACAACGTCTACTGGTACCCGTTCGTCGGCCGGCCGCGTGTCGAAGCCGCGCTCGACACCAAGTGGGGCCGCATGTTCCGGGAGTACGGGAACGGCGAGGTGGTGATGCCGGGGATGGAGCCGAAGACGGCGGGCGTGGCGCTCGGCGGGCTGGCCGTGGGCGCGCTGCTGGTCGGCGCGATGCTGTTGCGCGGGAGGGGCCGTGGCGCGCAGGGTTGATCCCGTCGTTGGGCCGTGGCGCGTTGACCTCCACAGCCACACCTACGTCTCGCCCGACAGCCTGACCGACCCGCGCGACCTGATCGAGCGGGCGCGCGAGGTGGGGCTGGCGAAGCTGGCCGTGACCGACCACAACACGATTGAGGGCGCGCTGGAGGCGCATGCGCTGGCGCCCGACCTGATCATCGTGGGGCAGGAGATCGACACGGCGTGGGGCGGCGAGTTGATCGCCTACTTCGTGACCGAGCAGATCCCGCGTGGCCTGCACCCGGAGGAAGCCATCGCGCTCCTGCGCAGGCAGGGCGCCGTTATCAGCATCTCGCACCCGCTCGACCGGCTGCGTGGTTCAGCAATGGGCGAGAAACACACGCTGGCGCTGATCGACCATGTGGACGCGCTGGAGGTGTTCAACGCGCGCTGCCTGCTGGCGGCGGACAACGAGCGCGCCGCGGAGCTGGCCGCGCAGCACGGTAAGCTCGGCACGGCAGGCAGTGACGGCCACACGCTCCCCGAAATCGGCGCAGCCTACGTCGAGTTGCCGCCGTTCAAGGCGAACCCGGAAGCGTTTCTGGCGAGCCTGGCGAAGGGGAAGGCGCACGGCCACCTGACCGGCGTCATGCCCCACGTGCGGAGCACGCTGGCGAAGCGGAAGAAGTAGCTTTTTCGCAACAGAGGTCACAGAGAACTCAGAGAACCTCTCTGTAACCTCTGGTGGCCTCTGTGGCAAAAATACGCAGCCTAGCGTCCCACCATCGGCAGAAACACCTTCTGCTGCTCAATCGCCTTCCGCCGCACGTAGAAGGTGTGGCGCTCGCCGTTGGTGTAGCGGGTGAAGACGGCGTGCAACTCGCCCTTGTCGCCGATGGCGGCGGACAACTCGCCCAGCCCTGCGCACTCCTCGCACGCCGCCTCCGTCGCCTTCCATCGCCCGTTGAGCGCGCCCCCGCGCACCCGGTGCTTGAGATTGTTGCCCTCTGACCACACGACCTGAAAGTCGCCCCAACGGTTCGGCATGATGAAGGCCAGGCGCGCGTCGAAGGCCGGATCGGACACGTCGACCGGCTCCGACCAGCCCTCCGGTTCCGTCCACAGCGTTGCGTGCCGGATCACGTACAGCCCCTCGCGCTCCTCCTGCCATACGAGATGACACTGCCCCTGCCCGTTGACCGCAACCCGTGGCAGCATGGAGTGCGCGTCGCGCGTGTCCGACACCATGTGCGGGAGGCCCCATTCGCCGCCGTTGACCTGTTTGCTCGCCAGCGCGTCGTACGCGCCGGTCTCTGAGGAGGCGAGTCGATCCTGCCATGCAACGTGAACGGTTGCCCCGTCGGCGGCCACCGTCGGACGACTGCCTTTGCCGTTGGGCACAGGCGCGTAGGGCCAGTTCTGGCCGTCGAAGTGGGCAGCGTAGATGACCGACTCGCCGGGCGTGGTGTCGGCCCACACGATGCGCAGCCTGCCGTCGGTCCCGGCGCAGATGGCCGGGTCGAACGACTCGCCCGTCGTGCGCGAGACCAGCACAGGGAGCGACCACTTGTCGTCGCGTAGGGCGGTGACGTAGACGTCGCGATTGCCGAGGAACCAGTTGGCATACGCGCAGTGGAGCGCGCCGTCGGGCGTGGGGGCCAGCGCAGGCTGCTCACCAGCGGCCACCTTTGCGGGCGCGCTCCACGCGCCGTCGCGCCGGCGGCTGTGGTAGATGATCTTCGACTGCGCCCACACGAGGTGGACGACGCCCAGGCTTGCGGCAACCGCGATCCCTTCGCTGTCAGGCGGGACAAACGTGAGGTCCTCGACGGGCGACCAGTTCGGATCGACGGGCATGGGCGGACTCCCTCGGCATGGGTAGGTTCGTAGTAGGCGCTTCAGCGCCCCGTCGCGCTAAAGCGCGCACTACGAACCGTTTGTCCGATTGTAGCACTAATTTCTAGTAGATGCAAGCGATTACGCGAACACCACTTCTTCCTTCCCGCTCAACTTCTCGCGAATCTTGCTGACGATCAGGTCGAGATGGTCGCGCTCATGCGCGAAGTCGAGCGCATCGGCGGGGACGGTGAGCACGGGGCAGAGGTGGAACTTGCGCATCCAGTCCTCGTAGAGCGCGTTGAGCTGTTCGAGATAATCGGCGGAGATCGAGCGCTCGTACTCCCGGCCGCGCAGCGCGATGCGCGCTTGCAGCGTGGGCACGGACGCGCGCAGGTAGACGACCAGGTCGGGCGGGGGGAGGAAGGAGACCAGCACTTCGTACAGTTCGCGATACGTCTGGTAGTCGCGCGGGCCGATGTGCTGCTGCTCCCACAGCGCGCGCGCGAAAATCTCCGCATCCTCGTACACCGAGCGATCCTGCACGACAGAGTTCGGGAAGTCGAGCAGGTGGCGGTGATGGCGCAGGCGGCGCGAGAGGAAGAATATCTGCGAGTGGAACGCGTAGCGCGTCATGTCGCCGTAGAAGTCGGCCAGGTAGGGGTTGTCCGAGACGGCCTCGTAGAACGGCTCCCAGTCGAGCGTGTCGCTCAGCAGGCGCGTGAGGGTCGACTTGCCGACGCCGATGTTGCCGGCAATCGCGATGAAGCGTTTGTTCAGTTTGGGTTGATCCATTGGGACAGTCCGTTAGGTGGGTCACGTCTTTTGCCACAGCTGAAATCGTCAGGTGTTCGGCCAGGCGCGCGTCAGGTTGCGATCCATCTTCGTGAGATAGGCGGCTTCGAGGTCGATGCCGGAGTCGTTGGCGATCTTGAGCAGGAAGGCGAGCGCGTCGGCCAGCTCCTCCTGCAGGTCGGCTTTGGCCGCATCGAGCGCGCGATCCATCGCCTCCTGCCGGTTGCCGGTCTGCGGCAGCAGCGCGTCCTGCTGGCGCCACGTCTGCTTGATAACCCGGCCGATCTCCCCGACCTCCTCTGTGAGGCAGATGTAGTTGAAAAAGAGGTCGGCGATGAACCCCTTCTCGCGATCCAACGCCCGGTGGAAGCGCTGGAAGTCAGCCAGCCGACGCCGGTTGGTGAGCGCAGCGGGCGCATCTCCCGCCGCCTCGTCCAGGTCGAGCAGGGGCAGTTGCAGGGAGTCGCCCTGCAGCGCCGCCCGGACCCTGTTCACGACAACCGTGCGCGCATTAAGGTCGTTGACGATGTCCACGCCGTCCGTGTCGATCTGGAGCACAGGCGCAGCGTCGAACTCGGCGAAGAAGCGGTCGTAGGCGGCCTGCAACGCCTCGATGTAGCCGCGTTCCATCTGCCGTTCGTAGGAGCGGCCCCGGTAGCGGATGCGGTCCATCAGCGCATCCGTCGATGCGCGCAGGTAAACCACCAGGGCGGGCGTGGGGATCTGCTCGCCGAGGATGGCGTGCACGCGCTCGTACATGGCGAGCTCGTCACCCGCCAGGTTCAGGTGGGCGAACAGCCAGTCCTTGGCAAACAGGTAGTCGCTGACCAGCGCGCTGTGCCGCAGCGTCTTGCCGATCACCTTGTGCTGCTGGCGGTAGCGGCTGAGCAGGAAGAAAATCTGGGTCTGAAACGCGTACCGTTGGCGGTCCGCATAGAAATCGCTCAGGAAGGGGTTTTCCTCGAACACTTCGAGGAGCACTTCCGAGGGCAGCACCTCGCCGAGGATGCGCGCCAGCGTCGTCTTGCCGACGCCAATTGCGCCCTCGATGGCGATATAGGGGTGGAACACCACGGCTGGCCTCCGGCGGA
>CAZPTI010000039.1:13555-16789 GCA_964588925.1 uncultured Anaerolineales bacterium | reverse complement strand
TTGGGGTTGGCGTGTCACGCGCGCTATTATACGCAGGTCCGCCGTGGGGCGAAACCTTTGCGGGATGGGTGCGTAGAGAAAGGTGAGGGTCCGACACACTGCGGACAGAGACAGGGCGATCAGTGAACGCAGCGCAAGAATTGGAATGGCTCAAGCTGGCCCGGCGGGGCGACCGGGCGGCCTTTGCCCGGCTGGTCCAGGCGTATCAGGGGCCGGTCTACAACCTGTGTTATCGCATGCTCGGGAACGCCGTCGAAGCGGAGGACGCGGTCCAGGAGACGTTTCTGCGCGTCTACACGAAGCTTGGCACCTACTCGCAGGAGCACAAGCTGTCGTCATGGATCCTCTCGATTGCCTCGCACTATTGCATCGACCGGCTGCGGCGGCGCAGGGGCGAGACGATCTCGCTGGACGAAGAGCCGGTGGCGCTGGTGCTGCCAGCCCGACAGGCCGGGCCGGAGGAGAGCGCGCTGAGCGCCGAGACGCGCGACGCGGTGCAGGCGGCGGTCAATAAGCTGGATGCCGCGTATCGCGTGCCGTTGATCCTCCGTTACTGGCACGATCTTTCCTATGCTGAAATTGCCGACGTAATGGGGCTGACGGTGCAGGCAGTGAAATCCCGCCTGCATCGCGCGCGCTTGCAGATGATCGAGTCTGCGGCGACGGCGGACGCGCCCCTCGGGCTGATTGCGCCGGCCGGTGGTGCGCTAACGCGCATAAGTGGGGGCGCATGAGGTGGACGATGATCCAACACGCTGAGTATACGATGTTGATGTCGCTGGCGCTGGACGGCGAGGCGCGCGAGGACGAAGAGGTCCGGCTGCGTGCGCATCTGCGCGAGTGCGAGGAGTGCCGCCAGACGTGGCAGCGGTGGCGCGAGCTCGACCGGCGGCTGATGGCTGCGCCGGTCATCCCCGCGCCGGTCGATTTCGCCGCCCTGGTGCTGGCGCAGCTCGACACGCGCGTCGCGCAGGAGCAGCGGCATCGCTGGTTGATCGCCGGGCTGGCGCTGGCGTCGGTCTCAGCCGCGCTGGTGGCGCTGCTGGCGCTGGCGTTCGTCAACGGCTGGTTTGTCGGGCTTGCGCCGGAGCAGGGGCCGCTCGCCGCTGCGTGGGCTGGGCTGGCGAGCACGGGCGGTTGGGCGCTGCGCGAGGCCGGCGAGTTCTTCGGTGAAATGGGCGCGCCCCTTGTGGCCGCCGTCGTGGGCGCGCTGTTGTGTCTGACCTGCGCGCTGGCGATGGCGTGGCTGTGGATCGTGGCGCGGGTCGGGGCTGGTGTGGGTGGAAACCCGTCGGGTCTGTTGAAGGAGCAGGCATTATGAAAAAACTCATCGCATGGGCGGGCGTCTTTCTGATCGTGGCCGCCCTCATTGCCGGCGCGCTCGCGCCCACGGCCTTCGCGCAGGAGATCATCGGCGACCGGGTCGTGGCGGGTGAGGATTTTACCCTCCGGGGCGGTGAGACGCTCGACGGCAACCTGGCTGTGCTCGGCGGCAACGCCACGCTGGAACGAGATTCGGTCGTTACCGGCGATGTGACGGTCGCAGGCGGCGCGCTGGTGGTCGATGGTCAGGTTTACGGCAACGTGACCATGCTCGGCGGCTCGCTGACGCTGAATCAAACCGCCGTCATCGACGGCAATCTGGCAGTCTTTGCCGGTTCGCTGCTTCGGGCGGAGGGCGCCGAGGTTCACGGCGATACGTTCAACGGCTTCCGCACCCCGAATCGCATCGGCCCGGTCGCGCCGGTCGCGCCGGAGATCCCGCAGTTTGACGGTTTCCAGCCGGAGCCGCCCCGCAGTTGGTTCAGCCGCTTCGTCAACTGGCAGCTTGGCACGCTCGGCTCCATCGTGCTGATGGGGTTGCTCGGCCTGGTGCTCGTGGTCATCGCGCCGCGTGGCGTGGGCCGCGTGGCGAGCGCGACCGCGTCGCAACCTGCCCTCGCGTTCGGCGTCGGCTTCCTGACCCTCATCGTCGGCGTCCTCGGCGGCGCGATCCTCCTGATCGCCTGCGGCCTCGGGCTGCTCGTGTGGCTGGCGCTTGTGGCGGCGACTGTGCTCGGCTGGATCGGCGTGGCGGTGTGGCTCGGCGGGCGGCTGCTCGGCGCGCTCAGGATGCGGACGGCCTCGTCCATCGGCGAGGTGCTGGCGGGCGTCGCGCTCATCACGCTGCTCGCCCGGCTCCCGTGCATCGGCTGGCTCTTCTGGATCATCTTCGTGTCCATCGGCCTGGGCGCCGTCGTCCTGACCCGCTTCGGCACGCAGGATAGCGGCGGCCCGACCCCAACGCCCCGCCTTGAGCCGGTCGCGCCGGTTCCCGCAACCAGTCTCGACGTAGAGTCGCCCGCGCTCCCCGGTCCGCGCATCCCCATGACGGCCATCACGGGCATCGATGCGGACACGGCGGAGAAGCTGCGCTCGGCGGGCATCCGCAGCGTGTGGGACATCGCGCAATCGCACCCGGCCGCGCTCGCCGAGGCGACTGGCCTCCCGGTCGGGCAGATCATGCTCGACGACTGGATCGGGCAGGCGCAGCGGTTGGTGGGGTAGTAGGGCGGTAGTGAGGTAGTGCGATAGTAGACAGTAGAACAGTAGACACTGTAGACAGTAGACATGCGCTCCCCTGTCGGTTAATTCGGAAGATATTGGTTCGAAGCGCGTCTCTCCACCCGAATCTACTGTCTACGGTGTCTACTGTCTACGTTACCAACACTCTACGCCGTCTACTGTCTACGGTGTCTACTATCTCACTACCGCACTATCTCCCTCCCCCCTCTCCGCAATTCATTTGACCCATCCCCCACAAACAGGTAAAATGAGCAGGTTTGGAGGAAGATTGACCGAGGCCGGGCCGCTCGTCCAACTGCAAATCTCGCTCAGTCGCGTGCCGCTGCGGATTGCGCCCGCCTGGTCGGTGCTGGCCGGCGCGCTCGCCGTGGCGCCCGTCCTGGGCGATCCGGCCCTGTGGCTGCGCGTCGTGGCGGCGGTCGTCCTGGGCGACCTCCTGTGGGGCATCCTGCGGCAGTACGCGCAGGCGCGGCCCGATGGGGCGGGGCAGGGCGCGCTTTTCGCCTTGCCGCTGCCCTATGCGCAACCGAACGCGCCGATGAGCCGTCTGCTTGGCAGCCTGACTTACGGCGGCGCGACGTGGCATGGCGCGCTGGCGGGCGTGGTGCTGGCCCTCGGCGGCGGATTGCTGCTCGGCCTGCCTGCGGTGGGGCTGTCGCTCATCGTCAT